>JANXSY010000073.1 GCA_025356435.1 Isosphaeraceae bacterium | reverse complement strand
GAGGCGATTGGCGTCGAGCTTGGCTTGCGAGCATTCGGACATGGGATTGGCCTCGAATTCATGGTGCTAATCAAGGGCGCGCGGCCGCTATCGTGGCCCGTACACGAGACACCATCGGGAAATCGAGGAGGGTCGTCCCGCGAATCGTGTTGCCGAGTCCTTTATTGCGAATGGCTCGATTCGGCCTGGGCTTCGTTTGCCTTGAGAGGTGTCGCCGAATGCGGCCCCTTGAGGAGCGGGTTGGGCTCGCGGTGGTAGGGGAAGCGATCCTTGAACCGGAGCAGGGGCCGTTCGACGAGCCGCCACGAGATTTCGGCCAGGCCGACGCAGAGTGCCAACTTCGCCACGTCGAGCCACGGCGAGCCTTTGAGGCCGATCGCCCGCTGGATTATGGGTGCGAATATGAGCACAAATGGGTGATAGAGATAGATGCCGTAGCTGATCGTCCCCGCGTGAACGAGCGCGGGGGATCGGAGCCAGCGGAGCCTCCGATGGCCGTGGTCGAGGAGGACAATTCCCACGACCGCGAAATAGAGGATGTTCAGCTCAGCCGTCGCCATCGCGAACATCCAGACTGCCCACGCGCCACCGGGGACTGGGTCAAACCTTGTGAGCATCGGCCCGACGACCTGTCGCGCGACCAGGGCCAGCACTCCGATCGCGACGAAGGCCCTGCGAGCACTCGATCGCCGCTCTTCGGTCCAGTCGCGGTCGAGAAACAGAAGTGAGAGCAACGCTCCGAGGGCGAGCGAGTCGCAGCGGGTGAACAGCATGTGGCGATGGAAGCCATAGGCCCGCAGCGCGATCGGGGCGATCACGAGCGGCACGATCCCCCAGAGCAACCGTTTCCGCCCGAGCACGACCACGACCAGGGGCCAGAGCAGATAGAACTGCTCCTCGATCGCCAGCGTCCAGGTGTGAAGGAACAGCCGACTGAACGCGGGCGTCTCGGCGTGCCAGTAGCCGGGCACATATTGGAGATAGGTCGCGTAATACCAGAACCCGTCGAGCGGTTCGCGCTTCACAAGCAGGGGATTTACCGCGACGCAGGCGAACAGAGCAAGATAATAGATGGGCCAGATTCTCAGCGACCGACGGGCATAGAACGTCCAGAAGAACCCTGACGACCGACCCTGTTCGAGGATGATCGTCGTGATGAGATAGCCCGAGAGGACGAAAAACAGGTCGACCGCCGAGCCCATCGCGGGGGAGGCGTCGAGGAACCGCATGTGGAAGACGACGATCGCAATCGCCGCGATCCCGCGCAGGGCGTCAAGCTCGTGAATGCGTCGCATCGAGGTCGCGGCCTCCTTGCCGGTGCGGTTGACGGACGTCCTACCCGTCTGCGAGATTCATCGAGTATAGAATCGAACGGGAAAACCGCCTACCTCGTTTGAAGGGCCGACGATTGGACGGGGTTTCGCTCTTGATTCTGGACACGATGTCCGAGCGAACGACCGGATTCGAAAGCGTCACCCGAGTTTCTGAGGGTTCCTTGACCTGCGGACGATCTCCCGGACAATCGTCGGAAACGAAGATGTGGCCCTTATCGCGGCCAATGAATTGCGGAGCTTGATGGAGACCGCCGACTTGCTCCGATCGCCGAAGAACGCGCAGCGACTGCTGAGCCCTGAGCCTTGCGTCCCATTCGTCGGGTCGTCACCCCAGATCGCTGAGATCAAGACATCCCTCAGCATGAAGCGTTGCAAAGCGTCGATAGGTCTCGGCGATACCTTCGGCAAGGCTGGTCAGGGGGAGTTCGGCGAAGCGCTCACTGAGCCGGGAATCGTCGAGGTTAGGCGCGATCGGGAGTTGGCGGTTGCCGTGGGTGACGAGCTTGGCAGCGGCGGGAGCAACTTCGCAGAGGGTCGAGACGAATTCTTCGATCGAGACCACCGCGCCCCGGACGTTGTAAGACTCGGCCCCTTCGAAGGGGTCGGTCAGGGCCTTGAGGAAGCAGCCGGCGACATCGGCGACGTATTGGAGGTCTTGCACGCCTCCATAACTGATGTGATAGGGACGGCCGGCGGCGACTGATTTAATGGCTTTAGTCGGCTCGCTCGTGACGCCGAAGTCGCGGCCAACGCCGTAGACTGTCCAGGGGCGGAGGCCGACGCTGCTGATCCCCTGGTCGAGCCAGTAGACGCGGGCGTTCAGCTCGTTGCAGACCTTGAACGCACCGTAATGCGTGAGCGGGGCGAGCCGGACCTCGTCGCCGATCGGGTCGGCCGAGTCATGGTCGGCAGGACCGTGGACGGCGGCGGAACTCGCGTAGACAACCCGCTCAACCTGGCCCTTGAGCGCGGCGGCGGCCTCGAAGACCGAGAGGGTGCCGATCACGTTGACCGTCGCTCCCAGGATCGGATTGGCGCGGCAGGTAGGCACCTGCAAACCAGCGAGGTGGAGCAGGTGGGTCGCCCTGATCGACTCGACCGCCGCGCGGAAGACGGCGGGATCGGCAACGTCGCCCGGCAGGAAGTGGACGCGTCGGCGTTCGTCGGGGGTGATGAGGAGGTCAAGCCTATGGGTGTCTTCCTTGAGGTCAAAGATCCAGACGTCTTGCCCCTGATCCAGTAGTTGCCGGGTCGCCCACGAACCGATGCAGCCGTAGCCACCTGTCATCAAGACTCGCACGGTCGGACTCTCCCCAAGGATGGACGATTGCGCTCGTCAGGCTAACCGGTCGGAGCGAACCCCGTCGAGGGGGGTGCGGGTAGGAAGTGTCGCCGAGTCACTCATCTGGAGCGCGACAGGTGATTACGCTTTCGGGGCGAACATGGCGTGCCGGATCCGCTCGCGTCTGCCCCTATAGATCGCCAGTCCGACAATCGAGCCGATCAGGAGCGTCGGGACGGTGATAAAGAGAGCGATGCTGAAGTTACGTGTCCTCCTCATTTTTTCATAGTAAACGTCGGGCAGGGATTTCGTTGGAAGGTCCGGCGCGGACTTCTCGGTGTAACCGGTCCAGAAGTCGGCATCGGTGTCGGGGTGTCGGCCTTGCTGGAGTCGCCCGGTCATAAAGGCGGTGCGGGCCTTGTGCCAGGCTGCGGCCTCGACGCGGAGCTTGACGAAAGCCTGATCCAGGAAACCATCATGCAGGAAACCATCATGCAGGAAATCGGGCCGAGATAGCTTGGCCTTCAGGGCCTCGCCTTTCGGTGCATCGGGCAGGATCGAGCGTTTGCCGTCGTCGATCAACTCGCGGCAGCGGAGCCAGGCGAGGGAGGCAAGCGAGTTCCGGCCACCGTTGCGATCTTTCGCGAAGCCGAGCGTGTCGTGTTGGAGGGCGATGGATAACGCATAAACGATGTCAACACTCTCCCAGGCGTTGCCGAGCACGACCAGCCCAGACAGGCCCCGTACCGCGTCGTCGGCCTGCTGGGGGTCGGCGAGGTCTGAGAATGCGTCGGCAGCCCAGCCGAGAATGTTGGGCAGGAATTGCAAGTTCTCGGAAGCTGGCGGTTCGATGATCCAATTCAAGACTTGCAACTGATACATCTCGCGGCCGAAGTGGGCGTTCGGGTTGATCTCGAGCGCCTTGGCGATCTGGTCGCGGGCAGCCTTCACCTCGCCGAGCTTGCCACGATCGCCGCCTTGCCGCGACCACCGATGCACGAAAAACGTGCCGAGGTTCGCATGATATCGGTATCGATGCTCTTTCACGCCCGCACTCTTTGATTCAAGCCGATCGAGCTGGGCTCGCTTCCGCTCCATCCACGCGACCGCCTCGTCTCCACGCCCGAGGCGATCGCAGGCGACCCCGGCGTCGTCATAGGCGGCGAGGTCTTCGGGAAAGCTCTGGAGTTGGGCGGAGACTCGGGTCAGCCGCATCTCATAGAACAGCGGCGTGTTCCGCTCGAACCGGCCGGTGAGGACCGCCACGACCTCGGGCAGCCCCTTGGCTTCCTGGGCGGGAGTATCGCGGTCCCAGAGGCAGGCGACGACGGTCAGGGGGAGACCGAGCAGGACGGCAAGGGCCATCAGGGTCCGTCGCATGGTCGAGGCTCCGGGTGGTCCGATCGGGGCTTACGTGCCGAGTCCCTTGGCGTCGAGCCGACTCAGGAAGCTCGATTTGCTCTGATGCTTTCGACGAAGTTCGTGAATCCTCGCCTGGGCCTCGGCCTCGCGTCCCGAACGTGCGGCCAGTTCGTGCAGGTCGGAGAGGAGGTCGATGGCTCGATCATACTCCTTGGGACGCTTCATGGCGATCAACTCGTCGACCTCGCCCCAGACCGACGACTCACGCCGAGCCAAGTTGTCGAGAAGTTTGGCGCGGGCCTCGGCCTGTTCGCGGTCGCGTCGAGCCGTCTCCTTGACCGCTCGCTCGGCCGCCTTCTGCCGCTTCTCTTCGAGCAACGTGTCATAGGCGACGAGCAACTCGGCGGCCGTGCGACGCTTGGATGCCGGGACGGGTTTGGTGGCCTTCGGCAAGGTCGACTCGCGGAACCGCCTCGATAGCTCGGCGCGGAGGGGGATGTCTCCTTCGTCGGTAACAAATCGCAACAGGTACGCATCCTTTTCGGAGGCAGTCAGCCCCTTGATCCATCCAGCGAACTCGATCGGCGAGGGCTCGGCGGGCGGCTCGCCGCTACTGGCCGACGCGGCAACCTGGATCAATTCGTCGTCGACACAAATGAACTCCACGAGCGCCCGGAGCGGTGCCGAGAGCTTCGCCAGGCCGGGCGGGACGGGGGGTTCGAACTGTCCGTCGTCGTCCCAACCGTCGGCCCGGATCGACGCGAGCCATCCGAGATACAACGCGCGAAGGTCTCCGCGCATCAGGTCGGACCGAAGCGAGATCAGGGCAGCCATCAGGCCCTCGCCCTCGACCCAGTCGTCTGGAGCCTCTTGATTGATACAGAATTCGAGGACGACGTGGTTCTTACTGACCGTCATTGAGAGGGTCTCGTCGTCGCAATAGGCCGAGACCGTCTCGACATCGATGAACCGTCTTGGAATGCGGAACATCAGCCGATACGTGCCCCAGTTGGACACATAAACGAAGGCGTCAAAATAGAGGTCCATCAGCTTCGCGGGGTCGCCCTTGAAACTGCCCCATTGGTAGGTATTGGTGAGGCTCGTCGCCGTGATCTCGGCCCGAGTCGAGAGGGTACGCAGCTTGTCCCGCTCGTTCTGGTCGAGAGGGCGATCGATCGCGCGGAACTCGCAGTATTGGTATTCGCTCATAAATAGCCTCGATTAAAGAGATGGCCATATACAATAAGAGGCGGCGGAGGTTCGGACAAGCCCTCGCTCCGACGGAGACCATCGGAATAAGAGAATGCAACGGCAGTGCTTTCGGTATGAAGTTTTTGACGAACAGGCATACAGCGCGTACCATGAGGGCACGACGATCGAGCCCCCGATCGGCATCAGGTGTGAGGCGAGTCCGCAAGCGATGCACATCCCCGACGCTGTCATTGATGACCCGAGAGTGATCGCCGCGACGGCCGCGATCGCCGTGGGCGGGCTCGCGTTCGGGGTGAGTCGGCTCAAACGGCAGCTTCGCGATCGGACAACGGTGTTGATGGGCATCATGTCGGCGTGCGTCTTCGCGGCACAGATGGTCAACTTCCCGCTCCTGGTCGCGCCGGTGTCGGGGCACCTACTCGGCGGGGTGCTCGCGGCGGTGATGCTTGGGCCTTGGGCTGGGTCGTGCGTGATCGCGACTGTCTTGATCGTCCAGTGCCTGCTCTGCGGAGACGGCGGGCTCTCGGCCTTGGGGGCGAACTTCATCAACATGGGGCTGATCGGCTCGGTCATCGGCTATGCGATGTACGCCCCGATCCGCCGCGCGATCGGCGGGCCGAGGGGCGTCTTGATCGGGGCGATGGCGGCGGCGTGGTTCTCGGTGATTCTGGCAGCGGGGGCGTTCTCGGTCGAGTTGGCCGTGTCGGGACGCGGCGATGAGTTCCTGAGCGTGCTCGGCTGGATGGTGCTCGTCCACGCCGGGATCGGCCTGGGAGAGGCCATCATCACCGGGCTGGTCGTCAAATTCGTCCTGCAGACACGTCCCGATTTGATTTATGAACCCGACGCGAACGGCGAGACCACGGCCGCCCGCTGGGGACAGGTGGCGTTGGCGGGTCTGGGCCTGGCGATGGTGGTCGCGATCTTCCTCGCACCGTTCGCTTCGAAGCATCCCGATGGCCTGAACGCGGTCGGTGATCGGATGAGATTCATCAACGAAAACACGCCCTCACTCGTCAAGTCGCCGATGCGTGACTACGAGATGCCCGGTCTGGAGCGGTTCAAGACGCTCGCGAAGGCGGCAGCGGGCGCGGTCGGCACACTGGTCGTCTTTGGCGTGGGGCTGGTGCTGGCCCGGACGTTCTCGGGCGGAGGTCAGACCAAGGGCCGGTCGGAAGGGGTCGCCCCGGATGCGGCTTGATGCTCTCGAACGGCAGGCGGAGACCGACGGACCGCTCCAGAGACTCGACGCCCGGATCAAGATCGTGGCGACGCTCAGCTTCGTCGTGGCCGTGGTGGCGACACCCGTTGGCCTCTGGCGTCCGCTCGTTGTCGAGGCCTTGATCCTCTCATTCATCGTCGGCCTCTCGCAGATTCCCCCTCGCGAGCTGATCGGCCGATGGCTCGGCTTCGTGGTCTTGGTCGGGTTCCTAGCGGCGATGGTCGCGCAGTCGCATCCTGATCGCGTGAGGCTCGGCCCGTTCGCGGTCTGGCTCTCGATCTTGTCGAAGAACAGCCTGGCGTTTGTCAGCGTGCTCACGCTTGCAGGCACCACTCCGTTCCGCCGAGTGCTGGTCGGGCTGGGACGGCTCGGGATGCCGACCGTGCTGGTCTCGACGCTCCATTTCATGGGCCGATATTTGCACGTCCTTTTCGATGAGATGGCAAGGATGACTCAGGCAAGGCGGTCGCGTACCTTCCGGCGCTCGGGGCGGCTTGACTGGGGGCTGCTTACGGGACTGATCGGGATGCTGTTCGTCCGGTCGTTCGAGCGCGGGGAACGAGTGCACGCGGCGATGCTGGCGAGGGGCTGGGACGGCACGATCCGCACCCTCGACGGGGCCGACAAGACATGACCATCCCAGCGGCTGTTCATGTATCCGATCTGACCTACCGCTATCCCGACGGCCGGCTCGCGCTCGATCGGGTGACGCTGACGATCGCGGCCGGCGAGAGCGTTGCTCTGGTCGGACCCAACGGCGCGGGCAAGAGTACGTTTCTGTTGCACCTGAACGGCATCCTGCCTGATCGCGGCAGGGCGGCCTCCCCCGGGCATTCGCACGGCCTGTCAGAATCGACGAAAGATCGATTCGGCGGTTCGATTCGCGTCGATGGGATCGAGATCAGTCCCAAAACAGCGCACGAGGTCCGTCGCCGCGTCGGCCTGGTCTTCCAAGATCCCGACGACCAGTTGTTCAGCACGAGCGTGATCGAAGATGTCGCCTTCGGCCCGCTCAATCTGGGAAAGGGACGTATCGAGGCGCGTCGCCTGGCGCTCGAATGCCTCGCGCGGGTGGGCCTGCTCGACGCGGCGGATCGGCCCCCGCATCACCTCAGCTTCGGCGAGCGCAAGCGCGTCTGCCTTGCCGGAGTGCTCGCGTGCGAGCCGACGGTCCTCGTCCTCGACGAGCCGACGGCCAACCTCGACCCGCGTGGCCGTCGACGGTTCCTCAAGCTGATCGGCGGCCTGCCCGCGACCAAGCTCATCGCCACGCACGACCTGGAGATGGTGCTCGAACTCTGCCCGCGCACCGTCATCCTCGACGGCGGCCGAGTCGTCGCCGACGGTCCAACCGGCGTCGTCCTCGCCGATGAGGCCCTGCTCGAAGCCCACGGGCTCGAAGTACCGCTCAGCCTCAAGCTCGCCCGAGGTTAAGCAGGACGTCTCGACAAGGAACGCTTTGCAATCCTCACGACTTGTTCCGGGTCTCCCTGATCTGCTACAAATGTCGTACAGGAGGCCAGGGCGATGAATGATGGGGCGAAGCCGGGCGAGCGGAGGCCGATCAGGCTGGGAGATTTGACGGTCTGGGTGCTGGGGGCGGCGGTATTCTTCGCGATGGTTCGGGGGGCGACCGGCCTCTGGGGGTCTCCGGTGCCCGCGTTAAATGCGGATCGCGTGGCGGGCGTTGTCTTGCTGGCGATCCTCTCGGCCGTCGTGGGGCGGCTGGTGGCGGATACGATCGCGAGCGGGAGGGCTTTCGGGCGAGTCTGGCGATGGGTCGCGGTGATGCTCTTGCTCGGATTGGCGCTGACGGAGTCGGTCGTGCTGAGTCGAGACGATCGCTCGATGGGGATCGTTGCGTGGTTCAACGAGACCGGCTGGCCGGCGAAATTGCTGGCCCTGGCGTTGGCGATCGGCCTGATCGGCGTCATGCTCGGCATCGCGCCGACACGACCGAGGCGAGGGCAAATCCGGCGTCGATCGGGAGTGGTCTCGATTGTGTTCTCGGGCATGTCGGGCCTGCTCATTCTGACAGCCTTCCAGATGGTCGTCCCGTATATGGTGCTGATCGCGATCGACGTGGTCTACCTCGCCCAGGGGCGGCCGGCGATGATGAATGGAAAGGCCCGATTCGGCCACGCGATCGAGCCGTTGCTGCTTGACGGACGTGCTTGGGTATCCCTTCCCGATCGTTTAATCACGTCGGGAATCGTCGCGGCGCTGGGGATGATCGCGTGCGGACTGACGGCCCACTGGCTCGGCCGCGACTTGCGGGGCGAGGTTCGCGGGCCGAGGTCATGGGCGGCCGTCAGCTATCGAGCGTCGACGGCGCTCGCGGCCTGGGGGATGGGCGTCTATGCCCTGTTCGTGGGGGTGCCGAGGCTTCAACCCTGGCTGGCCGAGGGGTTCTGGAACGTCATCAGTCCGCTCGGGACAGGCGCGATCGCCGCCGCCTTCGTCGCGCTTGCCGCAGGGCTGGCGGCGCGAGGTGTCGCGGGGCCGATCGAGCCGGGTCTGGAGGTTGACTCGCCTCGCGGCGGCTCGCACGTCCCTCGGCTGGTCGTGCTGGTGTTGAAGGGCCTGCTCACTGCCGGTTTGGCGATGCTGATCTTCGCGGCCGTCTCGCAGATCCGGGGCGACGAATCGCTCCCGTGGGATGGCCCTTATCGGTTGAAGACCATGCTCATCGCCGCCGAAGAGATGCTCACCATCAAGACCAACAGCGCGATCTATTTCGATCCGGGCAAGGCCCCCGAGGTCGTCGTCCTGCTGGCGGCGGTGGTCGGGATCATCTGGGTCTTGCCGCGCACCCTGCTCGGGCCGAACCCGACGGCCCCGATCGATCGGATCGCCGACGACCCCCGCCTGATCGGCCGGTTTCTCGGCGCATGGTGGGCGATGCTCGGAGTGATGTTCGCGCTCTTCCCGACCTTCGTCCTCGGTGGCCTGGCGCTGATTCATGTGGCGTTGAGGATGACTTAATCCGGATCGGCCACAGTCTCGCTCATGCCTTCAAGCAACTGATCCCATGTCAAAACGACAAGAATTCGTGAGGAGAGCACTCGAAGCCGTCCGAGGTCGTCGATCGATTCCACTGACTTGACGATTTCGGGAGGGGGGGCCGAATCGGATTCGGCCTTGCAGAAGGACAACCTGTTGGCCTTCGTTGATCTTGCCCAGATCGATCTCCCGCTTGAGGATCTCCTGATAAATCCACGTCTCTTCGAGTCCATGAATGATCGGCCGAGGCATGTGATCGACTCCTCGAAGCTGATCGTTCGCCTGGTCGCGTGGGATGCGGAGCGTCAACAGGAGCCGTGTTGAGGCCAGCAATCGCTGTGACTCTTCGGGCTCGGCCTCGGTCCGGAATCGGTGTTCGAGACGACGGATCACTTCGGGGTATCGGCTCGGGTCAACGTCGCAAAGTGGGGCGAGTGGGAGCGTGCCAAGCGGGCCGTTCAGGATCAGGTCGAGGGGCTGCTCCCAGATCCGCAAGACGACGTATCGGAACGAGAGATAGGACCGACCCTCGGGCAACGATCGGACCAGGTCGCCCGTCAGGCCCGGGTGATCGGCCTCGCGCCTCAGCAGGACCGCGACGGAGAGGACTGGCAGGAGATGCCGATGCTCCAGCAAGACATTGTACCGCAGCAGTCGCCTCGGTAGCGACGGGTCACGCCCAGCCTGCACTTCGAGATGGACCATCCAAGGGGCCGCACCGTCGACGCGGATGACCTTGTCAGCCTCGGCGGTGATCGTCGCCAGGTTCGAGTCGACGAGCGAGACGCCCGTCGGCGGGAAGCTGGAGCAAGGCCATCCAGGCCGACGGGTCGGCTTCGAGAAGGTCCTTCGCGGTCGAGTCCTATGGTTTGGCCAACATCCCCCCCTTATCGCGAACCGGATCAGTCCTGCAACCCCGTCCCTTCGACCACCTTGAGCCGATGGCCGCGCGCCACGTCGCCCCAGAACTCTCGTCGACCGGACGGCCAGACGATCTCCAGACGATCGACCTTGATCGCCCCGCTCAGGCCGAGGTGGACGCGGCGATCCGAGGCTGAGAGGTAGCTGCCGCCGCCGACCAACCGCCGGACGAGCGCCCGGTCGCCGACTCTGGCGAGGATCTTCGCCCCGATCGCGGCGCGGTTTGAAGGCGGTCGGCCGACGAGTTCGAGGGTCAGGCCGGGCGGGGTGGGGGAGGTGTTGATGAGCAGGAGCGGCGAGGAGTCAAGCGAGGCAATGACCACATCGGGACGGCCGTCGTCATTGAGGTCGCCAACGGCGAGACCCCGGCCGAGGATCGCGCGATCAAAGGCTGGCCCCGCGCCCGCAGACACGTCAACGAATCGAGAACCGTCGTTCTTGAGGACAAGCGGTCGGATCGCGAATGGGACGCCGAGCCGCTCGCGGTCAAGGACATGGCCGTTGGCCTGGATCAGGTCGAGACGGCCGTCTCCGTCGAAGTCTTCGAGGGCGATCCCGAAGCCGTTGACGCGGCGGGTGGCGGCGTCGAGACCGAGTCGGGGGCCGACATCTTCAAACACGTCGCGACGGATCGCGGCATAGGCGACCGTCGATCTATCGAGGAAATTCGTGACGAATAGCGTATCTCGCCCGTCGATCTCACCGAGCGCGACGCCCATCCCCGCGAGCGCATTCCCCCGGCCGTCAAGGGCGACGCCCGAGGCAAGCGCGACCTCGATGAATTTCAGGTCGCCCCGGTTCTCGAAGAGGAAGGCGGGGGAGCCGTCGTTGGCGACGAAGATGTCCGGCCTGGCGTCGCCGACAAGGTCAGCGATAAGCACGCCCAGCCCTCGGCCTTGCGGGAGGTCGATCCCGGAAGATTTCGAGATGTCGGTGAATGTGCCGTCACCGTTGTTGCGATAGAGAAGGTCGGGCTGGGCAGGGAAGTCTTCAGGGCCGGGGTAGTCGCGTTTGCCGTCGGGAGCGGCGGCGAAGGGGGCGGCGTCGGGGTCATAGTCGAGATAGGCGGCGACGTGGAGGTCGAGGTCGCCGTCGCCATCGAGGTCAGCGAACGCGGCGGAGGTGGTCCAGCGGATGGTTGCGAGTCCCGCCCTCTCGGTCACGTCGGCGAAGGTGCCGCCCCCCATGTTTCGATAGAGCCTCTGCCCGCGCCATCCTGTGATGAACAGGTCGTCACGTCCGTCGCCGTCATAGTCACCGACAGCGGCACCCATCGCGTAGGGAGGGCCGGAGGGAGGGTTGGGCAGGGGGGTGAAGGTGCCGTTACCGTTGTTGCGGTAGAGGGCACCGGGCGGGTCAGGGCCGGGGCCATCACCGATCGGGCCTCCGTTGCAGAAATAGAGGTCGAGCCGGCCATCATCGTCAACGTCGATCAGGGCGACGCCTCCGCCCATGATCTCGGGGAGGTCGTGCCGCCCGCGCGAGCCGGTGTGGAATCGGAAGCTGACGCCCGATCCGGGGGTGATGTCTCGGAAAGTGATCGCGGCCCCGACGGGGTGGACGCAGATGAATCCGAGGACGACCGCACAGAAGACGCGTTTCGACATGATTCGTTCACAAACTCCTCATTGGACAAGCCGGGCCAGGTCGCCCATGATAACAGCCTCCTCCGTGACCCGTCCTCGCCGATTTACCCTGCACGAGCCTACCCTATGATTCGCCGCGTCATCGCGCTTACCGTCGCCTTTGCGACGACCATCACGCTACCCCTGATCGGCGAAGACAAGCCGCGCTATGCCGGCCCGACCGATCGGGGCTTTCTCTTGCCGAACGGCTGGACCCTCTCGCCCGTCGGTCGGCAGGTGCCACTCGCCGACCTCCCGCTCAATATCGTGCCGCTCGCCGACGGCAAGCACGCGATTGTCGCAACCAGCGGCTTCAACGCCCACGAACTGAGCCTCGTTGACCTTGACCGAGGTTCAGTCGACGCCAAGGTGACGGTCCGCCAGAGCTGGTTTGGCCTGGCCCACGATCCGAAATCGCGGCGGGTCTGGTGGTCGGGCGGCGGCGGCGGGGCCGTTCACATGTTCGAGCTCGACGAGAAGGGCTTCGCGCTGAAGAGCCCGCCGGAGCCCGATGTGGCATCCAAGAAGTCGTCGCGGAAGTCGGCCACGCTGGACGAAATCCAGGTTGGGCCTGACTTCAAGAGCGGGATCGCTCTGAGCGGCGACGGCGCGACCCTCTACACGCTCGACATTGATGCTGGCACGATCAGCGCGACCGACGTCGCGGGCACGAAGCCGATTCGCACGGGCAAGGCCGGCATCAGGCCCTATGATGTCGCCATCGCGCGAAACGGCTCGATGCTCTACGTCTCGGACTGGGTTGGCCGTTGTGTGCTGGCGATCGACCCTGTTGACCTTCGGGTGGTCTCGAAGATCGCCGTGGGCGAGCATCCGAATCAGATCGCGGTGCATCCGACAGACACGCGAATCTTCGTGGCGTGTGCTTCGAGCAACAGCGTCTCGGTGATCGACACGAAGCGAGGGCACGCGATCGAGACGATCTCGACCGCCCTCTTCCCGCTCGCCCCCGAGGGCAGCACGCCCGACGCGGTTGCGGTCTCGCCCGACGGCAAGACCCTCTACGTGGCCAACGCCGACAACAATTGCGTGGTTGTCATCGATATCGCCAAGCCGATGAAGAGCGAAGTGCGTGGGTTCATCCCAACCGGCTGGTATCCGACCTCGGTCGCCGTCACCCCTGACGGCAAGCGTCTGCTCGTGGGTGTCGGCAAGGGGAATCAGACCCGTGCCAACCCGATCACTGACCCGAGCAAGAAGGTCGATTACGACCCGATCACCCGGCGTCGGATCATGCCGTTCGCCTATATCGGCACCACGCTCTCCGGGGCGATTTCGATCGTCGACGTGCCTGACGAGAAGACGCTCGCGGGCTATACGTCGATGGTCTATGCGAACTGTCCCTACTCCGACAAACTGCTCGCCGAAGTGCCTTCGAAGGAAAAGACAGCGATCCCGACGAAGGTGGGCGACCCGTCGCCGATCGAGCATGTCATCTACATCATTAAAGAGAATCGCACTTATGACCAGGTGTTCGGCGACATCCCGCGCGGCAATGGTGATCCCTCGTGCGTGATGTTCGGTGCCGAGGTCACTCCGAACCATCACAAGCTCGCCGATGACTATGTTCTTCTTGACAACCTCTATTGCAACGGCCACGTCTCAGCCGATGGCCACCCCTGGTCGACGATGGCGTACGGCACCGACTACACGTCGAAGAACTGGGCACTGACGTACTCCCGCCGCGAGGGGATCGAACTCGACGACGAGGGAGATCTGATGAAGGCCCCCTCGGGTTTCTTGTGGGACGCCTGTGCCCGCGCCAACCTGAGCTATCGGAGCTACGGTGAGCTTGGCCGCAGGGTGAGCCAGCCTGACGGCAAGTTCATCATGGAGGGAATGGTGCCGGGCCTTATCGGCCACATCTGCCCCGATTTCGGCGTCGCTCAGGTGAAGGGGAAGCGGCCCCGCGACACCGATAATGTTGATGTCTTCCTCAAAGAATTCGCCGAGTTCGAAGCCAAGGGCACCCTGCCTCGCTTCATCGTCATGAGCCTCGGCGAAGACCACACCTCGGGCACGACCCCCGGCGCAAACACGCCGACCGCCTGCGTCGCGAGCAACGACCTGGCGCTCGGCCGATTAGTGGAGGCCGTCTCGAAGAGCAAGGCCTGGCCGAAGACCGCGATCTTCGTGATCGAGGACGACGCGCAGAACGGCCCCGACCATGTCGACGCCCACCGAACCGTTGGCCTCGTCATCAGCCCTTATACCAGGCGACATCACCTCGATAGCACCCAATACAGCACGGCGAGCATGCTCCGCACGATCGAGCTGATCCTGGGACTGCCCCCCCTCAGCCAGTTCGACGCCGGCGCGCAGCCGATGTTTGGCTCGTTCAGCAACGCGGCCGACCTCACGCCCTATGCGTGCGTGCCCGCCCGGATCGACCTCAACGCAGTGAACACCGCCACCGCCTACGGGGCCGATCGGTCGAAGGCGATGGACTTCTCGGAATATGACAAGATCGACGACTTCGAGCTGAACGAGATCCTCTGGACCTCGATCAAGGGTAAAGACGTGCCGATCCCCCCCGCCGTGCGCCGGGCGATCGCCTATCGACCCGCGCCCCGGCCTCGCTGACGCCGCCCCCGGCCTCGATCCCCTCACGTCGCCCCGGCCCGATGATCGTGCCGGGGCGGCGTCGTTTCGTAGACCTTGAGCTTGGTCGCCCGGGCGTTCAACTCCAGGAAGACGTTGTGCACCAGGTCAGCTTGAGGCTGCCGCTGGAGTGGACGTAGCTCCCATTCCAGAAGTTGCCCATCGAATCCATCGGCAGGGCGTTCTGACCGGCGGCGAAGCAGTGATACGTGTTGCGGAAGCCCGGGACGTCGTTGAGCGGCTCGGCGGCGGGGTCGTGACCTCGCTCGGTGGTCCCGGTCAGGAGGAGATTCATGGCGCTGGCGACTTGCTCGACGTGCCCCCACTCTTCTGCCGCGATGTTCGACACCGACTTGTAGAACGGTTGGTAGTTGTCGCGATCGCCGAAGTTAATCGTCTGGAAGAAATCATTCATGAGCGTGGACATCTCGCCTGCGTTGGCGTCGAGATGCTTCGGCTTGGGCAGATTCGTGAGAAGTTTGTCAGCGCGAAACATCATGGACCTATCCTCATTTCCAAGTGAGCGAACTCCTGTCGTAAGTGCGGTCTCATCAAGGCAAATATTACCCCATCAACCAAGGCTCAAATCTATCTATACTGGCCATCGACGCCTGCTGGCGACGTGCGTGACCACCACACAATATAGAGACAAGATCTCATTCTTACTTATCTTGAGACCGACGGTGGCGTGCGTTGCAAGCGGGTAGGAAAGTTGTCTCGCGACGGCCGGGCTTACCTCTCCAGGGTCATGCACGATTCGACGCAACAGCCAGGCGGGTCGCCGGTACGCTCGGGACGTTCACGACCGTCCTCAATGCTCGTCGGGATCTGCTTGATCAGTCACGCCGACGGCGATTTTAAGGGTTGGTATCAGCCAATGAACGGTCTTCAATGCTCGCCCTCGGCTGGCTTTCGAGGCACGCGGACGCCAGCTCACGCTGATCCAGCGAGGGGGCGGCTAGACTCTTCAGGCTCGGCGCGACACAATAAGGCCGCGTCGGGCCTGCCCTCCGTCCGCTCGCCCTTGATTCGCACACTCCAAGATTTGCCGACACTCCCAGCCAGAGGAGCCGCCGATGTTCGCTCTCATTCCTCCGCGCCTTGCGGTCGCCGTCCGGGCGGTCGTGGGGATCGGTGTCTTTTGCGTCGCCTGGTCGAGCCTTGCCTCGGCACAGGTTAGCCCCGAGCAGTCGGCCAAGCTTCTCAAGCCGGCCGATGGGCTTGAGGCCACGCTCTGGGCGTCCGAACCGCTCGTCATCAACCCGACCACAATGGATATCGACTCGCGCGGGCGGGTCTGGATCACCGAGGGCATCAATTACCGCGCCACTCACGGCGGCGGCAAGGGTTTCCCCAGGGTGGCCGACTCCGACAAGATCAAGATCCTTCAGGACACCGACGGCGACGGCAAGGCCGACAAGATGATCGTCTTCGCCGACAAGATCTTCCCGATCCCGATGGGTCTGGCAATTGAGGAAAAATGGAGCAAGCAGGGAAAGTATCTCGGCTGCAAGGTTTATGTCGGCAACAGCCCTGACATACTCGTCCTTGAAGACACTGACGGCGACGATAAGGCCGACAAGCGCTACGCGCTGTTGACTGGCTTCGGCGGCGTCGATTCGGACCACGGTGTCCACGGGATGGTGCTCGGGCTTGACGGCAAGCTCTACTTCACCCACGGAGACGGCTGCTGCTCGTATCAGACCGACCACTCGCACCGCGAGCAGAACTTCAACGTCGTTGATAAGTCGGGCCGGCACGTCTCGTCAGACCAGCTCGCCAACACGCTCAGGGTCAACCGCGACGGCACCCAGTTCGAGATCCTCGCCGACCGCCAGCGGAACAACTATGAGACCTCGCTCAACTCTCTCGGCAACATCTTCACGTCGGATAACGACGACGACGGCAATCGCGGCAGTCGCGTGCTCTGGATCATGGAAGGCGGCCACTACGGCTATCGGACCCCCGGCAGCGCCCGGCACTGGGGCGAAGACACACCCGGCCCCGTCCCCAAGCTCGTCGGTACCGGCAACGGCAGCCCCTGCGGCCTGACGGTTTACGAAGGCAACCTGCTCCCCGCCGAATATCGAGGGGCCGTGCTTGAGGCCGAGGCCGGTCCTCGCGTCATCAACTACTTCCCGATCCAGCGTCACGGCGCGGCGTTCCGCACCGAGCACAAGGTCATGCTCGCGAGCGACGACCAGTGGTTCCGACCGGTCGACGTGACGACCGCCCCCGACGGCGCGGTGTTCGTTGCCGACTGGTATGACGGCGGCGTCGGCGGCCATGCCTTCCGCGACCAGACCACGGGGCGGATCTATCGCGTGGCCCCCAAGGGCAACAAGGTCAAGGCTGTGCCGGTCGACTTCGCTTCGGTCGACTCGCTCGTTGTCGATGGCCTGTTCTCGCCCGTCGTCGCGACCCGGTTCGCGGCCCGCGAGCGACTCGTCGGTCTCGAAGGGGTCGAGCGGACTCATGCGGTCGGGCTTCTGTCTTTCTGTGCGAAGGGACTGATCACGCCCGAGGCGAATTTCCTTGCCTCGGACGCAACCAGCAAGGTGACTCAAAGAATCCTCGATGCCTATCGGCTCAAGGACACGGTCTACGTCCGGGCCTTGTGGGTCTTGCAGGCGATGCAGGGCGATGATGCCATTGTGCCGTTCCTCAAGGCTGAATCTGCCCCGATCCGCGAGCTGGCCGTTCGAATGCTCGGGCGCGACGTGAGCCGCAATGGCAGCGTCGTCTTCAATGATCCCAAGGCCAAGACCGAGCTTCGCGGCGAGACAAACCTCAAGCATCTGCTCCCGATGGCAAACGACCCCGACGCGGGCGTCCGTCGCGAACTGATCCTTGCGTTCCGAAGTCTGCCCACGGCCCAGGTTGCCGGGGCGCTCAAGACGCTGGCCAGCAAGTGGGATGGCGAAGACCGCTGGTATCTCGAAGCCCTCGGCCTCGCGCTTGACGGCCGCGAGTCAGAGTTCATCGCCGAACTCTTCGACGGCAGTCTGTATGGCGACCTCAACCTCGCCAACGCGGGCAAAGACGGTCAGATCGCTGTGCCGCCGTACTTCCCCGCCGACCGCAACGAGGCATATATCAAGGTCGGCACGCTCGACCAGCCCTCGAACGCGCTCGGCAAGACGCTCGGCCTCGCCTGGCGGACTCATCGGCCCGAGGCGCTCGCGCTGATCGGCAAGATCTTGCCGAGCCTTGACGCCCCCGAGTTGAAGCAGGCTGCTGACGACGTGCTCAAGCAGTTCAACGACAAGAACGCCGCGATCGTTCTCGCCGAGTTGATCGCCAAGGCGACCGACCCGTCCCGCAAGGGCCAGCTTCTGACCACCCTCTCCCGCAAGATCGGCGGCGACTGGCGAGACGCCCGGGGCAGTAAGGACGTGGTCTCCGTCATCGAGGCTGCACTCCATGATCCGGCGCAACGGGTCGCGGGAATCGGCGTCGCGGCGGCGACCAAGGACGGCCGTTATGGACCGGCCCTGATGGCGCTGGCTCGGGACACCACGGGCGATGAAGAGGGGCGCGTCGCGGCGATCGAGGCCCTCGGTCAGATCAAGCCCGCGCACACGCAGGAGTTCCTTGACGGACTCGTCCTCTCGGTGAAGGGCAAAGGCGTGTCGAACGCGATCGCCGACGCCGCGCTGCGAACGATGCCGACCGTCCGAGACGCGACCAGCACTCTCTCGGCGATCATCAGGGCCAAAGACTATCCGCTCGGCCTGCGTCGCGAGGCGCTTCGCACGTTCGCCCGTCTCAAGAATGGCGGCCAGAGCGTGCTGGCAATGGCCCGCGACGGCAAGCTGCCCGAAGACCTCAAGACCGAGGCGACCGCGCTCGTCCATCGCGACACCGACCGCAAGGTCCGCGACGACGCCGCCACGCTGTTGCCCCTGCCCAAGACGTCAAGCGGTCGGCCCGTCCCGCCGATCTTCATGCTGATCCGCGCTGAGGGGAACGCCGAGCGGGGCAGGGCGGTCTTCAATCGGGCCGGGGCCAACGCCTGTGCCTCGTGCCATCGCGTGCAGGGACAGGGCAACTGGATCGGTCCCGACCTCTCGACCATCGGCGCGAAGGACGGCAAGGCTGAGCTGATCCAGTCGATCCTCAACCCGAGCGCCGCGATCGGCTACAACTTCCGGTCAAACGTCGTCTCGCTCAACGACGGTCGGACGGTCACGGGCCTGGTCGTCGAGGACTCGCCCGACCGGCTCGTCCTCAAGACGGCTGAAGGCCAGCGCATGACCATCACGCCCAGCACGATCGACGAGCGGAAGCAGAGCGAAGTCTCGCTGATGCCCGAGGGCCTGGTCCAGACGATGAGCGACCAGGAGTTGATCGACGTGATCGCCTTCCTCTCGTCGCTCAAACAGCCGGTGAGCATCGTGGGGCAGTATCAGGCGACCCAACATGACGGGAGACTCCTCGGGGTTGGCAAGCAAAGAGCCGACGCCGAAGGTCAGGTCACGTTTGCACCGCCCGAACGCAGCCTCGACGGTAAGCCGACACAACTCCGCGTGACGGTCGTCGCGACCGGGACGACGCCCGCCAAGCTTGTCATTGACACCAAGGCGAATGTCACCGCCCTTCTCAACGGCAAGGAAATCAACCTCGCCACCGATAAGGATGGTCCTCGCACGGCCGATGTGACGCTGAACGGGGGCGAAAACACGCTCTTCCTCGTAGTCCCGCCCGGAAGCAAGGGCGGGCTGGTGACGACCTTCGTCGCGAGCAAGGCGCTTGAGTTCCGTTGAGATGGCATTGATCTGAGCAGGACAACCCACATCTGATCCCCTCCCCCACAAGGGGGAAGGGGACCAGAGAATTCTGAACCTTTTCCTCTCACTTGGCTCATCGAACCGTGCCAACGTCTTCAACTTTGCCCGTCGCCGTTGCGATCCCGTGCTATAACGAGGCGGCGGCGGTCGAGGCCGTCGTCATGGCCTGGCGCGCGGCGTTGCCCGAGGCGGAGATCATCCTCTTCGACAACAACTCGACCGACGGCACCGGCGAGATCGCGCGCAGGCTGGGGGTGCGGGTCATCGACGTGCCCGATCAGGGGAAAGGGCACGTCGTCCGAGCGATCTTCGCCTCGCTCGCTGATCGCCCTGCCGTGGTTCTCACTGATGGCGACGGCACCTATCCCGCTGACCGCATCGCCGGGCTACTCGGTCCGATCCTCGCGGGCCGGGCCGATATGGCGGTGGGGGCGCGTCGGCCTGTCACAGCACTGGGGGCGATGTCGTTCGTGCGAGGCGTCGGAAACCTCATCATCCCCGCTGCGTTTTACGTCTTGATCGGGCCGGGAAACAGCGACCTGCTCTCGGGCTATCGCGTCTTCTCGCCCCGGTTCGTCCGCGAGGTCAGGCTCCGATCGGCCGGGTTCGAGATCGAGACCGAGCTGGCGAGCGAAGCTGTGGCGCGGGGAATGCGTGTCGTCGAGGTACCGGTCCCCTATCATCCTCGGATCGCGGGGACGGTGAGCAAGCTCAGGGCGTTCCGAGACGGCCGACGCATCCTCACGATGATCGTCGCGCAGGGACTTCGGTTCCGACCCTGGCGGCTGATCGGGATCGTCGGCGGAACGCTGGGAGCGATCGCCCTCCTGATCAGTTCTCGGCCGCTGCTGCTCGTTGCCGGGACGGTGCTGGTGGCGGCGGTCGCGCCGGCGGCCTGGGCGCAGTCACGCAGTCGATCTTGAAGTCGGAGCGATCATGACGCAGGGCACCAGGCCCGAGAACCGGCTGGCCTTCATCGACGCCTTGCGAGGCCTCGCCGCGTCGTCGGTGATGGTGTTCCACTTCGTCGGCTTCTTGACGCTGGCCGCCGTCCCGCTCTCGACCGTTGACTCGTGGGTCGTCGCCGTGAGTCGCTATGGCTGGCTCGGGGTCCAGGTCTTCTTTGTTCTGAGCGGTTACGTCATCGCGATGACCGCCCCTGCCGATCGCAACGACACCTTGCGATTCCTGGCGCGACGGGTGCGCGGATCGTTCCCCCTTATTGGGCATCGATCCTGTCGGTCGTATGCTCGGCCGAGGGTCGGTGCCGCTCCAGCCGCTCGCAGTCGTGGCGAATCTCGGCTATGTCCAGCGCGCGTTTGACCTCCCCCACCTTCAGGAGATCTACTGGACTCTCTGCCTGGAGATCCAGTTCTATCTGTTATTCGCGGTCGCGATCGCACTCGGCGGTCGCAAGCGGACGTTCTTGATCGCGGCGACGTTCGCCGTCTCGATCGCGTGCGGGTTCGCGGGGTATGACACCAACGACTGGTGGGCCGGGCACTGGCACGGGTTCGCCCTTGGCGTGATGACGTACGAGGCGAATCGGTCGGGCGAATCGGTCATGCGATGGCTGGCGTTCCTCGTCCCAGTGGCCGCGCTCGGCCTCTACCGGAGACGGCCCGAGGAGTTCGTCCTGGTCTCGACCGCCGTGGCCCTCGGCCTGGCGCTGCGATGGGGACGGCTCGATCGTTGGCTGGCCTGGCGGCCACTGGTCTCGCTCGGACGGATCTCGTACAGCCTCTACCTGATGCACGGCCTGATGGGGACGCTGATCTATGGCCGACTCCGGGGCGTCCTGGGCCGCGACGAGAAGGGGATCTGGACGATCATCCTGGCAGGAATGATCGCCTCGTTCGCGACGGCGATCCTCCTCTATCGGATGGTCGAGATCCCCTCAATGCGGATCTCGAAGCAGTGGACACGGCCTCGACCCGAGGGCTGATCGCATCCCGGTTCAAGCACCGGCATTGCCTGATGTCGGCTCGATCCGGATGTGCAATCGGAGGGCCTGGAGCAGGCGGTCGAAGCTCTCGGCGGTGATCGACTCGGGAGCGCGGACGCGGATCACCTTGCCTGCATCTTCGCCCCAGAGCCGGAGATCGATACGGACGTCGGCCGGGGCCTTCACAGCCGGTCGGGCGGCAGGGGGCGGCTCGGGCAGGGCGACCGGCACGATTGCCGCGGTCGCGGCCGGGTTGAGCCGGAGGATCAGGTCATCGCCAAGCGCTCCGGCGAATCGGGCGGAGGCCAGAAACGCCTCAGCGGCGGCCTCTTTGGCCGAAGCGATGATCTGATGGTTGTGATAGAGGACGTTGCCCAGGATCGCCACGTCGGGCACCCGCTTGTCGGCGAGGCGCTCGACGAGGTCGGCATAGATCGGCGGCTCGACGAGGGCCTGGCGATAGAACTTCGGTAGCTCGGCCGGGTCGACTGGGTGGAGGATCGACTTCGCCAGCGAGGTCAGGCCGTAGCCGTCGTTCGCCAAGGTCAGCAGGCCGAATTGCCTCGCCGCGCTCAGTCGGGCGGAGAAGGTGTTCGTCTTGATGTTCTTGTAACCAAGGGCCGTCGCGATGTCGGCCGAGGTCAGCCCATCGAGCCCGCGCGACTCGATGAACTTGCACATCTCAACGCAATCCGAGAGCGGGACGCCCGGATAGCGTGTGCTTCGCTCGCGTCTGGAGCGATTCTGGACAGTCTCATCGTTCGACATCGGCGGCCTTGCATCCCTTTGAACATGACGATCACGGCTCACGTCGGGCGAGCGGCCCGTCCGTTTTCCCATAAACGAGGGATGGGCCACAAGGCTCCCGCAGAGACAATCCGAACCTCACAGGGCGTGTCTTACTTCGGTTTGACCGGACCGGCCGCCGGGGCATGGAGCGCGGCGGTGTCTTTGAGCGTTTCGAGATAGGCGATCAGGTCGGCGAAATCCGAGGCGCTCAGGCCCTCGGCCAGGCCATTCGGCATGAGCGAAACGTCGCTCGCCTTGCGGCCATCGATCTCCGACTTGGCGACCTTGATCCGCTTCGCCTCGACATCCTCGATCTCGATCGCGTCGGCCGTCTCGCTCTTGATGATGCCGGTCAGCACCTTGCCATCTGCCGTGGCGATCACGACGGGCTCGTATCCCGACGAGATCTTCTGCGACGGATAGAGGACCGACGTGATGAGTTCTTCTCGCGGGTATTTGATCCCGACGGCCGAAAGCTCGGGGCCGACCAGACCGCCCTTGCCGGCGACGGCGTGGCACTTGATACAGGCCACGCCCTTCAGATCAGCAAACAGGGCCTTGCCGTGCTCGGCCTTCCCCTTGCCGGCGAGCGCCGAGGCGCGGAACGTGTCGGGGTTGAATCCGCCCTTTGAGGGGCCTTGAAGGAACGCATACTCGCCCGCAGAGCCCGTGATCCCGACCGAGAACGCCCAGGGACCACCGCCGTTACCGCAGCGGATCAGGATGCGATTGACACCCTTGACCAGGTTAATTTCTACCGAGTCAACCTCAGGGCTGAACCCGCGATTGTCCTCGAATTTATAGATCTGCTTGCCGTTGACCCAGACGAGCAGGGTATCGTCCGAGCCGACGGTCATCCGCGCCTTGCGGGCGACGGCCGACTTGACCTCGGCATAGCCGAAGACCGACTTGTCGCCAGTATCGGAGAAGAGCTTCGCGAGGTCAATTTGCCCCTGCGGGTCGACAGCGGTCGTCTCGACCCAGGGGAGTCGCTTGCCGTCGCCGAGAACGATCGGCGTCTTCACGTCGATGGCCGCATTCGGGCGGACGGGCGGGCGTTCCTTGGCCTTGAACGTCCCCACGATATGCCACCGGGAGATCGGCTGAACCGACGCGAAGATCTTTCTCAACTCGGGCAGGGAGGCGGGCGGAAGCTCTTTGCGCTGGGCGAGCTTTTCGAGGACCGGCATGGCCTGGTCGTGGATCGCCAACATCGCCGTCGCCGACGCCTTGCGGATCTCCTGGTTCTTGTCGGATAGCCCCCGGAGATAGACCTGAAGCGCCCGGATCTCAGGCAGCCCGGCAAGGGCGAGGGTGGCTTCGAACCGCGTCGCCTCGTCGTCAGCCGCCGTGAGCATGAGCGGGATCGACTCGCGATCCTTGAGCACTCCGAGCGCCGAGATCGCAGCCTTGCGCACCTCGGGCGAGGCATCTTTCGCAAGCGGCCTGATGCTCGACGAGACGCTTGTGACGCCGATCGTCGCGAGGGCCTCGATGGCGGCAACTTTGACCGATGCGTCGGGCGACGAGAGCGTCTTTGTGATCGCCGGGATGGCCGACTTCGCCTTGAACCGACCGAGCGCGGCGACAACGCGTGCCCGGCGATCGGCCTTGAGGTCGGACTCGCCGAGCAGGTCAACAAGCGCTCTCACGGCCGAGTCGGAGCCGATCTTCTCGACGCTCGCGAGGGCCGCCTCGCGGACGAGGTCTGGGGCCTTGAGGTCGCGGAGGGCGGCGATCAGGAGCGGCAACGACGCTTTGTCGTCGAGCGAGCCAAGGGCCAGAGCCACTTCGCGGCGGACGTTCGTGTCGGTCTCAGCGGTGAACCGGGCGCGGAGCCTGGGTAGGGCCGCCTTGTCACCCATCTCCGCCACAGCGACGACCGCCGCGAGCCGGATCGGGGCCTCGGCATCGGCCAGCGCGGTGTGGATCGTCTCGACCACGAGCGACGTGCCCTCCCACGCGACGTTCTTTACCGGGGCCTTACCGGCGGCGGGTCGGGTGCCCCACCAACTGCCGTCCCAGGGGGTGGTCTTGCGGTGTCCCTGCGCCAGCGAGGCAAACGCCTTGAGGCGGTCTTCCAGCGGCCGAGATCGGTCGGTGGCAACCTGCCTGAGCAGGCCGACGGCGTCGAGGTCATACTGCTCTTCAAGCGTGGCCAGCACGCCGAGCCGCACCTTCGGGTCGGCCGATGGCGAGACGCCCGATGCGGTTGCCTTCCAGTCGTGGATACGTCGGAGCGCCGCCCGGGCAGAGAAGGCGAGATAGCGGTCGGTGTCAGCCACGACCGGGATCAGAGCCGGGATCGCCCTGGCGTCTTTGATCCGTCCCAGCGCGATGATGGCCTGGATGCGAACGGTCGGGTCGGAGTCCTGCACGAGAGCGATCAGCGGCTCAACAGCGGCCGGGACGCCCCTCATCCCGAACGCCCGAGCGGCCTGGGCACGAACGTCGGCGACGGGGGACTTCATCGCCTCGATCAGTGGAGCGGTTGCGACACGGGTGCCGCCGGCCAGCCCGTCGAGGGTCCAGACCAGGTGCCGCTTTGCGACCGGGTCGGTCTTCGGGTCAGAGAGCGCCACGATGACCGGGCCGATCGCCTCGCGGCCCGTCTTGATGAGGACCGTCTGAGCCCGCATCCGCTCGTTGAACGAGGCATGCGAGAGGGCCTTGATCTGGGCGGGAATCGGGTCGACGTCTTTGCCTCGCGGCTTGGCGTCGCTCGGGCCGGTGTAGGTCACGGCGAAGATCCGGCCGACCTTCTCGGTCTTCGACCCCCAACTGCCCATGCCCCAGTCGGCGATATAGAGAGTCTTGCCGTCATAAGAGAGGGCGAGGTCAAGCGGGTTCATGCTCTCGCCTTCGCCCGGCTCGACGAACTTCATGTAGTCGGCGAGCTTGAACGTCGACCCATCGGGCGCGAACTTGATCGCCGCGACGTGCCGCTTGCCCCACTCGGCCCAGAACGCCCGGCCACGATACTCCTCGGGCCACGCATCTTCTTTGTAGAGAATGCCGCCGCAGGGGGAGCCGCCACCGAACTCGGCCATCCGGGGAAGGTGGCGATCGGTCCGGTCGTGATAGTCGTAGGGATAGCCAAAATAGCCGCCATCGATATGGTGGGTGACGCGAGTCCACCAGCCGAGGCCGTCATCGGTGTTGTCATAGGTGAAGATGTTATCGCGTGCGTCGAGGTTGGGTTCGAGGTGGTTGCGGGTCCCGCTGGAAACCACCTCGATCCCGGTGCCGTCAGGCCGACATCGCATCGTGCCGCCGCCGATGAGCTGCGCGAACCGACCGTCGGGACCGTGGACGCCCGGGACGCCCTTGTCGCCGACCGAGATATAGAGCCATCCGTCCATACCGAACTGGAGGCCCGAGACGATATGGTCGTTCAGCGCCCGGGGGCCGGGGCCGAGGTCTCGGAAAAGGTCGGTCTGCTTATCGGCCTTGCCATCGCCGTTGGTATCGCGGAGGACGGTCATCCGGGGCATGTGCATGACATAGAGCGCCCCGTCGTGCCAGGCCATGCCGAAGATGGCGCGGAAACCCTCGGCGAAGACGATGGGGTCTTTGCCCTCGCGGAAGAGGAGAATCCTGCCGTGGTCGGCCTCATAAGGCCCAACCTGGTCCATCGGGTCTTCGGCGACGAACAGCGCGCCGTCAGGTCCCGTGGCGATCTGGCAGGGATAAGTCACGGCGGGGACGGCGGCGACCAGCCGGACCTTGAATCCCTCGGGCACCTTCGGCAAGGCCCCCATCGCCGGGGCCGTCGCGACCAGCAAGGCGATGACGGCGAAAACGCGTCGAGCGCGTGCGATCCTCATGGATGATGTCCCGTTGGGTTCTGAAGTCCGAGGTCGGTGGGTGCAGGAGGGCGGGCCGCGTCGCGGAGGGAGTGCCGTCGCGATGGAATGCGAGCATCACGGCATTCTAACCGAGCCTTCGTCGACCTTTCAACGCGGCAGCGGAGCGGGCAGGCTCAAAGCTCCCCGCCCCGATTGCGGGCGTGCGCATCTGGATCGGTTCGGCGACATGGTTTAGCATCGGTCGGCCGATCGAAACCGCACGCGAGCGAGGCTCTTCATGTTCCACGCCAATCAGGACGATCTCGACACGTCTGAGCCGACTCCCGTAGTCGAGTCGGCCGCGCGATGGGCGCGGGTCACGTTCGTCGTCTTGTTCGTGATGAACCTGCTCGACTATACCGACCGCTGGGTCCTCTCGGCGGTGATGGAAGACCTCCAACGCGACTTCAAGCTCAGCGACTACAAGGGCGGGCTGCTCGCGACGTTCTTTCTGGTCAGCTACTCGCTCATCAGCCCGATCATGGGATGGCTCGGCGACCGGACCCGACGGACCTGGCTGCTCGGCCTCGGCGTCGGGATCTGGAGCCTGGCGACCGTCGGCACCGGGCTGGCGAGGGACTACGGCCACCTCGCGCTGGCGAGGAGCTTCCTCGGGATCGGCGAGGCGACTTACGGCGTGCTGGCCCCGGCGATCTTGATGGACCTCTTCTCCAGAGACAAGCGGGCGCGGGTGATGTCAGGGTTCTATCTCGCCATGCCGATCGGCGGGGCTCTCGGGATCGGCCTGGGCGGCTGGATTGCCCACAAATATGGGTGGCGGGTGTCGTTCTTCGTCGTCGGTGCCCCCGGCCTGCTCGCGGCCCTGGCAGCTCTGATCCTACCCGAACCGGTCCGAGGGGCAAGCGAAGGGGTCGATCCGAAACGACTCAAAGAGCACGAGA
Source organism: Isosphaeraceae bacterium (assembly GCA_025356435.1). Taxonomy (GTDB): domain Bacteria; phylum Planctomycetota; class Planctomycetia; order Isosphaerales; family Isosphaeraceae; genus CAMFLR01. The sequence goes on along the minus strand of JANXSY010000073.1, from coordinate 47,119 downwards.
AGGCCGGGGCGTCGAAGGAAGACTATGTCGACCTGATGGTCAACTCGTCCTACACCTACTCGGTCTTCGGCATGGCGATGTATACCTTCGCGATCGGCGGGCTTGCCCTCTGGCTACCGAAATTCCTCACGTTTACCCGCCATATGGACCCGGTCCGGTCGAAGTTCATCCTCGGCCTGATCACGGCCGGTGCCGCGATCGTCGGGATGTCGGCCGGCGGCTGGCTAGCCGATCGACTCGCGAAGACGAACCCGAAGGCGCTCTTCCTGGTCCCCGGCGTGGCGATGCTGGCGTCGATCCCGTTCATCCTGGTTGCGATCTTCTCGACGGCCCCAACGACCATCTATGTCGGCATCTTCATGGCCGAGATGCTCATGTTCATCAATACCGGCCCATGCAACGCCGTGATCGCCAACGTCGTCGCCCCCAACATGCGGGCGGCGTCGTTTGCTGTGGCGATCTTCGCGGTGCATGTCCTGGGAGACATCTGGTCGCCCCCGTTGATGGGCTTCATCTCTGACCTCTGCGGCGACCCTGATACGATGGCCACCCCGATCGGCAAGTTACTCCTCTCGATCGGTGCCGTGCCGGTCGTTGGGGAGAATGGCGGCAGGCCGCAGAACATGGTCGCGGGCCTGCTGGTTGTCGTCCCCGCCGTGTTCCTCTCGGCCTGCGTCCTGCTCGCCGGGGCCAGGCACCTCCCCCGCGAGATGGCTCTGATGCTCGCCAAGCTGAAGGCGGCCCCGAAGACGACCGGGGTTGACCTTGAATGAGTCCGCAACGTCCAGACCCGACTCGCCGGTCCGCGAGCATTGACCTCTCTTCCCGAGGATTTCTTCCGATGACGCAACCTATCCGAATCGCCGTGAGCGGGGCCGGGGGCCAGATTGGCTATGCCTTGATCTTCCGGATCGCCTCAGGCGGTCTGTTCGGCCCCGATCAGCCGGTGTCGCTCCGGCTCCTCGAAATCACCCCCGCGATCCCCGCGCTGGGGGGGACGATCATGGAACTCGAAGACTGCGCGTTCCCGCTCCTGGCCGACGTCAAGGCCAGCGACAAGGCCGAAGAGGCATTCGAAGCGGCCGACTGGGTCGTCCTCGTCGGTGGGATGCCGCGCAAAGACGGCATGACCCGCGCCGACCTGATCCGCGCCAACGGCCCGATCTTCACAGGCCAGGGTAAGGCGATCAACGACGCCGCCGGGCCGAACGTCCGTGTGCTGGTCGTCGCCAACCCGTGCAACACCAATGCCCTGATCGCCCGATCGCACGCGCCGAAGGTGCCGAACGACCGCTGGTACGCCATGACCCGGCTCGACCAGAACCGCGCGGCGTCTCAGCTCGCGATCAAGGCGGGCGTGCCGGTCGGCCGGGTGAGCAACGTCGCGATCTGGGGCAATCACAGCGACACCCAGTATCCCGACCCCAAGAACGCCCTCATCGGCGGCAAGCCCGCGACCTCCGTGATCTCCGACCCGTCGTGGTTCACCGAGACGTTCATCCCGACCGTCGCCAAACGCGGCAGCGCGGTCATCAAGGCTCGCGGCGCCTCGTCAGCGGCCTCTGCGGCCAACGCGGCGATCGACAGCGTCCGCTCGGCCTCGACCGTCACCCCCGCCGGCGATTGGTTCAGCGCCGGCGTCGTCTCCGACGGCAGCTACGGAGTCCCGGCGGGCCTGATCTACAGCTTCCCGCTCCGGTCCGACGGCAAGACCTGGACCGTCGTCAAAGACCTCGCGATCGACGACGACTCCCGCAAGCGGATCGACGCCTCGGCGCAGGAACTGGCCTCAGAGCGCGAGACGGTCAAAGACCTGCTCGGTCCGGCTGTCTGAAATAGTTTCCATCGCCGGTCGGGAGGCGGGGCGAACTCGCCTCCTCGACTCGAGCGTGGAAATGGAGACGGGCACGCTTTGGATAGTGAGACATTAGTATCAATCCTGGCTTTCTCCTCTCCAAATCGCCCTACAAGCTGGCAAGAAAGAGAGATAGTCGATCCACGGTAAAATAGGGAAAGACAAAGTAGAATGTCCCGTTCGGTCTTCCCATTAGACCTCCGAGTGCCCTTTTAATCTCGTCGAATTATTAAGACTGGCTATTTCAACCTTATAAGACAGAAGAGTTACGCGGTCGGTGTTCCTCTGTATAGAGGACACGATTGCGCTCGACGTTGCAGCATTGCTTAACGCCCGGTGATACTCCTCCACCGACCAGCACCGCTCGGCCAGCTCCAGCCGCCGCAGTTCGTCCATCGCCAGGTCGTTTGTCGCCCAGTATTCAACGTCCCCGTCTTGGGAGACCGCCTTGAAGACTCGGATCGGACCGACACCCTTGAGGTGGACGACCATCCCTGCGGCGGTGATCGGCAGGTCTACAACGGCGCGGTAGCCTTTGCGTTCGAGGTCCACCAAGCGGTTGACCTTCAGTTGAGTCAGGAAGATCCAGTCGTGGTCGCGGACCCGCTTCAGATTCTCCAGGCCGGAATACCAGCTGTCGAACAGGACGGCTCATGGCCGGAATCCCCGGCGTTTCGCCGCGTCGAGCATGGCGAGGAAGTGGTCATTCTTGGTCAGGCCGTCCGCCGGCTTGTCGTAGATCCGGTAGTCCGTCGGCAGGGTGCGGTCGCCGTCGGACCAGACCGAACTGATCAGGTTGATGCCCCGGACGACCGACTTGTGCTTGCCCGACTAGTGACAATGGACCGGCTCGATCGCCTTGGCGTAGAGCTTGTCCAGCGTGGAGTCGTCGAGGACCAGGACGCCATCGGCCTTGTCGAGCAGTGGCTCGACCTCACGGTAGAGAGTCTCGGGATCGGGCTCGATGCGGGTCAGGAGCCGGATGTAGGCGTCGTGAGCGGGCGGGTCACGCGACGGCGGCCCGGGGCGTGGCGATCAGGAAGTCGATGTAGTCGGAGTCGCGGACCTTCGGGTGGCTCATACCATGAGCGTAATCCGCCCGATTGGGGGGGCGTAACTTGTACCCAATGCCACCAACTGCGTAACTCCTGTAAATTGGATAGGTTATTTTGGCGAGCCTCCTAAGAGCGGCGCTCGTCCTTCGGTCTGTGCGAAATACCGGAATCGAAAGCGATATCCGGCCGCTGTGGGTCTCGATGACTCGACTCGGAGTTCGCCTTGACCGAAACGGGAGGCCGGGGTAACGTCCGCCTTGAAATCCCAGGATGGGTACGCGGTCCTGCGCGTCGAAGGTCTGCCGGTGGGCGGATGATCGGCGAGCATGGGCGGCGTTGCGATCTCAAGGAGGAGTCTCTCAATGCCGTCACTCGACCGTCGGGCCGCCGCGCGTCGTCGCGCCTGGGGCCGTGGCCCTATGATCCTCCGGTTCGAGCCCCTGGAAGCTCGGCAGTTGATGGCGGCCAACCTGGCCAACGTGGCGCTGCCTGACCTGGTCTCGACCGCGTTCACGACTCCAACTGTCTCCGACTACAACAGTACGATCGAGGCCAAGGGCGCGATCAAGAACGCGGGCACCGCGCAGGTTCCCCCGGGCGCGATCGCGGGGATCTATGCCTCGCCAACGCAGGTGATCGGCCCCGGGTCGGTGCTTGTCGGCGTCGTCACGATCAACGCCGGCCTCCAGCCCGGTGCGACCCAGACCTTTGACCAGCAGATCACCCTACCGCCCTCGCCGTTGCCAGGCATGAACGCGACCGACAACACGCTGTTCCTGGGCGTCCGGATCGACCCACAGGGGATAATCCCTGAGCTGAGCAACAACAACAAAGAAGGTCTGGGCCAGGGCCTTGACCAGTCAATCGTGACGATCACGCCGAATCGGCCGTCGTCGATCGTCGGCACGTCGTTCGGCATCAGCACGCCGTCGACGACCTGGGGCCAGTCGATCACCGTCACCGCCCAGATCGCGAACAAGGCGCAGGGGGACGCACCGACGACCCGCGCCAAGATCGTCCTGACGCCGAACGGGCAGGTCCCCGGCGGGACGAATGACGTCACGATCGGTAGCATCAACGTCCCGGCAATCCCCGCGTTCCAGACGACGAACGTCACGCAGGCGATCACCCTGCCCGCAGGTCCGCCCACGCTGCTCGCCGGGCAGGCGGCCTATCTGATCTCGATCATCCAGGACGCTGGGCACGACGCCAGCCCGATCGTACAGAACGCAGCCTTGCAGGGGCTCGGCCTCGACACGGCGGTGATCACGATCGGCGACGGCACAAACGCGGCAGTCGCCAAGGGGCCACTGCCGGACCTCGCCGCGACGGGTGTCATCACCCCGGGCTCTCCCCTCTATTGGGGACAGAGCTTCCAGGTGACGACCGCCATCCAGAACCTCGGCAAGGGGAACGCCGGCGCGTTCAAGGTAGACTTTGTCTTGACCGGGGTGAACGGGTCGCTCAGCCCGTCGATCTTCCTCGGCGAGGCTCAGATCGGCAGCCTCAACTCGGGATTTACCCAGAACGTTATCCAGTCGCTCAAGCTGCCCAGTCGCCTGCCCTACGGCTACAACATCGCGTCCCTCACGACCGGCCGGATCGTCGCGATCGTCGACCCCGAGAATATGATCGACGAGACGGTCAAGACGAACAACACGGCGGCGTCGGCCCCGATCACGCTCCAACTCCTCGGGGCCAACGGTACGATCAGCGTGCCGACACTCCCGCCGATCCGCACCAACCAGCCCACTCCGACCGCCAACCTCGTCCCGCAGACGCACGCCGTCGTCCCCAGGAAGCCGGGCGCGTACAAACTCCCCGTCAAGAAGAAGGGCCCGAGCCTCTTCAATCAGATCACCAACTACCCCAAGACGATCTTCGACTTCTTCAAACACACGCTCCAACCGCCCGCCAAGAAGAAGAGGCGATGACCTCCCGAGATCCAGCAGGGTCCAACTGATCCATCAAGTCAACCCGTCCTTCCAAAGACCGGCCTCGGCCGACTTTAACGATTAGGGCATTAGAGATGGCCCCTCCCAATCTTCTCAGACGCAACAACTTATGGCTCGCGACCCCTCTCCGACCTCTTCGGCCGAAAACTTGAGAGAAAAGCAGAAATAACGCTCCGATTTATTGAAGAGTGGCCTTTTGGTGGCTATGCTTTGACAGTCGACGTGGGCCGCCCCCTCCGTTCGAGACGTTGGGGGCTGGTCGACGTCGGCCCGGGCCCGGAACGCAACACGATTATCCGCATTGATTGCCGGGATACCCAGGAGCATCTTGATGTCTTTCGACCGCCGTCAGGCCCGTCCGTTCGACAAGGAAGCGGGAACGGAATCGCTCGCCGAGGCGTGTTACGTCCCGCAACGATACGAGCCCAACTACCCGTATCCGCTGCTGGTGATGCTTCACGCCCGGGCCTCCGACGAGCAGATGATGCTTCGCTCGGCCTCGGCGATGAACTGGCGGAACTACGTCGGGCTGAGCCTACGCGGCCCTGAGCCGGTCTCGCGACGCGGCGAGCATGTTGGATTCGGCTGGGGGCCTGAGTTCGGCCGCAGGGATAAGATACGCTCCTCGGTCGACCGGCTCGCGGCCTCGGTCCCCGACACCGAGCGGTTCCGCCGTCGCCTGGCCGACGAGCCCGACGCGATCGACACGCTTGAAGACGCGGTCTTCTCAGCGGTGAGGCGAACCCGTTCAAGCCTTCACGTCCACTCGGAACGCATCTTCCTCGTCGGCTCAGGCGAGGGTGCGGCGGTGGCCTATCGTCTGGGGCTGACCTATCCCGAGCGGTTCGCGGGGGTCGTCGCGATCAACGGCTGGCTACCGGGCAACTTCCGTCCGCTCGGTCGGCTGAAGGACTGCCGAGACCTGAAAGTCTTGGTCGTCCACGGCGAATGGAACGCCCGAGCGCGAGTCGAGACAGCCCGCAAAGATGTCGCAGTGCTTCGTGCTGGGGGTCTGAAAGTGTCGTTCCAGTCCTATCCCTGTGCCCACCGGCTGACCGCGCCGATGCTCTCTGACGTCGACACCTGGCTGATCAATCAATGCACGGCCGAAGTCTGACAGGGGATTGCAACCGCCCTTCTCGTGCGAGAGCAAGCGGTTGTGTCGGGTGAACTTAGTCCTCGGGCCGGGATGAGTCGTTGTGGGGGGTGGCTCCGGTTCTCGAACCGGGGATTTACGCTCAGAGCAAACAGACCGCCCGTGCAGGTGTCGTCCCTCACCGGTTCAAGAACCGGTGCCACCCGCGATTGCCCAAGGATTTCCGAGCTGGCCATCCTCCCGCGAAGTCTGAGCGAGATGGTTCCCTCGTGGGCCGGTTGAGGTAGGATGGATCGAGGGACGGACTTTCCCTCATCAATCGAGTTCGCTGGGCGCGTCGCCCCGGCGATCGAGGATGACTCTGCCCCTCAAACGCGGTGAGCCGCATGACCGGGACGTTTGCCTGCCCCGAGTGCGGGGACGAGGTGACGTTGAAGGGCGCGACGCCGGGCCGTGAGGTCCAATGTTCGCGTTGCGCCACATGGGTCGAAGTCCCTTACCTCCCGCGTGACGGCGTCTGGACCCGTCCCCGATACCGCAAGGCCCGACGCCCGTGGCTGATCCCGCTCGGGTGGGCCGGGGTCGCGTTGCTGGCGTTGGCGATCGCCTTCGTGGCCGGGAGCAAATACATCGAGTCGCGGGGCCGGTCGTCGCGTGAGGCGACGCTTGCCGAATTCATTCGCACGGCTGATCAGGCCGAGAAGTTGGGCCGGGTCGATCGCGCGCTCTCGGAAATCGAGGGGGCGCTCGCCTACCTTCGCCAGGGTGATCGACGAGCCTCGGACCGGCTGGCGGACCTCCGTCGGCGACGCGACAGTCTCTCGATCCGTGAGGCTGAGTCACGCATCGTCTCGGCTGCGAAGCAGGAACCGGACGCGGCCGTCGGCCAGTTGCTCACGCTTCAGGCCCGCGCCCGAACCGACCGTACCCTCGACGGCCTGACCACAACGATCCTCGCCGCGATCGACGCTGCCCGCCGCCGCCAGGTCGAGGCCGACTTCGCTGCCGCGAGGAGGGCACGCGACGAAGGTCGGCCGTTCGACGCTCTGACGCTTGGCGAGCGCGCCTTGGGGGTCGCTGACAAGCTCGATGCCAACACTGCCCGGTCTGCGATGGCCGAGTCTGACTCGATTCTCGGGCCGATCGTCGCCCGGATGGGCGTGATCGTCGTCCAGCTGCCGGGGACCTATTCGGTCGGCTCGGTCGAGGCGTACGACAAGACGCTCGCCCCGATTCTGGTCGACGTGCTCCGCCGGAAGGGCTATGTCCCGAAGCCCCCCAAAGGCTCGGCGCGGACGATCTGGGATCAACACGCGCCCTATCGTTGTGAATTCCGGGTCGCCGAGGCTCAGGGGATGTTCTATCTCCAGTCGAAGAACCGCGTCAGCGAGATCACCGCCAACCTCTCGCTGCTGAAGGGTCGCGAGGCGTTCTGGCAGGTCGTCATGTCCGGGCGAACGCAGGTCCCTCTGCCCGATCTTTCCGCTTACGTCGGCAGCCGGATCGCTGTCTCGGAACGGCGTAATCCCGATGTCGAGCGGATGCTCTACGACAACGCGCGGGCGTCGCTCATGGAACAGTTGGGGGCGACGGTGCGGGGGATGCCTCCGCTCTGAGACGGCCGATCGGCGGTCAAAGGCTCGAAATCAGGGGCTATTTGAACTTGTCGACGGCCGCGTCTACCGCGATCACGAGGCTTTGGCCCAGACCCTTCTGGCGGATCTGCTCGATGTCGCCCCGAGCTGCGAAGAGGGCGTCGACGATCTTGGGGTCCCACTGGCTTCCAGACCCTTCGCGGAAGATCTGGTCGATCTTGAGCGGGGTGAGCGGACGGCGGTAGGGCCGCGTGCTCGACATCGCGTCGAACGAGTCGGCCACCGCGAGTATCCGCGCGACGAGTGGGATCTCCTGGCCAGCGAGCCCCTGGGGATAGCCGGTGCCGTTGAAACCTTCGTGGTGCGAGGCGACGCCGGGCAGAAGGTGATGTAGCTTCTTCAGATCCGAGAGGATATGCACGCCGATCGCGACATGCGATTGGATCATCCGGTACTCGTCGGGAGTGAGCGGTCCCGTCTTCTTGAGGACGCCGTCGTCGATGCCGATCTTGCCGACGTCATGGAGCAGACCCATCAGGTAGAGATCTCCGCGCTGGCCGGGAGGCATGTCCAGTTCTTCGGCAAGCCGGACGGCGATCCGGGCGACACGCTCGGAGTGGCCCGAGGTGTAGGGATCTTTGGCGTCGATCGCCGCCGTGAGGGCACGGATGATCCCGAAGAGCATCTCCTTGAGATCGCGATAGAGCCGCCCGTTGGTGCGCTGGGTACCGATCAGTGAGGCGACTGGCTGAATGACCTCGACCTCGCCCGCCCCGAACGGCCGGCCGTCGAGGAGGTTCACGGCGACGATCCAGCCGGTGGTCGATTGCGACTCGGCGGCGACGACCACCACGCCCCGGACCAGGGGCCGGTCGGGTGAGGGGCCGCCGTTGCCGATGTGGACGGTTTCAGCGAGGTCGACCGGGACGAGGGCGCGGAAGTCGCGCGATCGCAACCCCTCGACCCGGCCCGAGATGACGACCGGCTCGCCCGATGCGGCGGGCACCCAGGCGACGGCCGAGACCCGGAGCACCCCCTGGAGTGCCTTGAGAGCGAGTTCCTGGAAGGTCTCGGGGGCGTCGGAGATTCGCATCCGGCGGATCAGGCGGGCAGCGAGAAGCCGCTCGCCCCCCTCGCCGCGAAATCCAACCGCCGCCGGGCCGGTGCGGGGGAACGCCTCGCCGCGAAGACCGTCAGCGACCGACTGCCCCCAGGCGATGAGCGCACGATCGGGACAGAGCGGCCCCCAGCCCTCGGCGACGGCACCTGGATCGGCCCCAAAACCAACCAGCGCCAGCAGGGTGCTCGCGTCAGACTTCGGGACCGGCAGGCAGAGCCAGGTCGGCCCCGAGTCACGGCCCGGCCGCCAGGCGGTGACTCGGCCATGCCAGAGCACGCCCGAGGTGAGCGCCGCCGTGAGCGCGGCGTCGGCATCGGGAAAGAGGGTGATGTCTGCCCCCTCGCGTGCCCGCCAGATGAGTGTGTTTGGATCGAGGAGCCCGACAGGGGCTGAAAATTCCTGCCACAGTCTCCGCGCGATCCCGTGGTCGTCGACCTGGCCCGGCTGCGCGGCAGTCCCCGGCGCTGTCATCGTGGACGACGGCATGAAAGTCTCCCCCTGAGACCGGATACGACGGCGGGCCGATAAGGCCTTTGAATCCTAGGACACGATTACCCGACCGGCAAATCTCGATTCTTGTGCGGACATCCATCGCGGCGTGGCCTATAGACATTCGGTGCGAGCAACGAGGATCGACGGGCCGGATGGAGGAGACGACGATGGGTGTCGACGGCATGATTGATCCATTCGACGAGGTGACGAGCGATCCGTTCTGCAACGAGTGGAACCCGTCCCCGTCGTCCGAAACCGTCGCCCGCCCGTTGTGCGGCGAGAGCGTTGGCTGGATCGTCGGCGCGATGTCGCCGCCAGCCGGCGCATGTGAGACCGTCGCCCGGGTGACCTCACCGGCCGAGGCCGCCAGCGCGGATTTCGATCTGGACGTTGACGCGACCGCCGCGCCTCGACGGGGCGCACACACTGACCTCGACACCGCTGCGACCGAGAGGATCAATCGACCGGTCGTCTTCCCCAAGCTCGGCGAGGGGATCGGCGGATTTCGTCTCGTCAACGAGCTGGGACGGGGGGCGTTCGCTCGGGTCTATCTCGCCCATGAAGTCGTGCTCGGAAACCGCCCAGTCGCCTTGAAAGTCTCAAAGGCCGAGGGGGACGAGCCGAAGATCCTCGCGCGGTTTCAGCACACCCACATTGTGCCGATCCACTCTGTCCACGACGACCCCACGACGGGCCTCCGTCTCATCTGCATGCCCTACTTCGGCGGGGCAAACCTCGCCCAGTTGCTTGAGGCCGCCGGTGCCCGCGTCCTGAACCAGACCCAAGGAAAAAGCCTGGTCGACGCGCTCGATCTCGTCGGCCAGCCGGTGAACTCCGGTAAGTCGGTGCGTCTACTCCACGCGACGAGTCGGACTTCGCCCGGCCCTGAGTCGATTGTGCCCGGCACAGTCGCGACCATCGGCCTGACCTTGCACCGCTCGCTCCTGGGGCGCATCCCCTGGTGGTCCCGCTCACGAACGATCGCGACCGTAGGACCGAGCTACGAAATCGAGTCGAATCCGTCGCAGCCTGCCAGGCAATTTCTCTGCGTATCAAGCTATGTACGGGCGTCAACATGGATCGCGGCACGACTCGCCGAGGGGCTTGAGCACGCCCACTCGCGGGGCCTGCTGCATCGCGACCTCAAGCCCGCCAATATTCTCATCGCCGCTGACGGCACGCCGATGCTGCTCGACTTCAACCTCGCGATCGACGCGATCAGAGCTGAGCCCGAAGACGGCGTCAAAGCGATGATGGGCGGCACTCTGCCTTATATGTCTCCCGAACACCTCGACGCCTTCAACCCAAACGGCAAGACCTCGCCCGACGCGGTCGACGAACGGTCCGACATCTACGCCCTCGGCCTGATCCTCTTCGAGATGATCGCCGGCCGCCCCGCCTTCGCCGCACCTCCGGAGGGGATGAAGCTGCTCGACCTCATCGCCTTGATGACGAAGCAACGCCAGCTCGCCGCCCCATCTCTTCGCGCGGCAAATCCCGATGTCCCGTGGAGCCTCGACGCGATCGCCTCGAAATGTCTCGACCCTGAGCCTGACCGCCGGTACCGTTCGGCCGGCGAGTTTGCCGAAGAACTCCGGCGCTTCCTCGACGACCAGCCGCTGAAGTTCACCCGCGAGCCAAGCCTTCGAGAGGGTCTGAAGAAGTGGTCCCGCCGCCATCCCCGGGCGTCGTCGGCGTCGACGATCCTCCCGGTCGCTGCGGTCATGCTGCTGGGGATCGGTGCGATCGCGTGGACCAAGGCGGGGCACCTCCGCCAGGTCTCCGCGAGGCTGAACCTGCGGCGCTTCCACGAGACATTCCAGGAGTGCCAGTTTCTCCTCAATACCGCGAGCGGGGCCGATCTCACCGGCCACCTTCGGCGAGGCGTCGACAAGGCCCAAGCGGCGATCGACCGCTACGAGATCGCCCGGCGCGGTGACTGGGAGCAGAGCTACTGGGTCGCCTCGCTTGCCCCTGATGAGCGGGCCTCACTCCGCCAAGACCTTGCCGAGTTGATCCTTCTCGAAGCCCGGGCCCGCGTGATGCTGGCCGAGAAGGAGGGGAATGAAGATGACCGCAGGCGTGCCCTCGAATGGTCCGTAACATGGCTCGACCGCGCCGAACAATTCGACCCGACCCCTTCGCCCGCCCTCTTCGCCGACCGCGCCCGCTATCATCGAGCGCTCGGCCGTCCCGACCTGATGAGGCGTGACCTCGCCCGACGCGATGCCACCCCGGCCATCTCGTGCCGCGACGAATACTTGATCGCGACCTCCTCACTGGCCCTCGGCCGTTACGACGAGGCCGAGCCGCGTCTCAATCGCGCCGTGGGGCTCGACCCCAAGCGGTTCTGGGCCTGGTTCGCGCTCGGGATCTGCCACTACGATCAAGGGCGGTATGCCGACGCCGTTGGTGATTTCAACGTCTGCACCGTTTTGATGCCCCAGTTCGCCTGGCCGTTCGCGAACCGAGGGCTCGCGCTGGCCCGGTCGGGACGATTGGTCGAGGCGTGCGACTCGTTCGACCGGGCGGTCGCGCTTAGCCCCAACTTCACTGACGCCCTCGCCGGTCGGGGCCTGGCGCGGCTCGAACGGGGTCAGGCCGACCTGGCCGAGCGCGATCTCGCGCGGGCGATCGAACTCGGCACGAGCGACGTGAACGTCCGACTTGGCCGCGCCGAGGCACTCGCGAAGCTCGGCCGACTCGCCGACGCGCTGGCCCTCTACGCCAGCCTGATCGCCGATCGACCCGCCGACGCCCGCCTTCTCGCCGCGCGAGGGATGGCCCGACTTCAGGCCCAACCACGCGAGGCCGAGGCCGACTTCTCGGCCGCACTGGCTCTCGACCCTTCGCTCGCCCTCGCCCATTACGGATCGGCACGCGTCCGCTATCGGACCGACCGCGCCTCGGCCCTCGATCATGCGGACCAGGCCATTGCCGGCGATCCCAAATTCCTTGACGCCGTGCAGCTTCGAGCCTTGCTCCGCGCCCATCTCGGCCGGGCCGACGCCGTGGAGGATGTTGACATCCTCATCCGCGCACCGACCGCGAATCGTCTCTTCAACGCCTCATGCGCGATGGCGATCCTCGCGCGGACCCGTCCCGCCCGGCGTCACGAAGACCGAGCGGTCGACCTCCTCCGCCGTGCCGTCGAGACCGGATTCCCCGCTGTCGAGGCGCGTGACGATCCCGACCTATCGATCCTTCGCCCCCGCGCCGAGTATCGCCGCCTGGTGGGTCTCTGATCCCGACCGCAGATCACATCAAACGCCGATCGGCTCGAAGGCGGCTTCCCGGACGGCGATCTCGACCGACCTCGCGTCGGGCCGGGGTCGGCTCTCGGCAAAGGCGATCAGCAGGGCGAGATCGGCGAGGCGGTTGATCCGGCGCGGGAGGCCGTCGGCCGCGAAGTGGAGTTCGGTAAGCGTCGGGGCATCGAAGAGCGGCTCGTTCGCTCCGGCGGCAGCGAGTCGGCCAGTGACATAGGCCGATGACTCTTCGCGAGTGAGCGGGCCGAGCAAGGCCCGCGCGGTCAGGCGGTCGGAGAGGGCGGGGGGCATCTGGAGCAAGACTTCCGGGCCGCCGACGATCAAGAGCGAGAGGTCGGGCTGCCCCTCGGTCGTGAAGTTGAGCAGGAGACGCAGCGCCTCGAATGTCGCGGTGTCGTCGATCAGGTGGGCCTCGTCGACCACAAGGAGCGGGCGAAGTCCCTCCCTCGCCGCCTTCGCGAGCGACTTCTGGACGCGGCGGACTGAGCCTGCCAGGCTGGGGTCGCCCGGCGGGGCATCCAGTTCGTCGGCGAGGAAACAGAGGAGGTCGGCTGCGGGCATCGCGGGGAACGTGAGATGGACGACCCGTTGGCCGAGGTCGCGGGCGAGTGTGCGGGCGATGAGGGTTTTGCCCGCACCGGACGCGCCGAAGAGCAGGCCCGGCCCCCGGCCGTGCTCCAGGCCGAACTGCAGACGGCGCAACGCGGCCTCGTGACTCGCGAGGGGGACATACGAGTCAGGGCTCGACGACTCGCCGAAGGGGCGAGGGCTCAGTCCGAAATGGGCTTCGTACAACGCGGCCACTCCCTCGGTCGCGGTTCGATCCGGGTCAGACGAACGTCTCGGCCAATCCAAGCAATGGGATGCCGCCTGCTTCAAGCACTTCCTGCGCTCGGAGCAATGCGCGTTCACCGGTCAGGGTCCGGTGGTGAACGAGGATCGCGGCGTCGACTGAGCTGTGCAAGACGGCAGCGCTCAGGCCGGCGAAGAGGGGACTACCGTCGACCAGGATGAGGTCATAATCACGGCGGAGCCTTGCCATCGCGCACGACCAGGCGGCACCGGAGAGAAAATCGCGAGGGCCGGCGACTGGGGCGCGGAGGGGAAGGACCGAGAGATGGTCGTCAGGCGACTCGATGATCGCGTCGGCCAGCGCCTTGCCGTTTTCGATCACGTCGTCGAGCCCGACGCGGGGACGCAGGCCGAGCTGGCGGGCGAGCATCGGGCCGGTGAGGTCCGCATCGATCACGAGGGTCCGGCCAGGGCGACGCGCCAGGGCGCGAGCGAGCGTCAGGACGAGGGTGGTCCGTCCCTCGGCGCGGTGGCAACTGGTGAAGAGGAGGACCTTGATCCCCTTCGTGTCGCGGATCTGGATCAGCGAGTCGGCCAGCTTGCGGAATCGCTCGCCGTGCTCGCGTTCGAGGGTCATCACCGTGGCGGGCCAATCAAGGGTCGTCGCCAGGTCGGCCGGCTCTCGATGGGGCTCGACGACGAAATGAGGCGGCGGCGGTACCGCCGTCGCCTCATTCGGGGCTGCTCGCCTGGGATAGGCTCGGGCCAGAGCTTGGTCAATTTCCTGCATGGGCCGATTCCTCAGGGCCGTCGACCGGCAACAAATAGCCGGGAAACATCACCGGGACGGACGCTCGCTGGAGAGGGTGAGGATTGACCGGCTCGAACGTGAGCGAGACCCTCGGCTCGGAATTCCGGGCCTCGTGGTTTGCCGCGAGGGGGGCGACCGACCTCGTCGGACGCGCCTCAGGTCGTGCCCCTCCAAGAATCATGAGGAGGAAACCGACCGGCATCACGCTCATCATCGTCAGGCCAGCAAACCGCACCTCCTTGCGGAGGCGACGTCGCCGCGTCCGGGGTCGACTCGCCCCCCGGGTCGAGGGCGTCAAAGTCGGCACCTGAATTAAAATCGGCATCATCGGGCGGACGACATCACTCGTCGTCCGTAATCGGGCGGGAAGTTCTCGTGTCGTCGTCATGGCTCTGGCCCCCTGGGGTCGCATCGAGAGCGAGCCGGGTTTGATAATTGGAGGTTCTGGAGGGATAACCGACCTGGATAAACCGGGTCGAGTCTTCCGCCTAGATAGAGGAATCGGAAGGCTCGCCGGTAAACTTGAACGTGCGTGACGAAAATCCGGAAATCGGGGTTGGGGCCGTTTGGCGAAGCAGGGTGATATGGGGTTTCGAAATGAACAACCCCGCGTCGGTGCCCGGAAGGGGGCGCGACGCGGGGTTGATGGCGGGAGAGGCGGCGAGCGGCGGGGAGGTCAGCGGCTTCGACGGAACATTCCGAAGAATCCACGACCGGGACCAGAGGGAGTGTTGCCTTCGCGGGCGGGTCCACCGTTAGCGAACATCGGCCCCCGGCCCGCTTCGTAGCTACCAACCGGGCGGAAGGCTGGGGCAGCGGAGGCGAGCATCCGGCCGCTACCGCCGTTGGCGAGGTCGATTGAGCGGACGTTGGCCTCGGTCATATAGGGGTTATGGCCCTGCCACTTGCTCTCGACGACTTCAAGTAGGTTGAGGGGAGCGAACATCGCCTCGCCGCCGACTGAGATCCAGTCGGTGAGGGCGGGATTCGTCTCATCCACCTTGCCGTCGAGGCCGTAGACGAGGATGTACTCGTACTTGCAGATCCGCGGCTTGTCATCGTCTCCGTTGAGGGACGAGCCGGAGTTGGCGTACAACTCGACCTGGAGGAGGATCGACCGTTCACCCTTGCCGGGGACGGCGTGGTAGGTTGCGTTAAATTTGCCGATCCCGTGGTTCCAGACCTCATTCATGGTGCCACGCGGGGGGAAGCCCCGGAGGTTGCCAAGCAGGTTCTGGCGCTGTCCGCGGATGTGCTGTTCGAGAACGGCGTGAAACCGTGAGACCGAGCGGTCGCAGGGATCACTCCCGGGATGTGGGGGTCCGGCGGGAATGTCGGTGGCGTAGTCACCGATCCGGTGGTTGTAATGATTCTCGCCGAGTTCGGCCCACAACGCCTTCAGCTCGTCCTTGGTCATGCCCGATCCCGGCGCGGGGTTCGGCTCATTCATCAGGATTGAGGCGACGGCACCACCGAGGCAGTGGCCGGGCCAGCGCTGGATGTCCTGGTTCTGGCTGTTCGCCGCCTCCCAGTTCCGAGCCGACGACCGGAAGATCTGATCGTATTTGAGCATAGGAGACGGCGTCGAGTAGACGGTGCCGTCTTTGCCGATCCAGGTCAGGTCGTCATAGAGGTTGGGGAACCAGGTCGAATCGTCGCCGGGTGCGACCGAGGTTTCGAGGAGGCCGTTCGGCCCGGCGCGGACAATATCCTGACCAGGGGCGATGTAACTACCATAGGGGACGACCTGGATGTCGTCGCCCATCGGCCGGACGGTATCGACGCGGGCATTGCCGCCGGCCCAGGGCTCGTGGATTGCGTCGGACTTGGTCGGCCAGTAGTAGAAATTCCAGGGCTGGCGCGTGCTCAGGCCGTTCTGGACGAAGGTGGTCTCGACATTATAGGACTTTTCCTTCGCGGGCTCGACGACCTTGAAGGTGTACCAGCCGTGCTGGTCGTTACCGACCTCTTCGCCGTTCTTGCGTTCCTTGCCGTTGGGACCTTTGATCTCCGCGACCTTGCCTTCGGTCGCCTTGATCGTGAGGATGCCCCCGAAACGGGTAGGGACATAGACGCCGAAATATTTATCGCCTTTCTGTCCCGTGAGCGAGCCCCCTAGCGGGACCGGCTGCACTTGCTCGGCGGCCCCTACGCTGGGGGTCGAGATCGCGGAGATGGCCGCGATGATCGCCCCGGCGACTACGCCGACAAGCCTGTTGCCAATACGCATACTGCCTCCCGAGAACCGGTTGTGTACGCTTGCCGCCGCTTCTCGATCCCTGATGGCCACTCCGCCCAGACTCGCCAGGGTATCGAACGTCCGTGTCACCCTCAATGGTTCGGCATGGGAAGGGGGGCGGTCGTTGTCAAAATGAGGCGACTTCTTGCCTAGTCTACTGCGATACGTCAGAGTCCCTAGAGTCCGCCAAGGCGTCATCCCCTCAAATTTCTCAAACAGGGTCAACGCGGAGATGGCGGATGCCGATGTTTATCGTGGCCACCCCTGGGGTGGAGCACCTTGGTTGGCCATGATGACCGACCGGAGGGGCTTCCGCTACCGTCCCGAGGCCGACGTTGTCGAGTTCCCCTGAAGCGGGTTGGGGATGTGGTTGTCGTCGCGGGTTCTTGGCCCGCGTGCGATGGCCCTCGACAGGGACAGTCGTGTTGGCGTGATTCTCGGAGCGTTGTTCCGCATGAACCGTGCCAAGCCTACAGGGATTGATATTTCACTCGATCGAGACGTCGCCCGTCTAGACTACCCACCAAACCAAGGATCATCGCGATGACCAGCGCGGTTCTACTTCTCGCCCTTAGCGGCATGGGCATGGGCCACCACAAGGCCATGTCCAGCCCGCAGGCCCCCAGCAAGGTGACCCCGGTTGCCGTGGCCCCGAGCAAAGTGACCCCGGCCGCCCAGGCACCTTCCAAGGTGTCCCCGGTTGCCATGGCCCCGAGCAAGGTGTCCCCGGCTCCCCAGGCTCCGGCCAAGATCGCTCCCGCACCCCAGGCTCCGGCCAAGATCGCTCCCGCACCCCAGGCTCCGGCCAAGGTGTCCCCGGCTCCCCAGGCTCCGGCCAAGATCGCTCCCGCACCCCAGGCTCCGGCCAAAGTGTCCCCGGCCCCCCAGGCTCCGGCCAAGGTGACCCCGGTTGCCATGGCCCCGAGCAAGGTGTCCCCGGCTCCCCAGGCTCCGGCCAAGATCGCTCCCGCCCCCCAGGCTCCGGCCAAGGTGTCCCCGGCCCCCCAGGCTGCCCCCGCCGCTCCGGCGAAGGCCGCTCCCCAGAGCTGATCGAAATAACTCGCATGGCTGGGCCCTTGGGATACGTCCTGACGGCTCGGCCGAAAAACCGAACGGCCTCGCCCAGCGATGGGAGAGGCCGTTTCGGCATTTCGAATGCGGGCCGATTTAGACGGATGAGGGACGATCCTCGGACGCTCGGCCCGACTGCCAGCGGTGAAACTCATCGAGCCACAAGGGCAACGCCGTCATCAGCGGCCCCGTGAGCGGGCAGAGGCCGTGCCGTCGGGCGAGCGCCTGGTGGTTCATCAGGCTCCGCCCGCCGATAAAGATCGGAGTGCCGCGGATCGTCGCCAGTTCCTCGAATCGCTTGTTGACGTTCCTCGACAGGACGAACGAGACCCCGACGGCGTCGGGACGCCAGGCCTCGACTGCCTTGCGAAGCTCGGAGACGGGAAGGTCGACCCCGAGCGAGATCGCCCTCCAGCCCGAGAGTTCGAGCATCGTGCTCAGAATGAGGGTTCCGCCCTCGTGGCGGTCGCCCTGGACCGACGCCACGATCGCACGATAGGCGGGCTGGGTGTTTTCTGCGCGGCTATCTTGGAGCATCCGGCCGAGCCGTCGGAGTAGCACGCCGGTCGCGAAGTGCTCCTGGAAGACGGCCGCTTTCCCCTGAAACCAGCGCTCACCGATCTCGATCATCGCCGGCTCGAAGACACGGGCGAGCACATCCTGGCGGGAGAGCTCGACGTCGAGGCGGTTAAAGATCGAGTCGACGGAGACCAGGTCGCCCGCAAGCAGGTAGTCCACTAACGCCGTCGCGTCGGGGTGGGCTGCATCTCGGGGCTCCGACTCTGTCAAGATTTTCAGGTCGAGCCGACCGGCCTTGAGTTCGGCGATCAGCTCGCCTATCGAACGGCCGGAGCGAACGAGGTCGGCAAGCCGCTCGAGCACTCGCACTTCTTCTGAGGTGTAGCGCCGCTGATTCGACCCGGTCCGGTGCGGGGCGGGATAGCCATATCGCCGTTCCCAAACGCGGAGGGCGTGACAGCTCATCCCCGTCAATTTCGAGACGGCCGCAATCGAGTATTCGGTCGAATTGTGGGAACTCGCTACGGAGTTTGTTCCCAAAAGTCCTGTTGTCGCGATCGTCATCTTGGACATCATCTCGCGCCCTCGCTGGCGACGCAATCGTTATGAAGACAACCGAAAGGGTTCGATCCGCACCGAAATCGGACATTTCGCCGAATCTGACCTACCTTTCCCTCACGGGGATGAATTGCATTACGCCCCGAATTGGCCCGCCCCCCGTGAGTCGGGTGCCGGGGTCTTCGACGCCTACGAACGAGTCGTCGAAGACGCGACTTTTCCGCCCGATCCGCGCTCGATCAACGGACGGATGGCATCTATGAGACGCGACGACGCTCCACCCAAGACCCACGACCGGCTCTCGCGGATGGTCAAGCCGAGACTCGAAGGTCTCGAAGACCGCATGCTCCTGTACTCGGCCACCGGCGGGGCCTGGACCCAGCCGGTCCGCGTGACCTACAGTTTCGTGCCCGACGGCACGAGCATCGGCGGCCCCACGAGCACCCTGAACGCGACCCTCAACGCTCAGGTCCCCGGCTGGCAGGCTGTGTTCCAACAGGCCGCCGCGGTCTGGGAGCAGGTCGCGAACATCAACCTCGTCCAGGTCTCCGACAACGGCGCGGCGCTCGGCGTCGGCTCCTATCAGCAGGGCGACCCGAACAACGGCGATATCCGCATCAGTGCCGTCCCCTTGGACACAGGCACGCTCGCCTCCGCCTTCTTGCCCCCTCCGCTCAACGGGTGCGGCGTCGCTGGAGATATTATCTTCAACTCCAGCCAGAACTGGACTCCCAGCACCGGCTACGATCTCACGACCGTGGCGATCCACGAGTTCGGACACGCCCTCGGGGTGGGTCATTCGGCGATTACCTCCGCCGACATGTATGCTTACTACAACGCGACAAAGTCGTACCTGACCACCGACGACGTCTCGGGTATCCAGTCGATCTACTCGGCGCGACGGCCCGACGCCTGGACCGTCGCCACCGGCAACACGACCAAAGCCAACGCCGCTGACGTCAGCTCGCAACTCGGCACAAACGGCCAGGCCTCACTTGCCAACCTCAACATCACCGCGCCGACCGTCGTGAACTGGTTCAAGGTGACGGTCCCCTCAACGACGACCGGCTCGATGGTCGTCACGATGCAGTCGACCAATCTCAGCGAACTGAGCCCCCGCATCCAGATCTACAACGCGGCGGGGCTCACCCTCACCTCCGCCACGGCCCCGGGCACTTACGGCTCGACCGTCACCGCGACCATCAAGGGTGTCGTCGCGGGCCAGGTCTATTACATCAGGACGATGGCCGCCAGCAGCGGGGCGACCGGGGCAGGGGGCTACGGGCTGCAACTGAACTTCGGCTCGGCCGCCCAGGCACCGATTGCGCCGCCGAACACAACCGTCGCCAATCAGCCCGATTCCGGCGGAGGCTCATCCGGCGAACACGGCTGGGGGCCAACCCAATGGATCCACAACGGCCCGATCACCATCGGGACGGTCACGGGGCTCGGGGACAACCTGATGGTCTCGCCGCGCATCGTTCACCATCAGGCCCATCCCGCCGGACCGGTCAAGCACCACCACCATCGCCATCACCACAGCTGACCTACTGGCTTTGTTTTGACAACGGGATAGAGAGGCGGTGAGGAGGATGGCCTGATCCTCGCTTCTCCCCGCAGGAGAAGATGCCCGACAGGATGAGGGTTTGCCCCTTCTAAACTGATTCGCCGAAATCCTCACCCGGCCTCCCTTCTCCTGCGGGGAGGGGAAGACGACGCGGTCCTCATTGGTCGTTGTCTTGTCAGAAAGTCTGGACTGAATCCTCTCGCGTTCGCACCTCCCCTCACAGCCCCGATGCCGCCGAGGATCAGACCTCTCGGCAACATCGGGGTTTTTCGCATCAACGGCCGAATCCGGGCCTAAGGTTCTCTTAGAGGGACGACAAGACTGCCTTCACTGCCCCAGTCGAGACGACCCTCCGTCTCGGCCGACTCGATCATTTGCGTGGTGACGTCAACATGAAAACCATCGTCCTTCGCGACACTCCCAGGCGAATTCGAC
Organism: Isosphaeraceae bacterium; assembly: GCA_025356435.1. Classification (GTDB taxonomy): domain Bacteria; phylum Planctomycetota; class Planctomycetia; order Isosphaerales; family Isosphaeraceae; genus CAMFLR01. The sequence goes on along the minus strand of JANXSY010000073.1, from coordinate 26,690 downwards.
CTGGCCGCCTCCGCCCGCAGTTCGACCTGCTCGAGACGAGACTCGCCCTCTCGGCCGCCGGTCTCGACTTCTCGGCCTCCATCGCTCCGACCAACGCCCCCAGCGTCAATCACGCGGCCCCGACTCTTGCCAACCTCAGCGTCACGACGCTCAACCCCGTTCTGGGGAAGACCCTCGCAGGTCCGCACTCGTCGCTGACGATCACCTTCGACCGGCCGATCGACCCCGTTTCACTCTCCAACGACTTCATAATCAACCGCATCGCCGCCGACGGCTCGGCCACCCCCATCGACTCGCTCGGCAACGGCGTGGTCGAAACGCCCGGGGCCGACGGCTCGAGCATCGTCGTCGCGACCGCCCACCCCCTCTCGCCCGGCACCTATCAGCTCGTCCTGAGCGGCAACGCGGGCGTTTATGGGCTCGATTCCTCCTTGGTCTCCTCGAACGACCAGAACCTCGGCCAGTTTCAGGTAGTAACGCCGGGTATTGGCATCGGCGACGCCACCGAACTTGGCGTCGCGTCGGGGAGTCCGGTCTCGGTCTCGGACCAGCTCGACCTCGCGACGACCCCCGGCGACGTCCGCCTCTATCGCGTCGAGCTGCCCGCGACCCGTTCCCTCTGGCGGCTTGGCGTCGAGGTCGACACCACGAGAGTCGGCAGCCCACTCACCACCGCACTCTCGCTCCTCGACTCCCTTGGCAACCCGATCACCACCTCTCAGAATGGCCGGCCCGACTTCCCGAAGGACCCCTATCTCTTCGCGGGCCTCAAGCCCGGCACCTATTACATTGGCGTCTCGGGGGCGGGAAACGTGCCAGGAGGGGCTCACGGTTATAGCCTCACCGACTCGACCCCTGGCTCGTCTAACCCCGGAATCCAGCCAGGCGCGTTCGTGCTCAAAGTCGCCGCCGACCCCGCCGAGACGCCGACTGGTGTGAAGACCTTCTTCCTTAACTACGCCGACCCGACCGACCCCACGCCCACCGGCCTGACACTTCAGTTCAGCGGCCCGATCGACGAGTCGGTACTACGGTCGAACTCCGGGACGGCCATCTCGATCGTCGACGCGAGCGGCACGTCCTGGACGACCCACGCCATCGGCTACGACGAGGCCCAAGCCAGCATTACCTTCGTGTTCGACCGCACCCTGCCCCAAGGCACCTATTCCGTCAAGCTCGCGGGGCAGGGGGGACTGGTCGACCTCGCGGGTCAGAAGCCCGTCTCGCAGGGTTACCCGGACGGGACGCTCGCGATGTTCCTCGTCGGCCCCGCGACGCCCAAGTCTGATCCCCACGACCTCGGCCCGATCCTGCTCCAAGACGACATCTCGGGCCTCTCACAGAACCTCAAGCTCGCCCCGGGCCAAGCCGTCACATATCGACTCGTCATCACCATTCCTGGCCTGTACGACTTCCAGACGACCTCGACCGGCGACTCCCCCTCGATGGTCGTCACGGCCGGCGGCAACGCGGTCACGCTCGTCGACGGCGCCCCGGGCGTCTTGACACATCATTTCGTCTCTCTCCTGCCTGGTGTCGTCACGTTCAAAGCCACCGGCGGCTCGCAGGGTTCGGAACTGGGACTGCTCATCAAGCTGCCGAAGAGCTTGCTCGACCAGCTCCTTGATAACGGCGTCGGCCAGACCGCCGCGCTCGACCTCCGCCTCATCTCACCGACGTCCCTCACCGCCGGCCTCGCCCCATCACTCCCCGGTGGCGATGGCCCGTCGCTCGCGGCCGTCGGACTTGTCACTCCTCCCGATGCCTTTTCAACGTCTTCACCGACCGCCGTCCCCGCCTCGAATCCGACGGCCCTGACTCCTTCCGACTCCTCGACCGGCCTCTACATCACGACCGCCGGCCTGGTTGGGCATCCGTCGTCGCAGAACGAATCGATCGCCGTCGTCGGGCCGGTCACGCCCGATGGCCTGTCTCCGCTCGCCTCAAACAGCCCCGGCATCCCGCTAGGGTTGAGCTTCGGGTATGGCCAGCGCTCACGGACCCCGAAGCCGCACACCACGGGCGAGATCGAAGCCGTCGCCCTCAAAGACGGTGAAACCATCGACCCCGCCGTCGTCTTGACCTCGGGTGATCTACCCCCTCTGCCCGAAGCCGTCGGCCCCGTTGTCGCGGTCGTCTCCGACCGAGTGCCCGCACCCTCGGCTTCCGAAGCGGTCAGCGACGATCTCGCCCTCAGCGAGATCCACCCCGGCGCGGCTCCGACCGGCCCCAACGGCGAGGAGCAAGTCGAAACCGCCGACTTCTCCGGCTCTCTCGGAATCGGCGTGATCGCTGTCGCCTTCGTGACCTGCCAGCACCAGATCGGCCGCTGGATCGAGCGACGACACTCTCGGATCATCGCCAAACGCCGAGTTTCCACTTCCAGCCAACCTCAATCAGGATCTGTTTGAGACAGAACAATGATAGGCAACAATGCTTCCTGATCCTCTCCCCCCTTGTGACGGAGGGTCAGGAGGCGACGGTTATGCAGACATGTGTTCTGGATCGACCTCGTGGCGAGGATTCGTGTTCCCCGGAACGTGGGCCTCTCCAAGAGGCGGCTTGTCTTTGTCGGTGGAAAGGCCGATAATCCGCAATTGTCAAACAATCTCGCTTGATAAAGGTTGGTTGCGGAGGGCCTGCCGATGTTCGTACTCCGACCGCGACCGACCGAACTGGCGCAGGGGATGACCCGCCGCCGATGGCTCGAACTCGGGCTCGGTGGGGGAGCGCTAGCGGGGGCGTTTGTCGCTTCGAACGCAGGCGGGGCGACACCGACCGCAGGTGCCGCAGGGTTTGGCCGGGCGAAGTCTTGCATTCTTATCTATCTGTTTGGCGGTCCGAGCCATATTGATATCTGGGACATGAAGCCCGACGCCCCCGACGGCATCCGGGGCGAGTTCAAGCCGATCGCCACGAACGTCCCTGGGATCAGGATCACCGAGCATCTGCCTCGGTTGGCGAAGCGGATGGATCGGCTCGCGATCGTGCGATCAATGGGGCACGGCGACTCGTCGCACGGGTCGGCCTCGCATACGATGATGACCGGTCGGCGGCCCCGGGCGCTGGGTGAGGTCGGGCCGACGCCCGAAGATTTCCCCTCTTTCGGCTCAGTCATCAGCCGACTCAGGCCACCCGCCGGGCCTCTGCCGCCTTATGTGGCGTTGCCTTGGGTGATCTCGACCAGCACCAATCTCGTCCCCGGGCAAGACGGCGGGTTCCTCGGCCAGGGCTATGACCCGTTCCGGATCTCGGCCCCCGCCGCAACGTTCGACTTCTTCCCGCCCGACCTCGCCGTCGACAAGGCACTGTCCCCCGGCCGACTCGACGCCCGACGCCTGCTGCGCTCGACCCTCGAAGAGAGCAAGCCGTCGTTTGACCCCCGACTCGATCGCGACAATGGCGTGCTTTACCGACGCGCCTTCGACCTCCTCTCCGCCCCCGAAGTCGTGCGTGCCTTTCAGATCAACAACGAAGACCCCAAGGTCCGCGAGCGCTACGGGATGAACCCGTTTGGCCAGAGCCTCTTGCTTGCCCGACGACTCGCCGAGGCGGGTGTGCCGCTCATCACGATCTACTGGCCCGACCGCACCGAGCCCGCCGCATTCATCAATAACGGCGTGCGGGACAACGTCGCCGTGGCTGCCTGGGATACCCACGGCCACCACGTCGGCGCGACGCCGAATTTCCCGATGCTCCGCGACAAGAACCTCCCCCCGCTCGACATCGGCTCGTCAGCGCTGATCGACGACCTCTCCGATCGCGGGCTGATCGACAAGACCCTGGTCGTCTGGACCGGCGAGTTCGGCCGATCGCCCCGTGTCAACGGAGACGCCGGCCGAGACCACTACGGAAACGCCTTCTCGCTGATGCTTGCCGGTGCCGGGATTAAAGGGGGCTATGTTCACGGCTCGACCGACCGGATCGGGGCCTTCCCCGCCACCGACCCCGTCAGCGCCGCTCAGTTCGCGGCGACCCTCTATCACTCGATGGGCATCCGTCCCAATGCCGAAGTCGTCGATGGACTCAACCGCCCCTTCCGCGTCGCTGAGGCCGACCCCGTCTCGGCCCTCTTCGCGTGAAACGATGATCGCGCCTCAATCAATCTCCCCACCGGCCTCGCGGCGTTCCATCGCTTCGTCCTCGTCTTCAATCTCGACCTCTTCGGCCACACCTTCGATCGGCGGTTAGGCGGGGTCGGCTTCGATCTTGAGCGGGACGGTTTGCTCTTTGCCATCGACCGTGAGGACGACCCGATAGGTGGCGGGCTGGGCCAGTCCGAGCCGCTGGTTGGCCCCGAGGCCGCGTTTCAGGCCCGTCATGAACCCGCCCATGACACCGGTCGAGGCCGATGTCGGCGAGGCGTCCGGGATGGTGATCGGCCTCATCAGGTCCCAGCCGATCCGGTGCAGGCCAGGCTCCTTGGGGACAGCGAGGTCGCGGGCGGTCACTCCCTGATCGTCGACAATCTTCAGACTGATCCGGTCGGGCTTCGCGGCAATATGGAGATAGATCGACGCCCCGCTCGGGGGGTTCTGCGCGACGAAGCGACGGTTCGTCCCGCCACGAGCCGGCTCGGCACGCCATCGGACGGCGGGCGTGGGCCGATAGAGATGAACCTTCTCCTTGAGCACTTCGGGCGACGATTGCCGGATCGGCGCAGCATCGAGCGCCCAGAGGCTTCGGCCGTGGGTCGCGACCACGACCTCGCCCGCCGTCGGGTGCTGCGCCAGCTCCATCACAGCGACCGTCGGCAGATTGCCGTTGATCCGGCTCCAGCTCAGGCCCCGGTCGATCGAGGCCCAGACGGCGAACTCGGTGCCGAGCCAAAGCACTTCGGGCCGGGCGATGTCTTCGCGGAGGCACTTGGTCGACCCGCGCGGGAGGTTCGCCCGGAGCGACTTCCAGGTCTTGCCGAAGTCTTCCGAGACGTAGGGCAGGGGGTCATCCATGTCCGATCGATGGCCGTCGAAGCTGACGTAAACCCGCCCCTCTTCGTAGCGCGAAGGCTCGATCGAGGCGACATAGCGCGGGCCGCCGAGGCCGATGTTCGCGGTCAGGTCGGCCCAGGTCTTGCCGCCGTCCCTGGTGCCCCAGAGCAGGCCGTCGTCGGTGCCGACATAGAGCACGTCGGCATTCTTGGGCGACTCGCCGAGCGCGGTGGCCGTGCCCTGGTCGGTCCGGTTGATCGGCGGGGAGATCGGCTTGAGGGCCTTGCCGCGATCGATCGAGCGGAAGACATGGTTGCCCGCCGCGTAATAGATCCGCGGGTTGTGCGAAGAGAGCAGGAACGGCGTGTTCCAGTTAAATCGCCAGGTCTTTCCCTTCTCAAGCACCGGACGGATCGCGCTCACCTCGCCGGTTCGAAGGTTGCGGGTGCCCATACCGCCGTTCTGGGCGCACCAATAGACCTGGTCAGGGTCGTCGCGGTCGACCTGACACTTAAAACCGTCTCCATATCCAATCGCGACCCAGTCTTCATTCACTGCGCCGCCGGTCCGGGTGTAAGACGGGCCACCCCACGAGCCGTTGTCCTGGAGGCCGCCATAGGCTCGATAGGGTTTGCGCGAGTCGAGCGCGACGTGATAGAACTGGCCGATCGCGACGTGATTGAGATGATCCCACCGATTCATGCGATCATAGGTGACGTAAACACCGCCATCTCCTCCCAAAATTATGTGCCGACCGTCGCGAGGGTCGATCCAGAGGGCGTGGCCGTCAGCGTGGACGTTGCGACCGCCGTCGCCCCGGAAGCTCTTGCCGCCGTCGTCAGAGCGATGCGTGGCGATCCCCAGCACGTAGACATACTTCGCGTCAGTTGGATCGATCCTGACCTGGCTGAAATACATCGGGCGGGGATTCAGGCTGTTGACGCGATTCCAGCTCTCGCCGCCGTCGACCGACTTGTAGACGCCTCCGGTCTGCCCTCCCTCTAGACCTTGGCGATCCTGGGCGTTCTCGACCTGGCCATCGAGCACGCTCGCGAACGGGCGGGCGGGGTTCACCATGATCTGCCCCTCAGCGCCTCCGCCGATCGGCCGGTCTGGACGCGGCTCGAACGTCACCTCGACCTCGACCTTCTGATCGGCCCGGGTGATCTTGAGCCTCGCCTTCTCCCCCGGCTTGCGAGTCCGCACGGCCGCAGCCAGGTCGCGATAACGCGCAACCGGGGCCTCGCCGATCGCGGTGATCACGTCGCCGAGCTTGAGACCGGCCTTGTCGGCAGGGCTGCCGGCAACGACCTCACCGATCTTCGCCGCCCCCGCGTCTTCGACCGCCCCTGCCACCCCGAGATAGACCTCAGACGCAGCCTCGACGGGCTTCACCGGCCCCGATCCCGCCTTCTCAGAGTCGACGATCGCGAAGACGACGTTCGGGTCTTTGCGATCATAGTCGAGCCCGATCCGGCCGAGCTTGACTGTGGGCAGGCCCTTCGTGACCTTCTTGAACGTCTTGCCGCCGTCGACCGTCTTGTAGAGTGCGGTGCCGAGGGCATGTTTCACGACCGGCTCGTTAAAGTCATAGAGGTTGCGCTTCCGCTCCCAGGTGGCGACGAGCAACGTCTCGGGGTCGGTCGGGTGCATCCGCATGTCGATGACGCCCGTCTTGTCATCGACGAACAAGATTTTGTTCCAAGTCTTACCGCCGTCAATGGTCTTGAACAGCCCCCGCTCGGGGTTCGCTCCCCAGAGCCGCCCGAGTGCCCCGACATAAACGATGTCGGGGTTCTTGGGATGGACGATGATCTTGCCGACCTGAAACGTCTCCCTCAGCCCCATGTTCGTCCACGACTTGCCGCCGTCGGTCGACTTGTAGACGCCATCTCCATACGAGACCGAGTTGCGCGGGTTGTTCTCCCCGGTGCCAAGCCAAACGATCTCTTTATTCGATTGCGCGACGCAGACATCCCCGATCGCAACGACACCTTCTTTATCGAACAGATGTTCAAACGTGACGCCGTTATTGGACGTCTTGAGCAGGCCGCCGCCGCCGGTCGCGACGAAGAACGTGGTCGGATCGGCCTCGAACACCGAGATTGCGACGACCCGCCCCCCCATGTTCGCCGGCCCGAGCGCGCGCCACGAGAGCGACTTCGCCCACTCGGCCGTGAGCGGCCCCGCGACGAGGGCGGTCGGCTTCGTCTCGGTGGGCCGCTTCAACTCGGCAAGCTTGCGATTCAACTCGTCGATTTGCCCCTGCAAATCGGCGGCCTGCGTCTCGCGATCGGCCGTCGCTACGGGCTTCGGCGGTGTCTGGGCCAAAGTCGCTGACCCGGCGAGAAGAGACAGAGCCAGGATCGATGCGTTGAGTCCAGTCATCGGCGATTCCTGCTCCGTTATGTCTAGCGTTCAGATGCTCCAGAATACCTATTCTCTCCAGATTCGATCCAAAAGCAAGAATTGTCCCTCATAAACGGCTCGTGAAAGCCTGGTCGAAGATCCCTCGGAGGCTGAGGCCGCCGTCGGAGGGGATGATCGCGCCGTTGAGGTTGGCCCCGGCGTCGCTCAGGACGAAGAGGGCAAGGGCCGCGATGTCGGCGATCGTGCCGAGCCGTTGGATCGGGACGGCTGCCGCGATTCGCTCGCCGACTTCGCCGGGGAAGAGCCGCTTGGCCCCCTCGGTGTCGCCGATCGGGCCGGGGGCGATCGCGTTCGAGCGGATGCCGAGCGGCCCCCACTCGACGGCCAGCGTCCTCGTCAACGCATCAACGGCCGCCTTCGCCGCCGCGACGTGGACCTGGCCGGGCGTGCCGCCGTAATGCAGCGTCGCGCTGATGTTGAGGATCGAACCGCCGTGCTCGCGCATCCAGGCGTGGTAGGCCGCTCGGCAGGCGTTGAAGGTGCCCTTCGCGTCGATATCGATCACTGTCCCGAAGCCGTTCGGGGTCAGGTCGCCCGACGGACAGGGGAAGTTCCCCGCCGCGCCGTTGACCAGGATATCGAGCCGACCCAGTTCCTTGACCGCATAGGCCACGGCCACCTCAAGCGACTCGGGCTGGCGGACGTCGGCGGCGAACCCGAGAGATCGACGCTTGAACGTCTGTTCGATCTCGGTCGCGGCACTCATGACATGCTCGGCTTTGCGGCTCACGAGCACGGTCTCGGCCCCGTGCGCCGCGAGCATCTCGGCGATCCCTCGCGTGATCCCGGTGCCGCCACCGGTGAGCAGGGCCACGCGGCCGGCGAAGAGGTCGGTGCGGAAGGGGCTCATGGGGGCTGGCTCCGGGAGAGGGCTGTTCGAGGACATCCAGCCTAATGAAGCCCGGGCGCTTCCGCCACCGGTTCCATCGCTGCGGTCTCGTCGGCAGTCGGCGATCGCATGACTCCGAGCTTGCGGAGGCTCGGCCAGGCGAGGGCGACGATGGCGACGACGCAGAGCGTGCCGATCCCGCCGCCGACGACCGAGACGACCGGGCCGAACCAGGCGGCGGTGAGGCCCGACTCGAAACCTCCCAGTTCGTTCGACGTGCCGATGAACAGGCCGTTCACCGCAGCGACCCGGCCTCGCATCGAGTCGGGAGTGATGATCTGAACCAGTGTCGACCGGACGACGATGCTGATGTTGTCAGCGGCCCCGGCGAGCGCGAGCATGAGGAACGAGACCTTCACATCAGTCGAGAGGCCGAAGCCGATCATCGCCAGCCCGAAGATCACGACGGCGATCAGGAGAGTCGGCCCGGCCTTGCGGAAGGGGGCGCGATGCGCGAGCGTGAGCGCCATCAAGACCGCGCCGATCGCCTCGGCGGAGCGGAGCCAACCTAACCCCTCGGGGCCGACGTGGAGGATGTCTCTGGCGAACATCGGCAAGAGGGCCTGGGCACCGCCGAGCAAGACCGCGAACAGGTCGAGCGTGATCGTCGCGAGGATCAGGTCGTTTGACCACACGAATTTGAACCCGGCCAGGAACGATCGGAGCGTCACCGGCTCGGCGGGCGGCGGGGCGGGCTTCGCACGGATCGCGCTGATGAGCGCGACGGCGATCATTGCCAGCACGGCGTTTGCCAGGTAGGCCCAGCCCGCACCTCCGGTCGTCGCGATGATGAGCCCGCCGACCGCAGGCCCCGCGACGGCCGCGCCTTGCCAGCTCGTGCTGTTCCAGGTGACGGCATTTTGAAGCGTATCTTTCGGGACCACCTGCGGCATCAATGCCCATCGAGCGGGCCGCAAAAACGCCTGCGCGACACCTGTCAGCCCCAGGCACGCATAAGCGACCCAGATCGGGCCTCCGCTGAACGAGAACGCCGCGAGACCGAGCGTCGCGACGGCGAGCACAACTTGCGTCATCACGAAAATACGTGTGCGGCTATAGCGATCGGCGGCATGTCCAGCGGGCAGGGCCAGGGCATAAACGGGGACGATCAAGACCAGGCCGATCATGCCGAGCACATAGGCCGAATGCGTCCGTTCGTAGAGTTCCCAGGCGATTGCCACGGCCTGGATCTCCCCCCCGAACGAAGTCGCGAGACAGGCCAGCATCAGGCGGCGGTAGTCGGGAATTCGGAGCGCGGCGTAGGGGTCGTGGGGCTGTTCTTCGGAATTCAAGAAGTGGCTTCCATTCAAGCTAGGGCGGGCCGATCTCAGGCCATGATCGCCTTGATCGGGTTGCCGGCGACATCAGTCAGCCGGAAGTCTCGGCCCTGGTATTTGTAGGTCATCCGCTTGTGATCGACACCGAAGAGGCGGAGGATCGTCGCGTGAAGGTCGTTCACATGAACGATATTCTCAACCGACGAATAGCCTAACTCGTCAGTCGCGCCGTAGCTGATGCCGGGCTTGATTCCGCCGCCGGCCATCCAGATCGAGAAGCCCTTGATGTGGTGGTCTCGGCCATTACCCTGCGCCATCGGGGTCCGGCCGAACTCGCCTCCCCAGATCACGAGCGTATCTTTGAGCATGTCTCTCTGTTTAAGGTCTTTGATGAGTGCCGCCGCGCCTCGATCAACCTCGCGGGCCGTGCCGGCGACGTCACCCTTGAGATTGCCGTGGTGGTCCCAGTCTTTGTGATAGAGCTGGATGAATCTTACCCCGCGCTCGGCGAGGCGACGGGCGAGTAGGCAATTCGCGGCGAACGAGCCGTCGCCCCCCTTGGTGCCGTACATATCCAGGACATGCTTCGGCTCATTCGAGACGTCCATCAGTTCGGGCACGCTCGCCTGCATCCGGAACGCGGTCTCGTAGGCGGTGATCCGGGTGGCGATCTCGGGGTCGGCAAGCTCGCGATTTTCCAGCGCATTGAGCCGCTGCACGGCGTCGACAACGTCACGCTGGCGCTCGCGGTCGATCCCCTTGGGGTCGCCGACATAGAGCACTGGGTCACCCTTTGAGTGAAACTCGACCCCCTGAAATCGGCTCGGCAAGAAGCCCGAATGCCACTGCCGCGCCGAGATCGGCTGAGCCTGGCCGAACTTGCCGAAGGAGGACATCACGACGAATCCGGGCAAGTCTTGGCTCTCCGACCCCAGTCCGTAGTCGAGCCAAGATCCCATCGCCGGTCGGCCCGAAATCGTCGTACCGGTATTCATATAGGTGTGTGCTGGGTCGTGATTGATGGCCTCGGTGACCATCGACCGGACGATGCAAATCTCATCGGCGACACTGCCAATCTCGGGAAAGATCGTGCAGATTTCCTGGCCAGATTTGCCATACTTCTGGAACGGATGCTGGGGGGCGAAGCAGGTGAGCTTTTGCCCTTGAAGCTGCGCGATCGGCATGCCGGCGGTGTACGATTCGGGCATCGGCTGACCGCTCAACTTGGCGAGCTTGGGCTTGTAGTCGAGCGTCTCCAGATGCGACGGCCCACCCGCCATGTAGAGGTAAATCAGCCGTTTCGCCTTGGGAGCGAAGTGGAGCGGGTTGACGACGCCTGTCCAGCGGTCGGTCTTCGCCGACGACCCGCCAGAGATGTCAGCGGCCCCGGCGAGGTCGGGCTGAAGCAGCGAGGCAAGAGCTAGCGAGCCGATACCCGCCGTGCCGCCAAGGAAGGCCCGCCGGTGGATCTCCCGGGCGAAATGATCGTGAGGGCTCATCGACATTTGTCTTTCGCTGATAGGAGGCTTCGACCAAGATCGTCCCGGCGGTATCAGTTGCGGGTGATCGTCTCGTGGAGGTTGAGGATCACGCGGGCCGCCGAGGTCCAGGCCGCGAGTTCGGCGGCGTCGACCCCCTTGGGTATTGGCCGCTCGCCGACGTGGAGGAACTGGTCGGCCTCTTTGGGGTGGGCGTGGAAGTAGCGATCGTGCTTATCGATCAGGTCCCCGAAGATCGCAAGCTCATCGGGCCGGGGCCTGCGCGAGACGGCCGACCGGAACCCAACGTCGAGCCGGGCACCAGTCTCTTTGCCGCCATCTGTGAGCATCCGCTCGGCGAGCGCCCGTGCGCCCTCGACATAGATTGGGTCATTCAAGAGGACGAGTGCCTGTAAGGGGGTGTTCGACCTCGACCGCTGCGCGGTGCATTCTTCCCGGCTCGGAGCGTCGAAGGCGAGCAGACTGGGATGGAGGAACGTCCGCTGCCAGAAGGTATACATCCCGCGCCGGTAGAGGCCCTCGCCGTGGTCGTTCTGATAGGTCCGCTTCGGGAAATTCAGGTGTTCCCAGTAGCCTGCCGGCTGATAGGGCTTCACGCTCGGCCCGCCGATTTTGGGGGCCAGCAGGCCCGAGATCACGAGCATGTCGTCGCGGACGGACTCGGCTTCGAGCCGGAACCGGCTCTGGCGGGCGAGCCACTGATTATTCGGGTCGGCCTCGCGGAGCGGATCGCTTGCATGTGACGTCTGCTGATAGGTATCGCTCATTACGATTCGCTTTATGAGCCGCTTGACATCCCAGCCCTCCTCGCGGAATGTCACCGCGAGCCAATCGAGTAGTTCGGGATGGGTGGGAGAGTGGCCCTGTGCGCCAAAGTCTTCAAGAGAAGAGACGAGGCCTTGGCCGAAGCCGACCTTCCAGAGCCGGTTGACGAACACCCGCGCGACCAGCGGATTTTCGGCCCCGACGATCCAGTTTGCCAGGTCGAGCCGTGTGGCGCGTCGCCCCTTGATCTCGGGTGAGAGGAAGGCTGGGACAGCCGGGGTCACTTCCGGCCCCGTCTCGTCGAGCCAGTTCCCTCGCGGCAGGATGCGCATCGTTCGGGGTGCGCCCGAGGTCGTCACCAACGTCGTCGGGGAGGCCGCGACGGTGGCGTCTCGCTCGGTCTTGATGGCGGCGAGGGCCTTCCGGGTCGGGTCGAGCAGAGGGGCGATCGTCCGATAGTGGGCGGTGAGTGCCTCGGCCTGCGGCTTGGTGCGCTTGCCCGGCTCGATCGCAAGTGCCTCGCGAACGGCCGTCGGCAGGCCGTCGACTCCTCCCGCCTTCACCGGTCGAGGGGCGTCGGTTGCCGCGACCCGAAACTTGCCGATCAGATGCTCTGTCCCATACCGCATCGCGAGCTTGATCGTGAGCGTGACGGGCTTGCCGTCGCCCAGGTTGACCTTGGTCTCAAAGACCGCGTGATTCGGCCGACCGGCCTGTTCCATCACGGCCCAGCCCGATGCGCCGTCGCGGTCGATCGCCCCTTTAATGTCCCATCCCGGCTGTGAAAAGGTCGCCGTCGCATTCTCCAGCGCCACCGGCTTGCTCGCGGCCTCGGCGGCGAACTCATTCAGCACGAAGTTCCCATTCGCCGCGCGGCCAGGGCCTCGGCCCGGCAGACTCGCGTCGGGGAAAACTTCGAGACGCAAGGCGGTGATCGCCTTCGACTGGACGTCAAACGTGAGGACATAGGTGTCGATCTCCGCCGCCTTCCCCTCGGCGACGATCGTGCCGTCCGGCCCGACTTTCAGGGGCGTCCCGGCCTGCGACTTCGCCGAGATCGGCATCAAAGTCGCCCATCGATCCCGCTTCTTCTCCGCCGATCTCTCCCACTCAGCCTGCAACACTGTCAGCGCGGGGGTCTGTGTGTCGAGCGTCAACTTGAGCGAGGCGATCTTCGCGTCGAACTCATCGAGCTTTGACTGCTGCTCGGGGGTCGGAATTCGGGTGGGGGGCTGCGATCCGACGGGCACCTCCTGAATGTCAGCGAAGAACGCGGCGAACCGATAGAAGTCCTTCGCGGTGTAAGGGTCAAACTTATGATCATGACACTCGGCGCATCCGAGCGTTGCCCCCAGCCAGACGTTCGACGCATTCCGCACGCGGTCGGCCGCATATTTGGCGATGTATTCCTTGGCCTGGGCACCACCCTCTTCGGTCGTCATCAAGATTCGATTGTATCCAGACGCGATCTTTTGTTCTCGGGTCGGGTTTGGCAGCAGGTCTCCCGCGATCTGTTCGGTCGTGAAGCGGTCGAACGGCTTGTTCTGATTGAAAGCGTTGATAACATAGTCGCGATAGAGCGAGACCTCTCGCTGATTGTCGCTGTGATAGCCGGCGGTGTCGGCATAGCGGACCCAGTCGAGCCAGGCCATCGCCATCCGCTCGCCGTAGTGGGGCGAGGCGAGCAGACGGTCGACAACCTTCTCATAAGCCTGCGGCGAAGCGTCAATGACGAACGCATCGACCTCGCCCGGCGTCGGCGGCAGGCCGATGAGGTCAAAGCCGAGGCGACGGATCAGGGTCACGCGGTCAGCGCGGGGGGAGGGGCTCAGGCCCTTCTCGGCGAGCTTAGCGCGGACGAATCGGTCGATCTCGGTCGGTCCGGGAGTCGTGGGAAGTTCGGACTTGATCGGACGTTCGAACGCCCAGTGCCCCTTGTATTCGGCCCCCGAGGCGACCCAGCGCCTGAGCAGATCGACCTGGTCCTTCGTGAGCGACTTCTCCGACTTGGCGGGCGGCATCTTCTCAACGGGGTCGTCGGAGGTGATCCGCTCGATCAGCGAACTCTCGTCGGGCTTGCCGACGACGATCGCGGCATGACCGCCGAGGTCGGCGAACGCCCCCGCCTTGGTGTCGAGCCGGAGCTTCGCCTTCCGCTTGTTGGCGTCGGGTCCGTGGCATGCGAAGCAGTTTTCAGAGAGGATCGGCCGGACGTCGCGGTCGAAGTTGATCGGCCTGGCGGCGGGAGCGTCGGCCGCAGAGCCGACGGCCGATCCCGAGACAACCAGCATCAGGGCGAGCAGGGCAGTGCGGTGGGGTCTCATCGTTGGGGAAGGCTCCTACGCGGTCGCGGGCCATGCTCTCGCACGACGTCTCGGCGAGAACCCCATCATACCCGAACCGGCCTCCAGGTTTCAAAACGATCCTCGCTACTTCGCAGCCTTCGACGCTGTGTCGTTGGGCTTCAGTTTCTCCTCGTCAGCCAACCGCTTGTCGTCCTCCAAGACCTGGATCGTCACTCGGTTCGACCGGACTTCCTGACCGCGCCATCGGAAGACGGCTTCGATCGTGTATGTCCCCAGGGTGATCGGACGGCGATCCGTGTCGACCTGCACGAAAGGGTAGAAGGATTCTTGTACCGTCTCGCCAGCCTTGACCACGATCGATTGTCCCTCAGAAGAAAACGGCGCGAAGATATCACCGGCTCTTTGGATGCTTTTGGGCAGGAGGACCCCCTTGTCGTCCCTCACGTCGAGATCGAGGTGAGCCGAGATGGGATAAGACCCCGCCGTGATCTTCAACGGTTCGTCCGAAAGGTTCTTGAGATCAATATGAGCGTCGAACCCATCGCGGTTCCGTCTTCGCTTGGGGCCGATGACGAGGCGGCAATCAACGTTGAGCACCACTGGGTTTTTGGGGTCATCGAAGGCCGGGCGGTCGAGGCCCTCGAACTCAATCGGGACGTAAACCGGAGGCCGAAAGAGGGTCAGATTCAGGGAGGATTTTCCTCGGAGTTGGTCGATGTCATCCTCCCAGCCGAGCATCCACCCGTCCGGGTCTCGCGCCCAGACGAAGATTCGCGACCGGTTCGATCGCACTTCCTGACCGTTCCAACGAAAGACGGCTTCGACGGTGTAAAGCCCCGGCTTGACCGATCCGTTGACATCTTCGAGCTGTTCGAAGAGATCGATCGACTCACGAGACGACCTGCCGGGCTGGATGACCTCAGACCTCGGCTCGTCGTCAAATGAATAGGTGTACGCTCCATAACGATCGGCGTTCTTGGGCAGGAGCATGCCCTTGTCGTCCCTCACCTCCAGGTCGACATGCGATAAAACCGGATAGACCTTCGCCTCAAGTTTGATGGGGGCAACCGACGTGTTCTGCAGCTCAAATCGTGAGTTAAACGCATTATAGCCCCACCCCGGCTTCGGCTCGATGATGAGGCGGCATTGCACCGTCGGGGTCGGTTTGGGCGGCCCCCCCGTGGCGAAGGCCGTCGATGCGGCCAGGGATGTGATGACGCCGATGAGACTGAAGGACCGCGAACCGTTCCGAGTTTTCATCGCCGATTCTCTGTTCGATGGGAGTCGCTTCCACCGCCTTCATGATACGACCATAAAGGCGGCAGTGTCGCGAGGATTCCCCGAGGTGAGATCGGTTTGTCTCGACCGCCTTGAGGGGCGGGGGCTTCCCCTGCGCGGCGTTGATGGCCAAGATGTGGCACTTCGGACGCGGTGCGAGTGACTGAATCGAGGTCCATCGAGATGAGTCGAACGTCTTACCAGTTCCCCGAAGGCTTCGTCTGGGGGGTCGCGGCGGCCTCGGCGCAGATCGAGGGGGCGGCGGCCGAGGATGGGAAATCCGAGTCGATCTGGGACCGGTTCGCGACGATCCCCGGCAAGGTCAAGCGGGGCGACACGCCAAGCGTCGCCTGCGACCACTATCACCGTTACGAGGCCGATGCCGACCTGATCGCCGGGCTGGGCATCCGCCACTATCGGCTCTCGGTGGCCTGGCCTCGGGTGATCCCCGGCGGCGTCGGGGCTGTGAACGAGGGGGGGCTACGGTTTTATGACCGACTCATCGACGCCTTGCTCGCACGAGGGATCACGCCTTGGGTGACGCTCTTCCATTGGGACCTCCCGCAGTGCCTCGAAGACCGGGGCGGCTGGACCGTGCGCGAGACCGCCGACGCCTTCCGGCCCTATGCTGAGACGGTCGTGAAGCGGCTCGGAGATCGCGTGAAGGATTGGTTCACCGTCAATGAGATCCCTTGCTTCATCGGCAACGGATACGAAAACGGCACGTTCGCGCCGGGGCGGAAGGAGCCGAAACGAGTCGTTAACCAGGCGTATCATCATGCGTTGCTGGCACACGGGCACGGCGTCGCGGCTGTGAGGGAGTTCGGCGGGCCGGGCGCTCGCGTGGGATGGGTCCACAATCACCTCCCCGCACCCCAGATCCCGGCCACCGAGACCGAGGCCGATATCGTCGCCGCGCAGACGCTCTACGAGCAGACGAATCGTCAGCTCATGGGGCCGGTCTTCCTCGGCCACTATCCCGACGCCTTCCTCGCTGAAGCCGGTGCCGACGCCCCTGAGGTCCGTCCCGGCGACATGAAGTTGATCTCGGAGCCGACCGATTTCCTCGGCCTTAACCTCTACGCGGGTGACTTCGTCCGGGCCGGTCGCGACGGCCGGCCCGAGGTCTTGCCGTTCCCCCGGGGATATCCCAAGGGTGATCTCTGGTGGATCAACATCACGCCGCAGACGATGTATTGGGCCGTCCGTCATGCGGCCGAGGTGTTCGGCGTGAAGAGTACCTACATCACTGAGAACGGCGCTGCGTTCCCTGACGACGTGACTCCCGAGGGGGAGATCCTCGACCTCGATCGCCAGCAATACATCCGCGCTTATCTCGCCGAACTGCATCGCGCGTCGGCCGAGGGGTTCGACGTGAAGGGCTATTTCCTCTGGTCGTTCATGGACAACTTCGAGTGGGCCGAGGGCTACGAGAAACGCTTCGGCGCGGTCTATGTCGACTACCCCACCCAGACGCGGACGCCGAAACTGAGCGCGAAGTGGTATGCCGAAGTGGCGCGACTCAACCGGCTCGTTTAATGAGACCGAACAGTTCAGGAGCAAGTCCCGCCGTGATCCTTCGCCTCTACGGTCTGACAGTCTTCGTGGCGGCGGCGCTCCTGTTCGCGGTCGAGCCGATGGTCGCGAAAGCGCTGTTGCCGACGCTGGGCGGGTCGGCGTCGGTCTGGGCGACTTGCCTCGCCTTCTTTCAGTCGGCGCTCTTGCTCGGGTATGGATATGCCCACATCACGTCGCGACTCTCACCGCGCATCCAGGCGGTGTTGCACGTCTCGCTCCTGGTCCTCTGCGTGATGTCAAGGCCGGCGATCATCGTCGGGGCGACCGATCATCCCGACGATTTCGGGGCCGGGCCGACGTGGTGGCTGCTGGCCCGTCTGGCCGCGACGGTCGGCCTGCCGTTCGTCCTGATCGCGGGGACAAGCTCACTGCTCCAGCGCTGGTATTCGGCGACTCGCCCGCCTGGACTCGCCGATCCCTATCCGCTCTATGCGGCGAGCAATCTCGGCAGCCTGTTGGCGTTGCTCGCCTATCCGCTCGCGATCGAACCGGGGCACGCGCTGAGTGCGCAGGCGCGAGGTTGGTGGATCGGGTTCGTGATATGTTCGATCTCGATCGGTGTCTGTGCCTTCGTCGCCTGGCGATGCGCCGTCCACAACGAACCGAGGTCGCCGGGGAACTCATCGGGTGGTCTACGGCGGTGGCCGATCTGGATCGTCCTGGCATTCGTGCCGTCGAGCCTGATGCAGGGGGTGACGATGTATGTCTCGACCGACATCGCGCCGATCCCGCTCCTCTGGGTCGTCCCGCTCGCTCTGTATCTCTTGAGCTTCGTGCTGACGTTCAGCCGGCGTCCGTTCATCTCGCAGACGCTCATGGCCCGCGTCTTGCCGATCATAGCGGTATTGCTCCTACCTTCGGTCGCGATCGGGCTGGTGGATTGGTACTGGCTGCCGATCCATCTCGCCTTCTTCTTCGCGGCGGCGATGGTCTGTCATGGCGAGTTGGCCAGAAGACGACCGGCGGCTTCGGAGCTGACCGGCTTCTATCTCGCGCTCTCGATCGGCGGCGTGCTCGGAAGCCTGTTCAACGCCTTCTTGGCCCCGGCCGTCTTCGATCGGGCGGCCGAATATCCGATGGCGATCGTGATGGCCCTCCTGATTCTGGCGATCGTCCCGCGTGCTAATCCAGGCGCGGAACGGGTGCGGACATCCCTGCTCATCGCGGGACTCATTCTTGGCCTGACCTCGTTGCTGGCGACGGACGTGGGCGGGGTGTCGGGCACGGCTCTGGGGGCCTTGAGCGTCTGCGTCGCGTCTGGCCTCTTTGTTTACGTCGTGAAGACGCTCTGGAGACGCCCGATTGCCTTTGCCCTATCCGTCGGGGCGATCGTGCTGGGTCTCGGCCTTTCACCGGGGAAAGATGGGCGGGTCTCCCTTCGCGAGCGCAACTTTTACGGGCTCTTGCGCGTGACGCAGGATGACACGGCACACGTTCGTCGGCTCTTTCACGGCTGGACCCTGCACGGGCAGCAGTCGATCGAGCCCGGACGTGAGCGGGAGGCAACCACCTACTATCTGCCGGGTGGGCCGGGGGCACAGGTGTTCGACGCCCTGAATAACCGCCCCGACTCGGCTCGGTCTCGCGTCGCGATCGTCGGCCTCGGGATCGGTGCGCTGGCCGCTTATGCGAAGGACGGGCAAGCGTGGACGTTTTACGAACTTGACCCGGCGGTCGAGCGGATCGCGCGGGATCCGGGCCTGTTCACGTATCTCCGCGATAGCCGGGCAAGGGTCGATGTGGTCGTCGGCGACGCCCGACTCAGGCTCGTTGACGCTCCCGAAGCGACCTATGACCTCCTTGTGCTCGACGCCTTCAGCTCTGACGCGATCCCCGTCCACCTGCTCACGCGCGAGGCCATGTCGCTCTATCTGGCGAAACGACGGGGGGGCGGCCTGATCGCGTTCCACATCTCGAACAAATATCTCGACCTCGAACCGGTGATCGACGGCCTGGCCCGCGAGCGGGGGTTGATCTCGTGGATGAGGCGCGACGTGGAGATCACCCGAGAGGAGCGGAAGGCCGGCAAGAAAGCGACAATCTGGGTCGTCGTCGCCGACCGAGTGAGAGACCTCGGCGCGATCGCTGACGATCCTCGATGGGTGCCAACCCGTGAGGGCCGGGGGGCCTGGACCGACGAGCGGTCGAGTTTGGTTGACGGCCTGACGGGCGGGTGGTGGACCCCGCGACGTTGATCCACTACGATCGGGGCCTCGGCGGCGTCGTTCTCGTCCGCCCTCCTCCAGCTTCAAGGGATGACGAATTGTGAGCGTTGACTTCTCGCGGAGAGAGTGGCTAACGGCGATCCCGGCGGCCCTTGGCGTCGGTGCCGTCACAGCCTCGGCCAAGGCAACGCCCCAGGCGAAAGCGGCCGCCTTTCCTTTCCTCTACTGTCTGAATACCAGCACGATCTCAGGCCAGAAGCTGCCGATCTCCGAGGTTGTCGCGATCGCCGCCAAGGCGGGATATAACGCGATCGAGCCTTGGATTCGCGAGATCGAGGCCCACAAGGCGGCCGGGAAGTCGCTCGCCGACCTGGGGAAGCAGATCGCTGACGCGGGCCTCTCTGTCGAGTCGGCAATCGGCTTCGCGGAATGGGCCGTCGACGACGAGGCCCGCCGCAAGAAGGGTCTCGACCAGATGAAGCGCGAGATGGACCTCGTCCGCGCGATCGGCGGCAAGCGGATTGCCGCGCCCCCGGTCGGCCTCACTGACCGCCGCGAGATCGACGTCCTGAAACTCGCTGAGCGCTATCGGGCCATCTGCGAGCTGGGTGACGCCTCGGGAGTCGTCGCGCAGGCCGAACTCTGGGGCTTCTCGAAGACGATGAGCCGGCTCGGCGAGGTCGCGGCCATCGTCATCGAGAGCGGCCATCGCAACGCCTGCCTCCTGCCCGACGTGTTCCACCTCTACAAGGGCGGTTCGAGTCTCGAAGGGCTGAAGCTGCTCAGCCCGGCCTCGTTCCATGTCATTCACATGAATGATTATCCCGATCATCCTGCCCGCGAGTCGATCACCGACGCCCAGCGGGTCTATCCCGGAGACGGCATCGCCCCGCTGACGCCCTTGCTCCGCGACCTCGCCGCGCGAGGCTTCCGCGTCGCTCTCTCGCTTGAAGTCTTCAATCGCGACTACTGGAAGCTCGACGCCGCCGAAGTCGCCAAGACCGGCCTGGCGAAGCTCAAGCAGAGTGTGGCGCTCGCTCTCGTGTCGTGAGGACGAGAAAATGCGTATTGATCGGATTGACCTGACCCTCGTTCGACTCCCCCTGGTCCGCGTCTTCAAGACCAGTTCGAGCCAGAAGTCACACATCGACCATATCCTGATCCGAGCCGAGGCGGATGGATTGGTCGGATGGGGAGAATGTGCAAGTCCGAGCGACCCGTATTATTGCCCCGAAACGATCGAGACGTGTTGGCACATCTTGAGAGATTTCCTGCTCCCGGACGCGATCGGTCGGAAGTGGGGGACGATCGAAGAACTCGTCGGATTTTCTGCGAAGGTCAAGGGGAACAACTTCGCCAAGGCGGGCCTGGAGATGGCGTGCTGGGACCTGCTCGGCAAGGCGCAAGGGCGGTCGATCGGTGCCATGCTCGGTGGATCGGCCGTCTCGATCGCGTCGGGCGTGAGCCTGGGGATCGAGGAGAGTTTGCCCGCGCTCTTGCGCCTGGTGGATCAATATATCGGCGAGGGTTACAAGCGAATCAAGCTCAAGATCGCGCCGGGATGGGATATTGACGTGGTCCGCGCGGTCCGCGAGCGACACCCAGACCTACCTCTCCAGGTCGACGCGAATTCAGCCTATACGCTCGACGATAGCGACCACCTGAGACGGCTCGACGAGTTCGGGCTCCTCCTGATCGAGCAACCGCTGGCGCACGATGATATCATCGACCATGCACGGCTTCAAGCGATCCTGACAACGCCGGTCTGTCTCGATGAGAGCATCCACTCGGCTGACGACGCCCGCAAGGCGATCGACATCGCAGCCTGCCGGATCATCAATATCAAGGTGAGCCGTGTGGGAGGACTGCTTGAGGCGAAGCGGGTCCACGACGTCTGCCTTGCCCGAGGAATCCCGGTCTGGTGCGGGGGGATGCACGAGTTCGGGATCGGTCGCGCGGCGAACCTGGCGGTGTCGAGCCTGCCGGGTTTCACCTTGCCAGGCGACATTTCGGGGTCGGACAAGTATTATCGAGACGACCTCGTCGAGCCGCCGCTGCTGGCCACCAATGGGTCGATCCCCGTCCCATGCGGGCCGGGGCTCGGCGTGACGCCGATCGAAGACCGAATCGTCCGCAACGCCCTGCGGACGCTGACGCTGACCGAAGACGGAGTTTGCCGCTGATGCCCCTTGGACAAGCCCTTTTCGACGCGATCCAGCCCCGACGCGACGCCTTGTTGAGTTCACTCCGTTCGCTCGTCGAGCACGAGTCGCCCAGCCTCGATAAGCCTGCACTTGACGGCCTGGCCCACACGATCGGCAAGCGATTCGAGGCGCTGGGCGGTCGGGTCGATCTGATCGCCAACGAGATCGGCGGCCTGCACGTTCGTGCCCGGTTCGGCCCCGAGACGGGCGAGAAGCCCGCACTCGTGATCGGCCACTACGACACCGTCTGGCCAATGGGCACTCTCGCCATGATGCCGTTCCGAGTCGAAGGGAACGTAGCGTTCGGCCCCGGCATCTTCGACATGAAGGCGAGCCTCACGCTGATCGAGGCGGCGCTCGAAGCGATCCGATCGCTGGGTCTTTCGCATCCCCGGCCGCTTGTGGTGCTGTTCACGTCCGACGAGGAGATCGGCAGCCTGCGGTCTCGCAAGCTGATCGAGTCTGAGGCCCTGGCGAGCGCCTTCACGCTCGTCGTCGAACCGCCGCTGAGCAACGGCGGCCTCAAGACGGCCCGAAAGGGGAACGGCATGTTTAACCTCTCACTCGAAGGCCGCGCCTCGCATGCGGGGGTCGAGCCCGAGAAGGGGCGGAACGCGATCGTCGAACTCGCGCATCAGATCCTGGCGATCCAGGCCATTGCGCGGCCCGAGGTGGGCACGACGCTGAACGTCGGGGTGATTGCGGGCGGCAGCGCGTCGAACGTCGTGCCGGCCCACGCCTCGGCGGAGATCGACGCGAGGATCATCTCGGCGAGCGAAGCCACGCGGGTCGATGCTGAAATGAGGGCGCTCAGGCCGATAACTCCCGATATTCAACTCACCCTGACCGGAGGGTTCAATCGCCCGCCGATGGAACGGACTCCGGCCGTCATCGGCCTCTACGAGCGGGTCAAGGCGATCGGAGCGACGCTCGGCCTTGACCTTACCGAAGGATCGACCGGAGGCGCGAGCGATGGCAACTTCACCGCCGCCCTCGGCATCCCCACGATCGACGGCCTCGGCTGCCCGGGTGCCGACGCTCATGGGGTTAACGAACACATCCTCGTCGACGGCCTCCTCGAACGAGCAGCGCTGATGGCCGCGCTGTTGCTCGGGCTCTGACGACGATGGAACGACCGCCGATCACGATCCGTCGCGCCGAAACAATCGCGGATTACGTCGCCTGCCAGGACGCCCAGCGGAGGGCCTGGGGTCTGGTCGACGAGAGCTACGTCATCCCACTCGCAACGATGGTCGGGGCGCAGCACCACGGCGGGCTCGTGGTCGGGGCGTTCACGCCGAAGGGCGAGGCGGTCGGGCTCTCGTTCGCCTTCCTCGGCCGGGTCAACGATCACTGGTGTCTCTACTCGCAGTTGACGGGGGTCGTGCCCGGCCATCAGGGGCAGGGCATTGGTGCCAGAATCAAGGAGTTTCAGCGAGAGTATGCCCGGTCGATCGGCCTCGACTTCATCGCCTGGTCGTTCGATCCGCTCCAGGCCGGCAACGCCCATTTCAACCTGCATCGGCTCGGGGCTTCGAGCAATCGCTATCTTGAAAATATGTACGGATTGAGGACAGATGCCCTCAACGCGGGCGTCCCGACCGATCGCCTGATCGCCGAGTGGCCGACGGTGCCTGGGCCTCCGAAAGTAGGCGACGCGATTGGCGATGAGACGTTGAGATTGGTCGAAGGGCCGGACGAGCCGGTGTCGAGGAGGATCGATGGCAGTCACACCCTGCTCGTCGAGATCCCCGCAGACATCGTTGGGCTTCGCAACGGCGATCCGGCGCGGGCCGAGCGGTGGCGGGCGGCGATCGCGGGCGGCCTGAACTCGGCGTTCGTGGCGGGATATCGCGCGGAGGACGTAGTTCGCGAGGGCGGGCGATCGTTCTACGTATTGCGGCGGCCAAGGAGCTTTGAAAGTGCCGCCAGCCCCTCGTGATTGAGGGGCCGGGCGACCGAATTCAGAAGCTATTCCCCTGAATGATTTCTCCTCCGGCCCGAGTGATGAGGGCGCGGAAGGTGATGGGGTTGATCGTGAGCTTGATGAAGCGGACCGAGCCGTCAGTCATCAGGACGTTGAAGCCGCCCGTGTGATTGGCACTCACGCCGAGGAGCGAAGGTGGAGCGTTGGGGTCGAAGGTGATGTCGTCGGGCTTGGTCCAGGGGATGGCCTTGCCCGACTCGACGACGGCCATCGTGTTCGAGGTGCCGTCGGTCACGTCGCGGATGCTCGTCGGCTTGTTGAGGTTGAAGAGTGCCCCGCCGCCGACGAAGGTGAGGTAAGTCGTGGTGAACGGCTCGACTTTGTTCCGGCTCGGGCAGAGGTAAGTATTCGGCATCTTGGAGATGAGTGCCTTGTTGTGGGGGCTGTCCCACGCCTCGTCGAGCTTGAACTCGTTGTAGAGGGCGTTCTGTTCGATATAGGGAAGGATCGCCACTCGCCAGCTCAGCAGGGGCCTGCCGTCTTTGCTCGTGATCGCGGCGGCAGGGAAGCCGTCGGACGCCGAGTGATAGTTGTGCAGCGCCAGGCCGATCTGCTTGAGGTTGTTCACGCACTGCGAGCGGCGGGCCGCCTCTCGCGCGGCCTGGACGGCGGGCAGGAGCAGGCCGAGGGCAACGCCGCCGCCAGCGACCGACACGCTCGGGATCGACTCACGCGAGACGACCTTGAGGCCCTCGCGATCGAGCGAGACGGCCATCGTGCTGGGGAAGAGACGCTGGCTGATCTCGGGGGCGGTGGGAACTTTGGATGGGTCAATCTTGAGCGAGAAGGCCGGCTTACCGCCCGCTTGCGAGGCGATCACCATGTTCAATGAGGCGAGCAAGACCGGTGTGCTCGCGATCATCTGCGGGGTCGAGGTGCGGGGGTCGCTCACGCTGAGCATGATGAGGTCAGCGGGGAGCTTGGCGAAGGGGGTCTTGTAGTCAGGCCCGGGCACCCATCGGTTCGCGGCGAGCGCGGCGCGGGCCTGGCTCTCGTTCAGCCCGATCACCAGTTGCTTCTTGCCCACGAGGATCGTCGGGTTGACAGTCGCCGCGAGATTGGCTGGGATCTGGCCGGCAGGCAGGATCATCTTGTAACCGGGGGTCGCGCCTGTAAGCTTGCGAAATTCAGCGGCCGCCGCGCGGGGGTTCCGCTGGGCCTGCTGCTTCAAGCCTTGATCCACGATCGTCACGAACCTGTCGAGCGTCTGCGCGAGCACGGCCTGATCCTTGAGTTCGACCGTTATCGCAGCGCGGGCCTTGGCGTCGCCTTTCTGGATCGCCTCGGTGTCGAAATAAAAAACCCACTTCGGCCCGAGCTGGCCAAGGAGGTCTTCCTTGATCCGGATGCCGAGCACCTGCCGCATCTGGTCATCGAAGACGACCATCTGAGACCGCATGTTCGGGTCTCCCCCTGGTGGCATGGCCTCGCGGACCATCGCAAGCGACTTCTCCCAGACCATGCCGGGGCTGAAGGAGAACGCCGTCCAGCTCGTTAAGCCGGCGGGGATCGACGGTAGGCTGTTCTTGTCGAAGGTCGGGCCCTCAAGCCACGAGAGCACACCACGGCGCGGCGACGGGGCCAGCACGCGAAGGATGCTGTAGGTCGCGTCATCCTGGAAGCCCCAACGATAGTCGATCCGCTTCAGGCCATTGAGGCCGTATCGGGCGGCCGAAGGGGGTATGGGGATCTTCGAAAAATCGACGAACGCGACCAAGACCGGCTCGAAGCCCGCCTCGATCTTGGCAAGCTCGACGCGGATCGGGTTGGAGGCGACATTCGGGGCCTTGCCCTCGATCGCGGCGATGACGCCATCGGGATTCACTTTCGCAGGGGAGGACATCAAGACGAGGTCGTCGCCTTCCAACCAGAAGACGTCGTTGCTGTTCGGATCCGGATTGAATTTGAGCGACCTCGACCCGCGACGTTCGATCCTCGCGGGCTTCTTCGGATCGTCGAACGAGTCAAACAACGCCTTGATGCCATTCTTGCTCGCGTTGCGGACCGTCAGGACGAACATCGGCGGGTCGTTCTTGAGTGATCCCAGGAGTCCGAATGCAAAGCCGTCGTTGGCGACAGACTTGAGCCACACGAGCACTTCCGACGACTTGGGCCGGCCGGCCGGGGGGGTGGTGGCGAGGGCCTGCTCAATGGCCTGCCCGGCGAGGTCTTCGGTCATCGCGCCGAGCTTCGTCTCGTTAAGCAGCTTATAGATCGCTGACTTTTTCCAGGCCACCGAGTGGGCCTTGAGGCCGTCAAACTCGATGTAGAAGATGAGATTAGTCGCGGGGATCGACTTCGCGAGCGAGGGCGATTTCGCCATCATCGCGGGCCTGGATTGGGCCTCGGAGACCGAGGCGAACGCCAGCAGCCCGAGCAGTGCTGAGACGAGCCGGCGGTGGAGGGCGGGACCGGACATTACGGGGAGACTCCTTGAGTCGTAAGGGGGGGCGGATCAATCCCACGGCCCGGATTCTATGACGACCCATCGAGTGAAGCAAGTGAATGAAGTCGCCCCTTGTCCTTGCATTCGGCCCGCCGAGTCTTAGAGTAGCGAGCAAGGCTCGGGATCTTTGGCATTCGGGAGGGCGACCGATGAAGCGATGGCTGGTAGGTTTGGGGATCGTAATCAGCCTGACGGGCCTAGCGCAGGCCGAGGACGGCTGGATCGACCTGGTTGGGCTGAAAGCCAATCTTGATGCGTTCACACCATCGAACACCGACTGGCGGGTCGTCAAGTCGGTCGCGCTTGACCCGGCGAATCCGAGGCGGTTCGAGGCCGAGCCCGGAGAGGGCGACATCATCTACAACGGGCCGACAAGCAGGACGCGGAACATCGCCACGAAACAGAAGTTCGGCGACGTCGAGCTTCACCTCGAATTTAACGTCCCCAAGGGATCGAACTCGGGCGTGAAATTCGAGGAGTTCTATGAGATCCAGATCTCCGACAGTTGGGGCGTCAAGGTGCCCACGGCCTCGCACACCGGGGGGATCTATCCCCGATCCGAGATGAAGCCGAACTATCATCACATCGACAAGGGTTTTCCGCCCAAGCTCAATGCGTCCAAAGCGCCGGGCGAGTGGCAGACCTTCGACGTGATCTTCCAGGCTCCCCGCTTCGACGCGAAGGGGAACAAGACCGCCAGCGCCCGGATCGTCAAGGCAACGATCAACGGCCAGGTCGTGCAGGAAGACGTCGAGGTCCCATATCCGACAGGCGACAACTGGCACAAGCAAGAGGTCGCGACTGGTCCGATCTTGCTCCAGGCTGATCACGGCCCGGTCGCCTTCCGGAATATCCGAGTCCGCCCCTGGACGGCCTCAGCCGCAAAACTCTGAACCATCAGGACCAATAAAAAGAGGCGTGGACGGGGAAGACCC
>JANXSY010000054.1 GCA_025356435.1 Isosphaeraceae bacterium | reverse complement strand
AACCTCACAAACGATCGGCTCGACGTCTCCTGCTATGACTTGCTCGCCTCGGAATCATGCCTGACCAGCTACCTGACGGTCGCCAGGGGCGAGGTGCCGCGGCGGCACTGGTTCCAGCTCGGACGGCCGTTCATCAACGCCGCCGGTCGGATCGGCCTGCTCTCCTGGGGCGGGACGATGTTCGAATACCTGATGCCTCGGCTCCTGCTCAAGGCGCTGCCGGAGACGATCCTCTACGAGATGATCCGCACGACGGTTGCGAGGCAGATCGAGTACGGCAAGCAGAATGGCGTGCCTTGGGGGATTTCGGAGTCAGGTTTCTCCTCGCAATACGTTGACGGCGACTATCAATATCAATCGTTCGGCGTCCCCGGTTTGGGACTGAAGCGTGGCATGGCGCGTGACCTCGTCATCGCGCCGTATGCGACGGCCCTGGCCACCATGATCGAGCCTCAAGAGGCATTGGCCAACTTCAAGCGGATTGAGGCCGAAGGGGGGCTCGGGGCGTACGGGTTCTACGAGGCGATCGACTACACGGCCGATCGATTGCCGAGGGGGAAGAAGTCGCTCGTCGTGCGTTCTTACATGGCCCACCACCAGGGGATGAGCCTGATCGCGCTAGCCAACGTGACCCTGGGCGACCCGATGCCACGGCGATTCCACGCCTCGACGACCGTGCGGTCGGCCGAACTTCTGCTCCAGGAACGGCTGCCGAAGGACGTGCCGATCGTGGTGGCGACCGAAGCCGAAGACGTGCCTGACTTCACGCCGGTCTCCGCCACCACCCCGCCGCCGATGAGCCGCCGACTAAGCAGCCCGGCCACGCCCGCCCCCCGCACGCATCTGCTCTCGAACAGCCAATACAACGTGATGCTCACCAACGCGGGCTCGGGCTACAGCACCTGCCACGGCCTCGACATGACCCGATGGCGCGAGGACTCCACTCGCGACTCGTGGGGTCAGTTCGTCTATGTCCGCGACCTCTCGACGGGACATGTCTGGTCGGCCGGCTATCAGCCGACCCGTAAGGCCCCCGACGAATATGAAGTGATCTTCGCGTCTGACAAGGCAACCTACCGACGCCGGGATGATAAGGTCGAGACGAAGATGGAGGTGACGGTCTCCCCCGAGGGACTGGCCGAGATTCGTCGGATCACCATCACGAACCACGGACCGACGGCTCGTGATATCGAAGTGACGAGCTATGCAGAGGTCGTCCTCGAATCGCACGGAGGAGACCTCGCGCATCCAGCCTTCGGCAAGCTTTTCCTCGAAACGGAGTGGCTCCCCAGCCTGGGTGCGTTGCTCTGCCGACGCCGTCCGAGAGCCGCCGAGCAGCCGCCGCTCTGGGTCTTGCACGTCTCGGCATCCGACGGCGAGAACGGCTCGATCGAGTTCGAGACCGACCGCTGCCGGTTCCTCGGCCGTGGTCGGACGCCCGCTGCCCCCGCGGCGCTCGACCCGGGTACGACCCTCTCGGGGACGACGGGGGCCGTGCTCGACCCAATCGTGAGCCTGAGGCGCAAGCTCCGGATCGAGCCGGGCGACTCGGCGATGGTCGCGTTCACAACCGCGTTCGCGCACCAGCGGGAGGAAGCGGTCGTGCTCGCCGGGCAATATGCCGAGCCGGGCGCGGTGGCCCGTGCCTTCGACCTCGCCTGGGCGCACAGCCAGGTCGAACATCGCCATCAGCACCTGGCCCCCGACGCTGTCGTGCTGTTCCAGCGGCTCGCGTCCCACCTGATCTACGTCGGCTTCGCGCTTCGATCGTCGCCCGGGCTCATCGCATCGAACACCCTCGGCCAGCCCGGTCTCTGGAAGATGGGGATCTCCGGCGACCAGCCGATCGTCCTCGTGCGGCTGGTCGAGCCCGAGGAGCTTCCGCTCGTCCGACAACTCCTTGACGCCCATACCTATCTCCGACGCTTAGGCCTGACCTTCGACCTGGTCCTGCTCGATGAGCGGCCGTCATCTTATAATGATGAATTACACAATGAGATCCTCGAACTCGTTCGCTCCAGCTCGATCAATGAGTTGGTTGACAAGCCGGGCGGGGTCTTTGTCCGGGACAAGGCGACGGTTGGCGCAGAGGAGTCGATCCTGCTCCAGGCCACGGCGAGGGTCGTGTTGGTCGGTGCTCGGGGCCCTTTGGCCGCACAGCTCGACCGCGTCGATCGCGCCCGCCCCCTCCCCCCGCCGCTGATCGCGAATCGAGCCAAGGTCGATTGGGGCGATTCGGAAGTGGCCGCACCCGCTGACCTTCTCTTCGCGAACGGCCTGGGTGGGTTCACAGGCGACGGCCGAGAATATGTGATCCTAGTGCGGAACGCCGAGGCCGCTGGGATGATCCGTAACGGCAAGCCCCGCCCGATCGGGCTGCCCCGGCCGTCGTTGCCGCCCGCGCCCTGGATCAACGTCGTCGCCAATAGGGCGGGCGGGTTCCTGGTCTCGGAGTCGGGCTCGGGCTATACCTGGGTCGGGAACAGCCAGTCCAACCGGCTGACGCCCTGGAGCAATGACCCCGTCTCGGATACCCCGGGGGAAGCGGTCTACCTCCGCGATGAAGACGGCGGAGAGGTCTGGTCGCCTACGCCCCTCCCGGTCGCTGACGCCTCTCCGGTGCTGGTCCGACATGGACAGGGCTACTCGTCGTTCGAGCGGAGGACCCATGGGCTCGACCACAAGCTGACGGTCTTCGTTCCGCCCGATGCGGCGGTGAAAATCCTCCTCCTCTCGCTCACGAACCTCGGCCGATCGACCCGCCGGCTCTCGACCACGTTCTACGCCGAGTGGGTGCTCGGCACGTCGCGGGACCAGAGCGCGGCGAATGTCGTCAGCGAGATCGATACCGAAACGGGTGCGTTGCTGGCGAAGAACCCCTATAACACCGACTTCACGGGTAGTGTCGCGTTCGTCGATGTGAGTCGACGATCCCGGACCTTCACGGGCGATCGGGGCGAATTCCTCGGCCGCAACGGGTCGGTCTCGGCGCCAGCCGCGCTCGGGCGCAGTGAGCTTTCGAGCCGCGTCGGTGCGGGTCTTGACCCCTGCGGGGCGGTCCAGGCCAAGTTCGAGCTCGAACCGGGCGAGACGACGGATATCGTCTTCCTGATCGGTCAAGGTGCCGACCTCGACGTCGCGCGTGCCATGATCGCCCGATATCGAGAGCCTGCCGGCGCGATCAAGGCCCTTGAAGAGGTCATGGGCCGTTGGGACTCGATCCTCGGCGCGATCCAGATCAAGACGCCCAACGCCACGCTCGACCTGATGGTCAATCGCTGGTTGCTCTATCAGAGCCTCTCTTGCCGTGTATGGGGCCGGTCGGCCTTCTATCAATCGGGCGGTGCCTATGGGTTCCGCGACCAGTTGCAAGACTCGATGGCGCTCGTCTATGGCGCGGCGGATGAGGCTCGCCGTCACATCCTCCGGAGCGCGGCCAGGCAATTCGTGGAGGGGGATGTCCAGCACTGGTGGCATCCTCCGCTCGGCCGGGGCGTACGCACGCGGTTCTCCGATGACTACCTCTGGCTCCCGTTCGTGGTGGCCCATTACGTCACCAAGACCGGCGACTCGGGCGTGCTCGACGAGGTCGTCCCCTATATCGACGGGCCGATCCTCCGCGCGGATCAAGAGGAAGACTTCGGCCTGCCAACGAAGTCTCTGAAGTCGGCCACGCTCTACGAACACTGCACCCTGGCGCTCGAACGCGGGGCGTCTTTGCTGGGCGAGCATGGTCTGCCCTTGATGGGCACGGGTGACTGGAACGACGGGATGAATCGGGTCGGGTCTGAGGGTAAGGGCGAGAGCGTCTGGGACGCCTGGTTCCTCAACGCCGGGCTCACCCAATTTGCCGCCATTTCAGAGGGCCGGGGCGACATGACCCGGGCGGCAAAGTTCCGTTCCGCCGCCGTCGCGTTGAGCGAGGCCGTCGAGACGTCGGCGTGGGATGGCCGGTGGTATCGTCGTGCCTATTTTGACGACGGCCGTCCCCTGGGCTCAGCGTCGAACGACGAGTGTCAGATCGACTCGATCGCTCAATCCTGGGCCGTAATCTCGGGTGCCGCCGATCCCGCACGGGCGGCCCAGGCAATGTCGGAAATTGAGTCTCAGCTTGTCCGCGATGCCGATGGCTTGATCCTTCTGTTCACTCCCCCCTTCGACACGGGAACTCTCCACCCCGGCTATATCAAGGGATATGTCCCGGGCATCCGCGAGAACGGCGGGCAATATACGCACGCTGCGACCTGGGTTGTGAAGGCGGTCGCACTTCAGGGAGATGGCGACCGGGCTGTCGAATTGTTCAATTTACTCAACCCGATCCACCATTCGAGCACTCCCAGCGCGGTCGAGCGTTACAAAGTCGAGCCGTACGTTGTCGCCGCCGACCTCTACGGCCTACCGCCCCATACCGGCCGAGGGGGGTGGACCTGGTACACAGGCTCTGCCGCGTGGCTCTATCGCGTCGCGCTCGAAGATATCCTTGGCTTCCAGCTCCAGGGCGATCGCCTGACGATCAAACCCTGCATCCCGACCGGCTGGCCCGGCTTCGAGATGACTTATCGCCATCGATCGACCAGTTACCGGATTGTCGTCGCCCGTGCCGAGGGGGTGGGAGACGACCTGAGCGTCATGCTCGATGGGCATCCGGCCGGTGCGGGCGGAGTGTTGCTCGTCGATGACCGTCGAGAGCATGAAGTACGCGTCGTACTCGGTCGATAGAACAGGTGCGCGAGGTCAACAAGCCATCGACATCGTAGCGTTACGGAGAGTCATCCCGCCGGCCCGAATCGTTTTCGGGCCGGCCGGCAGGGATTCGATTCTCACGCGGACAGGGATGGGGAGATCACTCTTCGAAGCGGCCCCGAACGAATCCGCGGATCTGGAGATGGCTGACCGGGACCGAGGATTCGCGGAGAAGGGCCACCAGACGGTTCTCGACCGCCTGCGAGGGGGAGAGCTGCGATCGTTCGTCGATGACGACGTCTTCATCGGGCGAGGTGCCAAATCGCGAATGGCCAAAGCGATCGGCGTCTTGGGGGAGGAGGGTGTCGGATTGATGAGAGGCTGTCCATGAAGGGGCAACGAAGGTCATAGGCTTCTCAGGCTTAAGGACGGGCGACGGGCTGGTGTTCATCATGAGAAACACTCCTTAGGGACGGCCCTGGCATCTCATCGAAGAGGCAAATTACCAGGCAAACGCGATGCCAAGGCTTAGAGACGGTTCTTTCGGAGCAGGAGCCAACGCGAGAGAGATGTTATCGCGTATCTCTAAAAGTTGATCGGGGCCTTTCGAGAACCTTTGATGAATGCCGCGACTTGGTGCAATTTCTGCCATGAGGTCAGGCAGACTCTGACAAGACGAGTGAAAATTTGATGCACAATTTCATCCAAGTGGCACTCGATCGCTTGTGTGACAGACCAATATCGGATAACGTGTTCCGGTTAAAGGCTTGTCCCACCCGAACGGCACCATCATTGCTCAACCCGATGATTGGATTTCGAGACTGCGGTCGGAACCGATCCGGACCATCTTCCTATCAGTACGATGGTCTGAGGCTCGAACGCTAACTCGCCTTCCCAAACTTCTCTGGGTGGGCATCCGAGTATCCATTTCCCAGTCCATCACAATCGATTTACTCCGACGGAACCCGAGGGCAACCATGGGGCAGGATCAGGTCCAGGCGTCAAAAGGGCTGGTTGGCGAACTGAGAGAGATCGCGCGTTGCGGCCGCCAGGTCTGGAAGATGGTCTCGCGTAAGCGCAAGCTCTCGCTCGCCGCTGCAGCGGCCGTAATGGCCGTGACCAGTGCCGCGAATGCCGGCATTGTTCTCTCGCTGGGTGCCTTGGTCGATGCCGTCAAGCGCGGGATGGATGACGGGATCGGTCGTCCTGCGGTCTGGCGTGTCGCCTTACTCTACCTGGCGATTATCGGTTGCGCCTACCTTGTCCGGGAAGTCCTCAACGTTTTTCGGAGATATCTTGTTGAGAGCACGTGTACGCAGATCGACAAAGATTTGTGCGTGCGGCTCATCGCCCATCTTATGACGGTCGACCTGGCCCGGATGTCTCGGGAGCAGGTTGGCTCGCTCCACGGTCGGATCCACCGCTGCGTCGATGGCTTCGTTCGGCTCCTGCGGATCAGCTTCCTCGACTTTTTCCCGGCGATCCTGATCGGCGGCTTCGCGTTGACCGCCGCCATGTCGAAGCAGCCGATTATCGCCCTGGCGATGCTCGGTGTCGCGCCGATCTCGATCGTTCTGACGGTCTGGCAGTTGCTCTCGCAGAAGGGCATCCGCCTCGGATTAATGCGAATCCGCGAGGCAATGGACGGCACGGTCGTCGAACAGCTCACTGGCCTCGACTACGTCCGCGCGGCCAATACCCACGGGCAGGAAGTGCGCCGGGTCGAGCTGGCGGCCGAGCGTCGACGCTCAAAGGAGATCCGCCATCACTTTCAGATGTCTCTCTTCGGCTGCGGGAAAGCCCTGAATGAAGGCTTTTTCCACCTGCTCGTGCTCGGCGTCGCGATTCACCTGCTGGTGGGCGGTCAGATTTTGTATGGCGACGTCCTCACCTTCTCCATGCTGTTCCTCAGCGTGATGGCCCCGCTCAACGAGATCCATCGGTTTGTCGACGAGGCCCACGAGAGTAGCCTTCGCGTTACCGACATGCTCGAGATGCTCGACGAGCCGGTCGACCGGTCGTTCCATCCCGCCCATCCGCTCGAACCCCGGCTTTCGCATGACGTGCCGCTGTTCGTCGCCGACAATATTCGGGTCGACTACAAGACGCCCGATGGCAAGCTGCGACGCGCACTCGACGGCCTCTCCCTGACGATCCGCCATGGCGAGACGATTGGAGTCGCCGGACGCTCGGGCTGCGGCAAGTCGACCTGGCTCCGCGTCTTGATGCGGCTCACCCACCCGTCCTCGGGCACCGCGTACCTCGGCGGCGTCCCGCTCGAATCGATCACGCGAGAAGCGATCGGCCGGCTCATCGGTTACGTCGGCCAAAACCCGTTTGTCTTTTCAGGCACGATCGCTCAGAACATCTCCTATGGCGAAGACGGCGCGACTCGCGCCCAGGTCGAGGAAGCCGCACGTCGGGCCTGCCTACATTCCGAGATCATGGACATGCCGGGTGGTTTCGACGCGGTCGTCTCCGAACGGGGCCAGAACCTCTCGGGTGGCCAGAGGCAACGGCTCGCCTTGGCGCGTGTCTTCCTCAAGAACCCGCCAATCCTGATCCTCGATGAAGGCACCTCTGCACTCGACAATATCAGCGAGCGACAGGTCCAGCGCGCGATCAACGCGGCTCGATCCGACCGCACCGTCATCCTCGTGGCACACCGGCTCTCGACCCTCCGCGAGGCGGGACGAATCTTCGTCTTCGACGACGGACGTGTCGTCGAGACGGGAACCTTCGATGAGTTGGTCGCCCGGGACGGCACATTCGCCGAGTTTGTCCATTCCGCCGGCGGCACCTCGTCTTCCGCTCGTTCGTCCCACACCCTCGTCGAGCTCTCTGTTCCCGAACCGATTGAAGTGTTCCAGGCGGTCTAACGTTCGAGTCTCCCGGCAGTTCCGTCCGCGACATATCGGCGACGTCGATCGTCTCCAAGATCGTGCTTGATTCGTAGGCCCAATTCACTAGAATCACATATTCGCCTCCAGTCGTCCGGAAGGTCTGGACACTCGTGAGGTAATCGCAAGAACGCCCGGGATCAACTCCGGGGTTTGGGGTACTCCTCGATTGAACATTCGCCCTGCTCGCGTCAGTGACGTGCCTGCCATCCAGGAATTGATCCGTACGTTCGCCGATCGAAAGCTCATGATCCGGCGATCATTGGGCGAACTTTACGAGTCGATCCGCGAGTTTTTCGTAGCGACTGACCCCAGCGGTCAGGTCATCGGCTGCGCAGCCCTGCATGTGTTCTGGGATGACCTCGCGGAGTTGAAATGCCTGGCCGTTTCCGAACGGGCCCATGGTCAAGGGATCGGGCGAGGGTTGGTCGAGGCTTGCGTCGATGCCGCGCAAGAACTCGAGATCAAAACGGTCTTCACGCTGACCTACGTCGCCGACTTTTTCGAGAAGTGCGGCTACCACCGGATCGATAAGGCCGAGCTGCCCCACAAGATCTGGAATGAGTGCGTCCGCTGCCCACTCTTCCCGAACTGCACCGAGATCGCGCTGGTCCGCTCGGTCGTGATCGAGCCTGAATTCGTCACGGCGGGACTCGACCACGCGACGAACCTTCGTTAATCCGACCGCCATTTTGTGAGACTTCGGGGCAGCCTCCTGCCATCCGAGTCGTCTTCAATGCGGCCGAGGGTGCCCCTATACCCTCTGCTTGCGAAGCGGAACCGTGGACGAAAAAGCGGCGGGCGACGCGGATTGATCCGCATTGCCCGCCGCCGGATATTCAACCGTCGGTTTACTCCCCGACCGCGAGGGGAGTCAACAAGGTGGCCTGATAGGGCTCGACCCTCGGCCGTCGTTCGGGGCGCTGGATCTCGAAGTTACGTTCTTCGTCGTCGAACGCCAGGTCGAGTTGGCTGGGATAGCCTTCCTTGATCCGGTAGACCCTGATGCGGAGCTTATCGCCGTTCTTGTGGATAATGTCTACCCACTGACCCTCTTTACGCTTGAGCACCAGCATCGTTCCAGCCTCGCTTTAGATAAGACAAGAAGTGACCATTGTGAAATCCAACCATCATCACAAAGTTGGCTATTTCGATCGTCGACAAGGTCGAGACCCCGCGACGCGATTCAGTTGCGGCTGACGTCGAACCCTCTCTCCGACGCTGCGGCCATGACGACCCCCGTCTCCCTGAGCAGGTCGAGTGCCTCGGCGTGAAGCACGGAGACTCTTGACTTTGAGCAACCAAGGGCTTTGGCGACCTGGAGCTGGGTCCGGTCTTTCAGGTAGACCTCTCGACAGGCGAGGGCGAGCCGGCTGGGCAGCTTTCGGAGCCAGTGCTCAACCTCTTCGACCGCGTCGACCTGGTCGGCGACCGGGGCGTCCTGGCTCGTCATCATGAGGATGCCCTTCTCCTCACCGCCGGGGACATAGCGATAAGTCCGCGCGTTGGGCATGTCCCGCTCGTACTTCCTCGAAAAGATCTCTCGCTGGGTGTCGCTAAGCGCCCCGATGATCCGGATCCGGGCGAAGGTCGCGAACTTGACGTTCCGGTCGGCGTTGAAGGACTGAGCCGCCTCGACGAGGGCGTAGCACGCGGCGGAGTCGAACTCCTCGATTTCGAGCGGCCATTTTTCTTTCATTGGCTTGGCGAGCGAGCGTGCCAGGGGGACATGGCTCGCTGCCAGCTCTTGCTGGTCGGGCGTGAGCCGCTGCCGCTTTCGCCGAGGTGCCGACTCCGTTGCGCCGTCGTTCATC
Source organism: Isosphaeraceae bacterium (assembly GCA_025356435.1). Lineage (GTDB taxonomy): Bacteria > Planctomycetota > Planctomycetia > Isosphaerales > Isosphaeraceae > CAMFLR01. The sequence goes on along the minus strand of JANXSY010000054.1, from coordinate 20,598 downwards.
ACCAGTCGGTCAGTCGTCTTGATCGCGTTCATGTTTTCGGTCCTTTGGTGTGGTTCCATGATGTTAACATGTGGAGATAATTGACTAATTCCGACTGTCGGCACCGACATTGTCGGGGTCGACAGCCCCGAGGATGCCGAGGGCCTCGGCCCTGTTCCGTCGGATCAACACGACGACTTCCGCATGCTTCGCCCGTGCCTGACGGACGAGAGCATCCGCAAGTAAGGCATTGGAACCAGGGGCGGCGGCGTAGACCCATGCTCGCATCAGCCGATCGTTGAGAGGGGCCAACGCCGCGTACAACGCATCGTTTTCTTGCATGATCTGAACGAGTCGCCCGAAGGTCGTTGGGATCTCCGCGTCGCTCGTCGTCGCTGCGCGGCTCTTGACCCGAACTCGGTCGGTCCTGGGCTTCGTCATCGTAATCATCGTTGACTACCTTCCTGTTATGAGCGTCCAGGTGGTTGCTGGACGCTGAATCGGGCGTCCGAAACGCAAAACTTACGTCCAGCCGATTGGCAGAAAGCGTCCAGATGGCCGTCTCTCCGAGATCCCCATCGATCCCGTTGCGAGCAGACCACACTGCGTTGCTTTCGTTAAAGGCAGTATATATCCCGCAATAGGGATGTCAATCCCGAGCATGAAAATTTCTCCAGTCCCCCTATCTCGCCCTTCCGGAAACGATTTCATCCTGAATTTGACGAAGGACCCATCCGCCGGTTACGACGGGATGTATTCCAGGTCCGACGACGCAACGCTTCTGGCGAGACGAATCCTCAAATGGCACGCAAGGCCCGAGTCGCAACTGGCGGAAGTCTCGACCCCGAGGCCGCTCCCGAACTCATTCCCGCCTGGCGGGAGCGAATTCAAACTCAGCTCGTCGGGTGGTATGCCGAGGTGGCTCGTGACTTGCCTTGGCGGGATGACCGCGACCCCTATCGCATCCTCGTTTCGGAAACGATGCTGGTTCAGACCACGGTCAAGGCGGTCATCCCGTTCTTCTCGCGGTTCCTCGATCGATTTCCGACGGTCGAAGTCCTGGCGGCGGCCGACGAGGCGGAGGTCGTCAAGGCCTGGGAAGGCTTGGGCTATTATCGAAGGGCGCGGCAGCTCCATCGCGCGGCGCAGGTGATCGTCAGCAAACACCAGGGCAAGGTCCCGGATGATCCCGCTGCCCTCCTCGCATTGCCGGGAGTCGGGCGCTATATCGCGGGTGCGATCCTGTCCTTCGCCTTCGATCGTCCGGCTCCGATCGTTGAGGCCAATACCCAGCGCGTGCTGGCCCGGTGGCTCGCGTGGGACGAGCCGATCCGAACGTCAAAATCCCAGGCAAGGTTTTGGGAAGCGGCCGGGCGGATCGTCCCGGAGGTCAACCCCGGGACGTTCAACCAGGCATTCATGGAGCTGGGTGCCCTCGTCTGCCTGCCGAGAAATCCGCTCTGCCTTGCCTGCCCCGTCGCCGCCGATTGCGGGGCCAGGATACTTGGACGACAGGACGCGCTGCCGGTGGTTGCCGACCGCCCTGCACCGCTCGAAGTGGCCGAGGCGTGCGTGGTCGCGATCGACGCGGGCCGAGTCCTCGTTGTGAAGCGTGGGCCGGGCGTGCTCTGGGAAGGCTTCTGGGAATTTCCGACGATCCACCTCGCCGGCCCCGACCCCGCCCGTCGCTCCTTCGGAGTCTCCGTCGCCCTCGACGAAGGAGTCCGGCGGATCACAGGAGTCTCCACCTCAGTCGGCCCGACCGCGACGACCCTCAAGTTCGGCGTGACCAAGCACCGCGTCACCCTGGCCATCCACCTTGCCCGCTCCCTCTCCGGCGACCCCGACCCCGCCCCCGGCCACGTCGAAGCGAAGTGGGCCTCCCTCAACGAACTCGCCGCCCTGACGATGGGTTCCGCCACGCGGAGGGTTGTCGCCTGGCTGGGGAAGTCGGGGGGAGAGGGTCATCGATCCTGAAGAAGTTATGCCTACACGCAATTTTCGAATGGCCCCCGGTTATCCACGATTCTCGGCGATTATAGCCAGATTCTTCGCGACCTGCTCCGCGACTTCCTCGCTCGGGGCACTGACGCTGCCGACGACCTACAGTTGGACCCTTCGGACGAGGCCCTTCAGGAGAGATACATACCCGACGGGACCTGGCGGCTCGACAGACCACGTTTGTCATGTCGCCCTGAGCGCGACTCGTGAGCCGTCCTGAATCGAACGATTCTGCGCCTTTACCGGCCGACATTGGTGGTTTGGGTGAATAACTCAGGCGGGGGGGGCGGGAAGATTGGCGGGTTCCCTTGCTCAAGGCCCGATCGTGATTTAGAATGAATCAATCGCCGGGTGGCGATGCGAGGGAATCGCGTCGGCCTCGGTTGGACGTTCACGAACGCATTGTTAGGTCACGGACGGCCCGTAAACGTCTTCAGTTGGGTCAAGGTCGGTCAAGGGTCAGGGATGGGTGGCGATCGTCGCCCGCTGTCAGGCGTTTGGGGAGGTCGGGCTTTCCAATGAAAGCTTGTCCGGTGGGAAGCGTTCGGCCGATGATTTCCCCGGTTACGGTTCGAGGGACGAAAGGACCAGGCATGCCATCGGTTAAGGACGGCTCGGGCGGCAACGGCGGGGCGTCGGGCGGCGGTGGTAAGCGAGGAGGTGGCGGAAACGCCCCGACCAGCACCGCCGGCGGCATCAAGAAGAATGCCTACTGCTCCTTCTGCCGGAAGAGCTACCGTGATGTCGGACCGCTGGTGGAAGGCCCCGGCGACGTCTATATTTGCGGTGAATGCATCGAACTTTGCCAGTCGATCCTCGACCAAGAGCGGAAGCGTCGAGGGGTCTCGAAGACCCTCTTCACCGATATCCCGACCCCCCGCGAGATCAAGGAACAGCTCGACCAGTATGTGATCGACCAGGACCGCGCCAAGAAGGTGCTGGCCGTCGCTGTCCACAACCATTACAAGCGTCTCGTGCATGCCGACGACGCCGATGGGTCGGTCGAACTCGACAAGTCGAATATCCTCCTGATCGGGCCGACGGGCTGCGGCAAGACCCTGCTCGCCCGGACGCTGGCCCGGATCTTGAACGTCCCGTTCGCCATTGGCGACGCGACGACCCTGACCGAGGCTGGATATGTCGGCGAGGACGTCGAGAATATCCTCCTCAAGCTGCTCCACGCCGCTGACTTCGACCTTGAGAGTGCCCAGAGGGGCATCATCTACATCGACGAGATCGACAAGATTGGCAAGACGAACCACAACGTCTCGATCACGCGAGACGTCTCGGGCGAAGGGGTGCAGCAGGCGCTGCTCAAGATGCTGGAAGGGACGATCGCCAATGTCCCTCCGCAGGGAGGGCGGAAGCACCCCGAGCAGCAGTACATCCAGATGGACACGACCAACATCCTGTTCATCTGCGGCGGGACGTTTGTGGGTCTCGACAACCTGATCGCCCGCCGGGTCGGCCGCAAGACGATCGGGTTCGGCAGTCAGAGCCAGGAAGAGCACGCCGGGGAGTTGGGTGCCTTGCTCGACAAGGTGACCTCTGACGACATCCTCGAATACGGGATGATCCCCGAGTTCGTCGGTCGTCTACCGGTTGTCTGCCCCATGATGCCGCTCGACGCCAATGCCCTGGTCAAGATTATGACCGAGCCGAAGAACGCCCTGGTCAAGCAGTATCAGAAGTTCTTCGAGATGGAAGGGGCGGAGGTCGAGTTCACCGCCGACTCGCTCGTCGAGATCGCCAAGAAGGCCAAGGCCAAAGACACCGGGGCACGCGGGTTGCGCTCGATCGTTGAAGACATCATGCTTGACATCATGTATGAGCTTCCCGACCGCAACGGCAAAGAGAAGGTCAAGTTTGTCGTGACGCCCGAGGTCGTGCTCAAGAAGATTAGCCTCTTCGACTCGACGGCCCCGCAGACTTCGCCTGCGAAGTCGGGTCCAGAGCGAAAAAAAGAGAGCGCCTAGGCGGCCCGGCCGTCCGTCCTAGGCCGAGGAAGGGCGACGTCGACGTCGATCGCCCTGTCTGAATAATGGCTGTTGCTGAGGAAACGACGAAGGCCACGCGGAGATCCGCGTGGCCTTCAAGTCGATCACGATCAGGCTGATCTCAGTTGGTGGTCTTGGCGGCGTCTTTCTTCTTGGCTACGGGGGTGATCTTCGAGGCCACACCCTTTTCGTGCTCGACGGTCACGTTGATGCCCTTCTTACCGGCGTCATGGGCTTTCTCGACACCCTTGGCGACCTTGGCGAGGTCGATCTTGATCGCGCCCTTCTTGGTCACGTATTCGGTTTCGGGGGTAATCGTGACGATCACCTCCTTGTCGGTCCCCTTCTCGACGACCGTGACCTTCTTGCCTTCGACGTCGACCTTGGTGAGGACGCCGAGGAGTTCGTCGGCAAGGGCGGTGCCGGCGATCAAACCGAGCGCAACGAACGAGGTGGTCAGCATGAGGAAAAATTTGCGGCGGTTCTGCATCGGAACATCTCCCTGGATCAGGCGGAACGGAACCGAATCGAAACACGAACGACGACCGTCGTGTTCCATCGGGTATCAGCTTCGTTAACGAGGGTCTGAACGGGCGGGGGCGTCACGTCACGCGACTGACAACGGCGAGTTCCAACGGTGGGTCTCAGGCGGATGATCGACGCCCGGGCGAGGTCTACCACTGGTGTAACACCGGTGGCTGACAAAAGGTAGCGATTTCCCTGCGATCTCGGTTCTTTTTTAAAAGACGGCGGGTCGTTCACCGGTCAGTCGGGCGAACGGGCGAGATCCAGGGATGGCGAAGCGGCCGGCTTCGCCACGAGGGTGGCTTTGAGCATGAAGACGGCGAGGGCCAGCGCGAGGCCTGCAATGATCGCTGCTTCCCAGAACGGGGCCGAGGCGGCGACCTGGCCGAGCAGGAGATTGGCCGCGAGATAGTTGATGAAGCGGGCCAGAGTCTGGGCTGATGTCAGCGTCCCGAAGACGGCCCCCTGCTCGGTCATCGGCGTGATCCGCGAGAGGAGGCCGGTGATCGTCGGACTCGCCAACCCCTGGCCGAGCCCGACGGCGAGCACGGCGAAGAGCAAGCTTGGCGTGTTTGAAGCGAAGCCGAGCGCGGTGAAGCCGACGAGTGAGCAGGCCAATCCGACCAAGATCAGGCGGGCTTCGCCATATTTGGGCACGAGGCGACGAATTAGCCCGCCCTGCACGAGCGCGCTGACGAGCCCGAGGAAGGCGAAACCAAACATCGCCCCGCGTTCCGACCAGCCGAGTCGCTCGCGGAGGAAGAGGGCGAAGGTGCCCTCGAGCGCCGCGAAGGCAAGGACGTTGAGCGAGCCGAGCAGGACGAGCCGGCCGACGCCGGGCAGGCGGATTGTGTCGGTCAGCCCTCGCCAGCTCACGACTCGCGCCGAAGGACGGGCCTTGCCGTCGACGGGATGAGACTCGGGCAGGCGAGTGAGCACGAGCACCCAGGCGATCGTCGAGAATCCGGCTGCAACGAGGAACGGTAGGCGAAGCCGCCACTCGTCGGCGATCGGCAGCGAGACGATCAACCCACCCAAGAGCGGCCCCAGGACGAATCCGACGCCAAAGGCCGCGCCGATCATCCCGTAGCTGCGTGCCCGATGCTCGGGCTTGGTTACGTCGGCGATATACGCCTGCGCCACCAGAATATTGCCGCCGGAGGCTCCGTCGAGCATCCGAGCGAGGAGCATGATCGTGAAGTTTTGCGAAAGGCCGAGGATCAGGAACGAGATCGCCGTCCCGGCCTGACTGAAGACCAGCACCGGCCGACGGCCGTAGCGGTCGCTCAGGCGTCCCAGTATCGGTCCCGCGACGAGCTGGCAAAGCGGGTACGCTGCCATCAACATCCCGATCTGGATCGGGCTGAAGTGATAGGTCTTGGCGAACGGTGCCAGCAGGGGCATCACGATCGTGAACCCGAGCAGGTCGACCAGGACGATGAGGACGACGACCACCAGAGGCGACATCGAGATGACATTCTCCTGCGTTATTCGATCAGCCGGTCTGAACGTGTCGGCTAGGGTTGACTCGACTTCAGTTCCGGGGGATTAGCGGTCGGTTCGGCACCGTAAAGCTCTAGCCGTTGCTGATCGGCGCGGGCCTTCACCTCAAGCAAGAGCCTGGCCTGCGCGACGATCACCACGTATTCGACAGCGAACGCGGCGAAGTTGTACGCGAGCGTAAACGACGAGAAGAACAAGTGCCAGATGGGGTTGTAGCCCCTCGTGTCGGACGGGGCACCGCCCCACGCGGTGATCGCGATCAGCACCATGCAGGAGAACTCGAACCGGAACGCCTTCTTCTTGTTCTTCTTCGCCTGTGCCTCGACCCAGTCAGGCATCCGGTAGGCCCGCACGACCTCTTTCACCCACTTCCCGGTGCCGAGAAAGTAGGTGTAGACGATCGAGTGGACGAGCAAGGTCGTCAGAGTCGTCAACAGTCCGAGCAGGAAGTGGATCGTGTGCCAGTGATCCTTGATCCCCGGCCCCCGGACCTCTCCCATCGAAATGAGGCCGACGACGTAACTCGCCACAAGCAGCGACCCGTTCGTGACGGCCAGTCCCAGGAAGATGCGGTGCATGAGGGTACAGCTCGGGGCGTGCGCGGGCGGAAGGCGTCTTTGGCGAGGTCAAGTCTCGTCTCGCCCCTAGACTAAGCCAACGCCGCCACCCTTGGCAACGCCGACCCCTCCCAAAGCATCGCCCAGACGGATAAAATCGAGACTTCACCGATTCTGATCCTCGCGACAACCCCAACCGGAGCCCGAGACGTGAATGACGCTTGGATCGCCGACCGCATGAGGCAGATCGAAGCTTCGGGCATCCGCAAGGCGTTCGAGATGGCGAAGTCGATGAAAGACCCGATTAACCTCTCGATCGGCCTCCCCGACTTTGACGTCGCCGACCCGGTGAAGGCCGCCGCGATCGACGCGATCAGCCAGGGATTCAACGCCTACACGGTCACGCAAGGCATCCCCGACCTGCGAGGGAAGCTCCAGTCGACCGTCGACGCCGAGTATTCGCACGCCGATCGGCAAGTTCTCGTCACCTCGGGCACGTCGGGCGGCCTGCTCCTGGGGTTGTGCTCGGTCGTCAATCCGGGCGACGAGGTCCTCATCTTTGATCCCTATTTCGTCATGTACGGGAATTTGGTTGCACTTGCGGGAGGAAAGGTAGTTCTGGTCGACACCTATCCCGATTTTCGGATCGACCTCGCGAAGGTGTCGGCGGCCATCACGGGCCGGACGAAGTGCATCCTGGTCAACAGCCCCGCCAATCCGACCGGCGTGGTCGCGACGGCCGAGGAGATGCAAGGGCTGGCGAAGCTCTGCAAGGAACGGGGGATTCTGCTGATCTCGGACGAGGTCTATCGAGCGTTTTGTTACGACTCTCCGTTCTCGTCGCCGGCCGCCTGGAACGAAGATGTGCTCGTTCTCGACGGGTTCAGCAAGTCACACGGCATGACCGGCTGGCGGCTCGGGTTCGCTCACGGGCCGGCGCGGCTGATCCAGGAGATGGCCAAGCTCCAGCAATTCAGCTTCGTCTGTGCACCGAGCATGGTCCAGAAGGCCGGGGTCGTCGCGCTCGACCAGAACCTTTCGGAACAGTTGGAGACCTACCGACACAAGCGAGACCGGGTCGTCTCTGCCCTTTCCGGCCTCTTCGATCTTGCCACTCCCGCAGGGGCCTTCTACGCCTTCCCCCGCGCCCCCTGGGGAACCGCGACCGAATTCGTCGCCGAAGGGATCAAACGCAACTTGATGACGATCCCCGGCAACGTCTTTAGCCAGCGAGATACCCACTTCCGGATTTCCTACGCCGTCGACGACGCGACCCTGAAGCGAGGGTTGGACGTGCTCAGAGGCTTGGCCGAGACGCCAAACCTCAGTTGATCAGTCGTGACGCAGGAAAAGACCGAGACGCCAGGGTCGGAGTCCGCCCGCCGTGCGCAATGCCTCGACCCCAACGCCCCGAGACCCCGAGTTCGATCCGGTCCCCTTTCACAGTCCAGGGCCGCCGCAACACCTCGCGAGATACTATCAGATCCTCATCGTGAACCCGTTTCTGGCGATGATCGGCGGTGCCTGCGGTTGGGGCGTCATTGCCTATCTCGACGGAAAGGTGAGCCATTCCAATCTGTTGCTCGTCGCGTTTCCCCTCGTCCTCATTTTTTTCGTCCTGATCCAATATCACTGCGTCGATTGCGGGGCGACGGGCCTATTCTTCGGGCGAGAACGGCACCAATGCCCCCGCATCCGTGATCGCTGGCACGAGCGGCGGATGAGCCCGCCATATGTCCCTCGTGCGTCTGCGCAGCTCGTTCTCTGGGCTCTGGCGATCGGGGTCGGGACGCTCGTTTTCCTCACGTCGATCCACCGGAGATGAGCCCCGGACCCGTAGTCCGCAAGAGTCCGGGGATGGACCATCTCGCCTCGGTGGGCGATAATGATATTTCCGGTTTCGTCTCGATGAAAAACAGCCAGGACCTGCTTGGAATCCCCATGGCAAACGCTTCGATGACATCGACTCGCGAACTCCTCGAAGAGATTTTGGCCGACCGCATCCTCGTCCTCGACGGCGCGATGGGGACAATGATCCACGCCCACACTCCGACCGAGGAGGACTATCGTGGCGAGCGGTTCAAGAACCATTCGAGGCTGCTGAAGAACTGCACCGAGGTGATGGCGATCTCGCAACCGAAGATGATCCAAGACATTCATACGCTCTACCTGGAGGCTGGTGCCGACATCATCGAGACCGACTCGTTCAACTCGAACGCGCTCTCGATGGCCGATTATGACCTGGAAGACTGCGTCGTCGAGCTGAACCAGGCTGCAGCGCAGATCGCCCGCCGCGCCGCGGACGCGATGACCAGGCGCACGCCAGACCGCCCGAGGTTCGTCGCGGGCTCGATCGGGCCGACGAACAAGACACTGAACATCTCGGGCAACGTGAACGACCCTGGCTACCGCGCCACGACCTGGGACGACATGGTCGCGGCCTATTCTGAGCAGGTCCACGGGCTCGTCACGGGCGGGGTCGACATCCTCCTGGCCGAGACGGCGTTCGACACGCTCAACATGAAGGCGTGCCTGTTCGCGATCGATGAATACTTCCAGACCCGGGGCGTGTCGCTGCCGGTGATGGTCTCGACGACGATCTTCAACGGCGGCAAGACCCTCACCGCGCAGTCGGTCGAGGCGTTCTGGGCATCGGTCGCGCAGTTCGACATGCTCAGCGTCGGCATCAACTGCGCGCTCGGCCCCGAGCAGATGCGGCCGTATCTCGAACGGCTCTCTGAGATCGCGCCGGTGCGGATCAGTTGCTATCCGAACGCCGGCCTACCGAACGTCATGGGCGGGTTTGACGAGACGCCCGAGCAGATGGGCCACGCGCTGAGCGAGTGGGCGAACAACGGTTGGCTCAACATCGTGGGCGGCTGCTGCGGGACGACCCCGCCGCATATCAGGGCGATCGCTGAGGCGGTCTCGAAAGCGAAGCCCCGCGTCCGGCCGGTCGTGCCGACCTTCTCGACGTTCAGCGGCACCGAGGTGCTGACGATCCGCCCCGAAACCAATTTCATCATGATCGGCGAGCGGACGAACATCACCGGCTCGCGGAAGTTCGCCCGGCTGATCCGAGAAGAGAAATATGACGAGGCGATCGCGATCGCCCGCGATCAGGTTCACGGCGGTGCGAACATCCTCGACGTGAACATGGACGAGGGCCTGATCGACGGTCCCAAGGCGATGACCCGGTTCCTCAACCTGCTCGCCGCCGAGCCCGACCTGGCCGAGGTGCCGATCATGGTCGACAGCTCGAACTTCGCGGTGATCGAGGCGGGCCTCAAGTGCATCCAGGGGAAGGGGATTGTCAACTCGATCAGCCTCAAGGAGGGCGAGGCGAAGTTCCTCGAACAGGCCCGACTGGTCAGACGCTATGGCGCGGCGGCGGTCGTGATGGCGTTCGTCGACAATGGCGTGATCCCCGGGATGCCAAAGGGCCAGGCGGTGCTGGCGGCGGACAAGGTCGCGATCTGCAAGCATTCTTACAAGCTGCTGACCGAAGAGGTCGGGTTTAAACCCAGTGATATCATCTTCGATACGAACATCCTCACCGTCGGCACGGGGATGGAAGAGCACAATAACTACGCGGTCGAGTTCATCGAGGCCGTCCGCGAGGTCAAGCGGCTCTTTCCTGAGTCGAAGACCTCGGGCGGCGTGAGCAACGTCTCGTTCTCGTTCCGGGGCAATGACTCGGTCCGCGAGGCGATGAACGCTGCGTTCCTCTATCACGCGATCAAAGCCGGGCTCGACATGGGGATCGTCAACCCCGGCCAGCTTGAGGTCTACGAAGAGATTCCCAAAGACCTGCTCGAACGGGTCGAAGACGTCCTCCTCAACCGCCGGGCCGACGCGACAGATCGGCTCACCGATTTCTCCGAGTCGGTCAAGATCCGGGGCAAGAAGGCGACCGGCCCCGACCTCACCTGGCGCAACGATCCGGTCGAGAAGCGGCTTGAACATGCGCTGATCAAGGGGATCATCGACTACATCGATGTCGACGTCGAGGAGGCCCGCCACAACTACGAGCGTCCGCTCCGCATCATTGAGGGGCCGCTCATGGACGGGATGAACGTCGTGGGAGACCTCTTCGGCGAGGGGAAGATGTTCCTGCCGCAAGTCGTCAAGAGTGCGCGGGTGATGAAGAAGGCCGTGGCCTATCTGATGCCGTTCATGGAGGCCGAGAAGGCCAAGGGGGGCATCACCGATCGCAAGGCGCGCGGCAAGATCCTGATGGCAACGGTGAAGGGAGACGTCCACGATATCGGCAAGAATATCGTCGGCGTCGTGCTTGGCTGCAACGACTACGAGATTATTGACCTGGGTGTGATGGTCCCCTGCGAGGAGATCCTCAAGGCGGCCCGAGAGCATGAGGTTGACATGATTGGCCTCTCCGGGCTGATCACCCCTTCGCTCGACGAGATGGTCCACGTCGCCAAGGAGATGAAGCGTGAGGGCTTCACGATGCCCCTGCTCATCGGCGGTGCCACCACCAGTTCGAAACATACCGCCGTCAAGATCGCCCAGAACTACGGCTCGACCGTGATTCACATCAAGGACGCGTCGAGGAGCGTGGGAGTCGTCGACCGTCTGATCCGGACCGAGACCCGGCAGGCAATCGACCAAGAGAACCGCGAACATCAGGAACGCGAGCGGGTTTCGTTCGCCCGGAAAGGGACACGCAAGCTCGTCCCGTATGCCGAGGCGCTGGCGAAGCGGTTTACGATCGACTGGGCCACGTCGCCGTCATCGACCCCGTCGTTCCTGGGTTCTCGCGTCTTGAGGGACGTTCCGCTCGCCGAGATTGTCCCCTTTATTGACTGGTCTCCGTTCTTTAGTGCCTGGGAATTGAAAGGCAAATACCCCAAGATCCTCAGCGATCCCGAGGTTGGCACCGTCGCCACCGACCTCTTCCAGGACGCGACCACCCTGCTCGACCGGATCGTCAAGGAGAACTTGCTCCAGGCTCACGGGGTCTACGGCTTCTTCCCCGCGAACTCTGACGGCGACGAGATTATCGTCTGGACGGACGAGTCGCGGACCGTCGAGAAGGCCCGCTTCCACAACCTCCGTCAGCAATGGCAACGGCAGGGCCAGACCAACTTCCGCAGCCTTGCCGACTATCTCTCCCCGGTTGGCTCGGGCTATCCCGACCATATCGGAGCCTTCGCCGTCACAGCCGGTTTCGGCTCGGACGAACTCGCGATCCGGTTCAAGGCCGAGCACGACGACGTGAGCGCCATCAACGCCAAGGCCCTTGCCGATCGGCTGGCGGAGGCCTTCGCCGAGAAGCTCCACAAGCAGGCCCGCCAAGACTGGGGCTATGGTCACGACGAAAACCTGAGCGGCGAAGACCTGATCGACGAGAAGTATCGGGGCATCCGACCGGCGGCCGGTTATCCCACGTCACCCGACCACACCGAGAAGTGGACGATCTGGGACCTTCTCAACGTGCAGGACGCCACCGGGATGTGGCTGACCGAGAGCATGGCGATGGTCCCGGCCGCCTCGGTCAGCGGACTCTACTTCGGCCGACCCGAGGCGAAATATTTCGCGGTCGACATGGTGACGCGGGACCAGATCGAAGACTATGCCTGCCGCAAGGGCTGGACGTTGGCCGAGGCCGAACGCTGGCTCTCGCCGAACCTGAGCTATGACATCTGAATCCGATCCACCGACGACCCCGAGGGATAACCTCGGGGTCGTCAGCGAGCGATCTCAGTCTTCCTCGACCCCCGACCGGCTCTTGGTCCAGCGATCGACGATCGTCTGTTGCACGTTGATCGGGACCGGCTCATACGACTTGAATTCCATCGTATACAAGCCTCGGCCGCCGGTCATGCTCTTGAGGTCGGTGGCGTAGCGTAAGACTTCGCTGAGGGGCACGCTCGCCTCGACCGACTGGAAGCCGCCGGGAAGGGCTTCCATCCCGGTGATATGGCCGCGACGGGTGCTGAGGTCGGCAGTGATGTCTCCGAACTTCTCCATCGGGACACTGATCTCGATCTTCACCAGCGGTTCGAGCAAGACCGGGCGCGACGCGAGGAACGCCTTGCGGAAGGCAGCCGCTGAGGCGATCTTGAAGGCTTGCTCCGAGCTATCGACAGCGTGAAACGAGCCGAAGAAGACCTCGACCTCGACGTCGACGATTGGGTTGCCTGAGATCACCCCCTTCTCGAATTGCTCGTGCACGCCCTTCTCGATGGCCGGGATGAACTGGTTGGGGATGACCCCGCCCTTGATCGCGTTGACGAAATGAAACCCCGTGCCGCGAGCCCTCGGGCGGATGCGAAGCTGGACATCGGCGAACTGGCCCCGCCCCCCTGTCTGCTTCTTGTGGCGGTGATGGGCCTCGGCCTCCCGCACGACCGTTTCGAGATAAGGGACGTGGGGGACGTGCGTGTGGATGTCGAGCTTGAATCGGTTCTTGAGCCGCTGTTGGATCACGTCAAGGTGCAGTTCGCTCATCCCCGAGATCACGAGTTCGTGGGTCTGGGCGTCGCGTCGATAAGTGAATGTCGGATCTTCGTCGGCGATCTTGGCGAATCCCGCTGAAATCTTCGGATCGTCCTCGCGGGTCTTCGACTCGACAGCGCGCGGGACCATCGGAGTCGGGAACCGGATCGGGTCAAGGAGCAGGTGCGACGTGTGGCCGTTCGCGTGGGCGGTCACGGTGTCGGAGATATGCAGGTCGTCGAACTTGGCGATGGCGACGATGTCTCCCGCGATCGCTTCACGCACTTCCTCTTGCGTCTTTCCCTGGAGCCGATAGAGGTGTCCCGGACGACCGGTCTTGCCGGTGCGGAGGTTGACGAGTGTGGTCTCGTTCGAGAGTCTCCCCGAATGGATTCGGAGGAAGCTCATCTTCCCCATGAACAGGTCGTTGGTTGTCTTGAAGACCTGGGCGACGAGTTCACCCTCTTCGAGCGGTTCGAGTTCGAGTTCGTCAGACTCGTCCTGAGTGTTGTGCCCGAAGCGGTGGAGTTCGTAAGGGCTGAGGCTGATATTGGCCAGGAGGTCGAGCATCTCGCGGATGCCGACGTCCTTCTTCGCGGAGACGCAAACGATCGGGATCAACGTGCCCCGGATAATCGCGCCGTGGGCTGCCACGCGGAGTTCAGCGGGAGGGATCGTCTCGCCTTCGAGGTAACGCTCCATGAGCGCCTCGTCGGTCTCGACGATCTGCTCGACGACCATCTGGTAGGCCTCGGACGGGTGCATCGGGCAGAGCGTGGGCACGTCGTCATGCGAGTTGATGACGTCAATCACGCCCGAGAACGTCGGCCCTTGACCGACCGGGACGAAGAACGGGACGCATCGGGGGCCGAAGTTCTCTCGGATGCTGGCGAGGAGCTTGAGGAAGTCGACGTTGTCGGCGTCCATCTTGGTGAGGGCGATCAGGCCGCCGAGCTTGAGGCGGACGGCTTCCTGGAAGATGCGCCTGGTGTTGACCTCAATCCCCGTGTTGGCGGAGATGGCCAGGACGGTGTTCTCGACGGCGGCAAGGGCGCTGAGGGCGCTGCCGAGGAAGTCGGGATAGCCCGGGGTATCGATGATGTGAACCTGCTTCTCGGCCCATTCGAGATGGAGCAGATGCAAGTCGATCGTGAAATGCCGACGTTTTTCCTCGTCCTCGACGTCGGAGATGCTGGTGCCGTCGTCCACGGACCCCCGGCGATCGGTCGCGCCGGCGGTAAAGAGCAGGGCGTCGGCCAGCGTGGTCTTGCCCGACGCCCCGTGTCCAGCCAGGGCAATGTTGCGGATATCGCCGATGTGATACGTCGTCGCCATGGTTCAATCCCCTCCGAAGTGGTCCAGGCGAGCGCCCTCGCCATTCGTCCGGCGGACCGTGGCACCACAACGGATGGGGACGGACCGACGTGGCCCGCCTATGGTGTCAGAATCGGTCGCCGGCGCGTTCCCGGGCCTCGCTGAGCCGGAAACGCCCATCGTAGAGAGCCCGCCCGACGATCACCGCCGCGATGGGCAGCGCCGCCAGGTGCTCGAGATCGTCCAGACTGCTGACACCCCCCGACGCAATGACCGGGGTCTTGAGGCGACGGGCCAATGCTTCGGTGGCGACCAGGTTCGGCCCTTCGAGCATGCCGTCCTTCGCGATGTCGGTGTAGACGACTCCGCCGAGCGGGAGGTCGTCAAACTGATCGGCCAGGGCCGCCGCTTCGACCGAGGAAACGTCGAGCCAGCCTGCCGTGGCGACAAGCCCGTCCTTGGCGTCGAGGCCCAGGACAAGCCTCCCGGGATACTTCAGCGCCATCGTACGGAACCAAGCGGGATCTTTGAGGGCCTGAGTACCGACGATCACCCGTTCGATGCCCGCGTCGAGCCAGGTCGCGATCGTAGCCTCGTCTCGAACTCCGCCCCCGAGCTGGCAAGGAACCGAGACCGCTCCGAGGATCGACCGCACGGCAGCGACGTTGACGGGACGCCCCGCCTTCGCGCCGTCGAGGTCGACCAGATGAATCCGGCCCGCCCCCTGCGCCGCCCAGGTCGCGGCCATCGCCGCAGGGTCGTCGCCGAAAACGGTCTCTTGGGCGTAGTCGCCCTGACGGAGCCGGACGCACTGTCCGCCCCGCAGGTCGATGGCCGGGATCACTTGCATCATCTTCACACAACCCTCAGCAAACCTTGACCCTAAGTGGACTCTAGCCGTGCCCGAAGGGCCGTGCAAGCACCTAACGACTGCGGATCGTCACCGACTCAGAGAGCGGCAAAATTCGCATACATCGCCAGCCCGACGCGCTGGCTCTTCTCAGGATGGAACTGGGCGGCCATCAGGTTGTCCCGCCAGACCAGAGCCGCGAACGGATCGGGATAATCGGCCTCGGCTGCGACGTCGTCCGGATTCGCGGGCGAGGCGTAATAGGAGTGGACGAAGTAGACACTCGGAGAATCCGGCAGGCCCGCGAGCAGTGGGGCGGGCCGCTTGACCCGGAGTGTGTTCCATCCCATGTGCGGGATTTTGAGGCCGGGTTGGGTGGCAAACCGGACGACCCGTCCCCGCAGGAGCCCCAGCCCTTCGTGCAGTCCGTCTTCTTCGCTGTAGTCGAAGAGGAGCTGCAAACCCAGGCAGACGCCGAGACAAGGTTTGCCCGCCGCGACGGCCTCTTTGAAGGCGTCGCCCAGCCCGGTGCGACGGAGTTCGGCAATGGCGTCGGCAAACGCCCCGACGCCGGGCAGGATCACCTTCGACGCGGTCTTGATCCGGTCGGGATCTCCGCTGATCTCGGCCGAGTGGCCGACCGCCTCGATCGCCTTCTGGACGCTTCGCAAGTTTCCCATGCCGTAGTCGACGATGACGATCATGATACCTCGGCCCAGATCCGACGTGCGCCCGGTCACCCAAGCCAAGATGATAGCATGCGATAGGCTTCGGTCGCCACGTCGACACCCGCGGGACTTGGGCGGTTCGGGGCCTACTTCAACTCGCCCTGGCGAGCCCCTAGCCCCCGGGCGACAGGCAGCCAGCGCTCCTCGCGCGGTCGACGAGCGGAGGCGACCCGGCTCCTCGTCGGCGGGTCGTCGGAGAGGCCAACGTCGTCAGGGTCTCGGGCGGGCTCAATCCGGCCGGGGATCGACACGGCGGGCGGCTTGCGACGGCCGTTTGACCGGCGGGCTTTTGGCTGGGGAGTCTCCTCGGCCGGGTCGTCAACGGCCCTCGACCTTGACCCAGTCCGAAGGTCGACCGGCCCATCTTTCTGGCCAGACCGACCCTTCATATCGTCAAGCTGGGTCGCGAGGTTGTCGGCCTCGGTCTGCTCCTGGACGAGCCGATCTTCGTAGTGCCGGTTCTCCGACTTCAGCTCGGTAACCTGCTTTTCGAGCTGGTCGTTGCGGAATTCGAGCTGGCTCACGCTCGTCTTGAGCGTGCCGACGGTCGTCTGCCGGGAGAGGATCGGGCCGGTGCCCTGGCACCCGGCGGCAAGACCCGCGAGGACGACGATCGGGAGGGTTCTTCGGAGCATCGTCCTCGCGTCCTTTCTGAGCCTACTGCCATCGAGAGTTCGACAGCCCTTCTCCCGGCTTGGAGGCGTAGCCCGGGGGCGGCAGGTCGTCATCGGACTCGTCCTTTACAGGAGAGTCAATTGTCTTCTGTGATCGGCGAACGCGGAGCGCCCACAATAGGGTTGTCACCAGCGCAGTCGTCACCGAACCGACCAAAAAGCTGGTCAGGATGATGATGCCGGTTGTGCTCGAAACGTGGCCCAGGCCGAACGGGAAGGCAACGGTCACCGCCCCGTTATTCGCCCAGATGAACCAGAGCAGCAGCCCAAGCATCAGGGCGACCAGCACGACCCGGCGATAGACCCAGAAGTTGAGCAGGAGAGACGGCCTGCGTCGTTTGTAGGGCGATGCCATAAAAATTCCCCTCCATAGAAGGCCAGGCTGGGCCGACTTCGGACCGATCAAGGCAGGTCGGGGTTCTGACCGAGCAAGTCACGGACCAGCCAGGCGAAGATGGCATAATACGGCTCGAAAAGCTTCGGCCAGGCCCAATGCCAGGTCAAGAACAGGACGACCGCCGCCATACTCAGGAACGGCCCCAGGGGTATTTCGCGTTCCGAGGGGTTCCATTGTCTCCCCGTCAGGCGTTTGATCAGATAAGGAACCAGTTTGACGAGCGAGGGGACAAGCCCGAGGAAGGCTGAGAGGAAGAACGTCAGCACCGCCGCCTGCCAGCCCATGAACGCTCCGACGACGGCCAGGATGTGGATATCCCCCGCCCCCATCGCCTCGCGACGAAACACCAGCCCCCCCACCACTCGCACCACCCAGACCACGCCCGCCCCGACAACGACCCCGAGCAGCCCAACGCCTAGCCCGCCCAGCATGGTCAAGGCCCCCGACGGCGCGGGCCGGACTGCCGGTTCGATCGCCCCGACGAGCAGCCCGAACACGATCCCGAAGTTGGTCAACTCGTGCGGGACGATGGTCCAGTCAAAGTCAATCATCGAGATCGCCAGCAGGAGCGCCATCAGGACGCAGTGGTAGAACACCGCGACATAAACCGACGATCCCGGCCGATTTCCGTGAGATCCGAAGTAGGCATCCGCAAAATAGACGGCGACGAAGAGCAGGCCCGTCGCTGCCTCGATCGCCGGGTAGCGGGCCGAGATCTTTAGCTTACAGTTCCGGCAGGCCGCGCGGAGGAAGAGCCAGCTCAAGACAGGAATGTTCTCAAGAGCACCGATGCGCCCGAGGCAGTTGGGACACCGCGAATCGGGCCAGATCACGCTCTTCTGGAGCG
This sequence comes from Isosphaeraceae bacterium, assembly GCA_025356435.1. GTDB lineage: Bacteria > Planctomycetota > Planctomycetia > Isosphaerales > Isosphaeraceae > CAMFLR01. The sequence continues at coordinate 2,767 of JANXSY010000054.1, read as the reverse complement.
GGAGCCGATAAATGCACACATTCAAGAAACTGCCGACGACCGTGCCGATGAAGAACAGGCCCGTCGCCAGGAAGAGGTGGACCTGCCACTCATAGACATTCATCGAGACGTTCCCCCGCTCGACCATGCCCGGAGCACGGCCTGCGCCACTTCATGACTGGTCCGGCCGACCGTGTCGACTTCCAGATCAGAGACCTCTCGATAGAGCGGCAGCCTCGCGGTGAGCACGTCGCCGATCTCAGCCAGAGTCCCGGCGGCTGTCAACGCGGGCCGGGGGTTGGGACGGGACTGGTCACGCGTGAGCCGACGGACCAACGTGTCGGCGTCGGCGGTCAGCCAGGCGACGAACCCCACCGACCGAAGCGCTTCGCGATTCGTCGCTCTCAGGACGGCCCCGCCACCCGTGGCGAGCACTGTCTCGTCGCGAAGGCAGAGGTTAGCGATGATCTGTTCCTCGCGGTCCCGGAAGGCTGGCTCCCCATCGTCGGCGAAGATAGTCGCGATCGACCGGCCTTCCCTCGTCTCAAGTTCTTGATCGGCGTCGATGAACTTCCAGCTCAACCGTTCCGCGAGGATACGCCCGACCGTGGTCTTCCCCGTCCCCCGATAACCTACGAGCACCAACCCTCGACGGCCTTCCAGGTTGCGCCTCATTCGCGGATTGGCCCGAGCTTGCGGCGGACCACCGACTTCATCACCTCAACGGGAGCGTCCTTCCCCGTGTAGAGGCGACACTGATGGGCAGCCTGCTTGATGAACATGTCCACGCCCGTGATTGTCGTCGCCCCTCGCTCGCGGGCGAGCTTGAGCAGCATCGTGTTCTCGGGGTGATAGACGGTGTCCATGACGAGCATGCCTGGCCGGAACCCAGCGGGCGGCATCGGGGTATCGTCGACATTAGGATGCATCCCGACCGGGGTGCAATTGATCAAGATATCACAATGCGTGCTTGCTCGCATTCCCCAGTTCACGCTCCGGCAGCCGACTTCTTCGGCCAGACGGCTCGACCGTTCGTCGTGCCGGTTCGTGACGATCACCCCTGCCCCGCGTCTCGAAAGCCCGAACGCGATCGACCGCGCCACGCCTCCGGCACCGAGGATCAAGACCTGCTTGTTGATGAGCGGGCTGGCCTCCCCCTCGCTGACGACCCCGCCCAGGGCCTCTTCGAGCGAGTCCATCGCGGCGCGGTAGTCGGTGTTGTAGCCGATCTTCGATTCGCCTTCGAGAACGAGCGTGTTGCACGATCCCGAACGCTCGACCGCGCCGTCGGACTTGGCCAGGATCGGTACGACGGATTCCTTGTGCGGGATCGTGACGCTGATCCCCTTGATCCCCAGCCAGGCCAGTTCTTCGAGCGATGGCTTGAGCCGATCGGCGGGGACGAGGATCGGCACGAGCACCTTGTTCATCCCGAGTTCGCGGAATGCCGCATTATGGATCGCGGGGCTGAGGCTCTGGCCGATTGGGTCTCCGATCACGGCGTAGACTTCAGTCTCGGAGTTGATCGAGTCGTAGAAATAGTCGCGCTTCAACTCGTGGAACCAGGGCATACCGGGGGCGAAGTTGCGGTCGCGATTGAAGCCGGCGTAGGTATGCGGTGCGCCAAACTTGGCGCCGAGGATGCGGGTGAAGTGGCCGATCTCTCCCATTGCGATCGCGATCGTGGGGACTTTCGACTGCGCCGCGATGCTCAGGACCCGCGAGGCATCCTCGATCGACTGGGCCATCGTGGCGATCTTGACGATATCGGCGTTCAACGCCGCGCACTGCTCGGCGATCTCGCCGAGGTTCGCCGGGGTGTTCTTGAGGTTGTGATAGCTGACAATCCGCTTGGTCGACCCGAACCGGGGGATCTGCCCGGCGATGTCCATCTCGAGGTCAACGAAGTCGACACCGGCGACGATCGCCTCGCGGATCAGCCGGACGCGTTTCTCTTCCCCCGCGCGCCAGAGCCCGCCATCGGCGGAGCGACGGACCGTGAAGACGCAGGGCGTGAACCGGTTGGCGAGGATTCGCTTGAGGTCGGGATCACGGCGGAGGCAGTCGGCCCGCAACTCGACGAGTTGCGCGCCCGCGTCGGCCGCTTCCTTCCACTCCTCGATGAGCGAAGTATGTCGTCCCCGGCCTAGGATAACGCAGATCATCGGCACACCCTGCGTGTTGCGTGTGGGATTGGCTGGAGACCGGCCCGGACATGGGCTGACGACGTTGCCAGCGAGGATCGCCCGCGATCGACCCCGTGGCGAGTCTCTCATTCTAAAGTCGTTCCCGGTGTTAAGAAAGGGGGAGGTCGGGCGACTCGGAAAGTCGTCGATTTGAACCATCAGGTCTGACGCGGTGGGGGCCATACCTCGTTGCCCCTCCCCCGGTGGAGCAAATGCTGGAATTGGCTTCGTTCGGTCGGAATGACGCAAAGGCGAATTGGGTTGCTCTAAAAGTCTTGATTCTGAGTGATCTGCGCAATTCGAGGAATGCCCGGCAATTCGTTCGGTCGAAACGCTCTGGTCCCCTCCCCACTTGTGGGGGAGGATTAGGGTGGGGGGTTCCGGGACCAGGGGCGTGGATCGACGGGAGTCCCTCTCCGATTCGCCCCTCGACCGCGACGCGAGACCGGGATGGGTTCGTTTGGCGCGATGATCGGTCGATGTCGGTTGGGTTCGCTCGGTCGAAAGGTTTTGCGGCATGCCCCCCCACCCTAGCCCTCCCCCACGGGGTGGGGAGGGGACCGGATTGGGTTCGCTCGGTCGAAGGTCGCGCGGGCCGCGGT
>JANXSY010000042.1 GCA_025356435.1 Isosphaeraceae bacterium | reverse complement strand
CGATGGCTCAAGCGTGTCGATCCCGACCGCCTCCGAGGGCGGATCTGCGGGCGATTCTATGCCGCGTGGGCGCTCTGGAAGGTGAGCATCGTGGCCACCGCGATGATGTTCATCCTCGCGATGGTCGCCGGTGCGATCGAGGTCGCCCGGGGAAGGCCCCGGCCGCCCGGGGGCGTTGCGCCTCCGGCCGTCTTCACGACGGCGCTCCTCGTGGCGATGCTGGGGTTCATCCTCTCGGCGGGCGTCTCTGTCGTCGCGGTGATCTCGGCATGGAGGAACGGGATGCGGGTCTGGGTCGGTCCAGAGGCCAAGCTCTCGCGACGATCCAACCTCTGGCCGCCTAGCCTCGTCGTCGTCCGGAGGATCAGGGCGAACCGGGTGAGGACCATCATCTTCAGCGCCATCATGACGCTCCTCCCGTGCATCGGGCTGTTCATCCTCCTGACCGGGTTCCGCGTGACGCCTTCACCGGAATTCATGGTGGCGTTGTGCTTCGTCACCTTTCTCGGAGTCCCGGTGTGCGTCCTGAAGGGGCTCGAGTTCCTCCTCCGCCGGATCGCCGCAAAATCCGCCTGGGAATGCTGGCCCCTCAATGACGCCCCGGCGGCCTACTCATGACCGGTCGGACCAGGGAAGGGACTTATGGAACCGTCTGACTGCGCCGACATCCTTGGGCCGGGCGGTGCGATCGCGCGTCGCTTGCCGACCTACGAATCGCGACCCGAACAGCTCGCGATGGCGCGTGCCGTTGCCAAGGCGATTCAGGGGCGGAATCACCTGCTTGTCGAGGCGGGGACGGGGGTCGGCAAGAGCTTTGCCTATCTCGTGCCGGCGATCATTGCCGCGGTCGAGCAGAAGAAGAAGGTCGTCATCTCGACCCACACGATTAGCCTCCAGGAACAGCTCCTCCAGAAAGATCTCCCCTTCCTGCGGGCCGTGATGCCGCAAGAGTTCACAGCCGCGTTGGTGAAGGGGCGATCGAACTACATCAGCCTGAGACGCCTCGCCGGGGCTGGGGCGCGGGCGGGCTCGACATTTATCAAGGATGAAGAATTCGATCACCTCGCCGAGATCAAGTTCTGGGCCAATCAGACGACCGATGGCAGCCGATCTGACCTCGACTTCAAGCCGTCTCCCGCCGTCTGGGAAGCCGTTGCGAGCGACCATGGCAACTGCCTGGGCAAGAAGTGCCGAACTTATAAAGAGTGCTTCTATTTCGCAGCGCGACGGCGGATGTCGACCGCCAACCTTCTCGTCGTCAACCACGCCCTCTTCATGACCGACCTCGCCCTCCGAGGCCGAGGCTCGAGCCTCTTGCCCGACTACGACGTGGCGATCTTCGACGAAGCCCACACCGTCGAGTCGGTCGCCGCCGAGCATCTGGGCTTGCGGGTCGGCCAGAGCCAGGTCGAATACCTGCTCGCGAAGCTCGTCAGCCCGAGGGGCAATAAGGGGCTGCTCGTCCACTATGAACTCGGCGAGGCGATCGAGCAGGTGATGCGAACCCGCCAGGCGGCCGAAGATTTCTTCCCCTCGATCGCGACCCATGTCGGCCGGACAGGCTCAGCCAATGGCCGGATTCGACGACCGACGGGCGTGGCCGACACACTCGGCGAAGAGCTGCGCAAGCTCTCGACCGCGATCAGTCGCGAGGCCGAGCAGGTCGAGGCTGACGAGAACCGCGTCGAACTCGACTCGGCCGCCGAGAAGTGTGCCGCGCTCGCTGCGGGCGTGACCGAATGGCTGGGGCAGGGGACCGCCGACAGCGTCTACTGGGTCGACGCGCAGACCTACAACGGCCGACCCCGGATCAATCTCGCCTGTGCCCCGCTCGACGTCGGCCCGGTCCTCCGCCGCGACCTCTTCGATCGCGTGCCGACCTGCATCCTGACCTCGGCCACGCTCAGCGTCGGCAAGCCGCCAAGCTTCACCTTCGCCAAGACGATGCTCGGCCTGACGAAGTGCGAGAGCCTACAACTCGGCAGTCCCTTCGACTACCCGAGCCAGGTGGCGATCCACATCCCCCGCAACCTCCCCGACCCCTCAACCGAGCCCCGCGACTTCGACGCTGCCGCGATCCGCGCGATCCCGCACTACCTCGACATGACCAACGGTCGCGCCTTCGTTCTGTTCACGTCTTACAAGATGCTTAACGAGGCATCACGCGTGCTCGCTCCCTGGTTCGCCGAGCGGAACATCGCCCTCTTCTCGCAGGGCGAAGGGATGCCCCGCACCAAGATGATCGAAGCCTTCAAGGCCGACGTCGACAGCGTGATCTTCGGTGCCGAGAGCTTCTGGCAGGGTGTCGACGTGCCGGGCGAGGCCCTCTCGAACGTCATCATCGTCCGCCTCCCCTTCAGCGTCCCCGACCACCCGCTCCTCGAAGCCCGCCTCGAAGAGATCAAGCGACGCGGCGGCGTCCCCTTCCGTGATTACCAGCTCCCGCAAGCGGTGTTGAAGCTAAAACAAGGCTTCGGCCGCCTCATCCGTGCGCGCACGGATCGAGGGATTGTCGTCATCCTCGATCCCAGAGTGCTGACCAAGCCTTATGGCCGGACCTTCTTGGAGTCTCTGCCGGAATGCCCGAGGGTGATCGATGTGTTGACGGGTTCGCCCGGCATGCGGTGATGCCGGGCGGATTGTCGACCCAGAGATGTCAGTTAGAGACGCCGAAGTCGTTGACGAAGCTTCGGTAGAAAGTATGGATGTGGTTCTGGTTGTTCTGGGTGTCGTTGAAGTCAATGAAGAGCGTCGGGCCCTGGATTCGGAACGAGTGCGGCTTGGACCGGTCGGCGGGTCCGCTCCAGGCGAAGTGGAGTGACGACTCGCTCCGGGCGATCTGACGAAGGAGGTCGTCGCTGATCGACTCGGGGAAGTTTGCGACGTAGGCCCGGATGAGATTGAGCAGCGTCTCGCGCTGAGCGGGATCGAGCTTGTCGATGGCGATTCCCTCGGGGGCCGTCGCGACCGGCTGGGCCGAATTCGGGGTGACGGTGACGTCAGGGGCCGTGCCGCTCACGACGGCGAGGCCGAGCTGTTCCTTGGTCAGCGACTTGAGGAGTGCATCGGTCGGGCCTTCGATGTCGGCGAGGTTGCGGAGTCCCTTGCGAGGACCGTCGCGGACGACGGCGGGGTTCGCCCCGACCATGAAAGGGGTTGCCGAGACGACCTTGCCGCCTCGCAGGGTGTAGTTGAGGGCCAGGTGATGTCCTTCGACTCGCCATCCCCATTCGGCGGCGTCGGAGGGGTTGCCGAAGACGCTCACGAAGTACAGCTCCGAGTCGCGGACCGGGCCGGTGCCGTGCTCGTCGACGCGGAGGATTTCCTCCATGCTCATGATGGTCGTCGCCCTGATCATGCCTCGCGTCGAGAGGCCGGTGTTAAGCAAGCCGAAGGCGAGGGCTGTCTGTTCGGGCTTGAGGACTTTGAAGGCGAGACCCTTCCGCTCTTTGGGAATCCAATGCCAGTTGAATCGCTCGGGACTATCGAAGGTGAAGGTCGCCTTGGCCTTCTGTGCATCGTCGAGAGACGCAACGAAGCGCTGGGCGGCGTCGGCCATCGACGAGCCGGTCTCATCAGCCCTCGTCAAGCTGATGCCAGACGGGCTCAAGATCATCAGGGCCAAAAACGTCGCGATTCTCTGCATCGTCGATCTCCTCGGAGTCGGAAAGTCTCTAGAGTGGTCGTGTCGGGGGCAATTCGGCGATGGCGACAGCGGTTGGGTTAAGGGATTGGTTCCAAGCGTAGCCGACGACCAGGGGGACCGCCAGGGTCGCCTCGGAGAAGACCCTCTACTCGAAGACCGGATCAACTTTCCCCTAGATCGACGCCTGCTTGAGCGTGTTGTCCGAGAGGGCATCGTCGCGGACGTCGGCCACCGCGAATGGGATTGCATACTTGTACTTGCGCGAAATTCTTTGGGCGCGCCACCTTTCGAGTTCGCTCTGCGTTTCCACGCCCACGGTCTAGGATCGCCGTTCCGGCTCGGATAAGATGGAGATATCGGTCGCGGAAGGCTTCCGCGCATTTCGTTCCGAGCCGCGACGAGGACTCATCTCAACGATGCTGGCCAAGAGAATCGTGCCCTGTCTCGACGTGAATTGCGGCCGTGTCGTCAAAGGGACGAACTTCGTCAACCTTCGCGACGCGGGCGATCCCGTTGAGGTCGCTGCACGCTATGAGGCGGAGGGGGCCGACGAGCTGGTCTTTCTCGACATCACGGCGAGCCATGAAGGACGCGGGATCTTCCTCGACGTCGTCAGGAGGACGGCCGAGGTCTGCTTCATGCCGGTGACTGTCGGGGGCGGGATCAGAACACTTGACGATATCCGGGCGCTGCTCAATGCGGGGGCCGATAAGGTTTCGATCAACTCGGCGGCCGTAAAAGACCCCGAGTTCGTCAGGGCGGCGGCTCGGCGGTTCGGTCGGCAGTGCATCGTCGTGAATATCGACCCGAAGCGCGTGGTCAAAGACGGTCGCGAGGTCTGGGAAGTGCACGTCAACGGCGGGCGGATTCCCACCGGGCTTGAGGCCGTCGCCTGGGCGCGAGAGGTCGAGCGGCTCGGGGCTGGAGAAATCGTGCTGACGAGTATGGATGCAGACGGCACGAAGAACGGTTATGATCTGCCGATGACCCGCGCGGTGGCCGACGCCGTCGAGGTTCCCGTCGTCGCTTCGGGGGGGGCCGGAACTCCCGAGCATCTCCGGGCTGCTCTGGTCGAGGGCGGGGCGAGTGCCGCCCTCGCTGCGAGCATCTTCCACTATCGCGAATATTCAATCGGTCAGACAAAAGACTATCTGGCGAGCCGGGGCGTGCCCGTCCGCTTGCCGACACTGATACCGGCTTGATCCTCTCCGTAGGCCGGAACCGTCCGAATCCGCCTTGTCGAACCCTCCTGAACGGAGCGATCGTCCATGTCGACCGTCGCCGATACCCAAGTCGAGGCCGTGGCCAACGAGCCCGAAGCCAATAAACTGTTCCGGATGGTGATGAAGCACAAGGGTTCCGACCTCCACCTCAAGGTGGGGCTCCCCCCGTGCATGAGACTCGGCGGAGAACTCCGCCAGATGTCGCTGCCGCCCCTGACCAGTGCCGAGATGGAACGGCTGATGTTCCCGCTCTTGACGCCGCGGGTCCGGGCGATCCTGGAGGAAGAAGGCGGGACCGACTTCGCCCATATCGTCTATGACGGCAAGCTCGAAACCCGGTTCCGCGTCAACCTGTTTCGCGCCCGAGGCAAGCTCAGCCTGGTCGCCCGGCGCGTGAGCAACTCGATCCCGAACTTCGAGCAGCTCGGCCTGCCGCCGGTCATGGCCGAACTGACCCAGTACGAGCAGGGGATCGTCATCCTCGCGGGCGTGACGGGGTCAGGCAAGACGACGACGATCGCGTCGATGCTCCAATACATCAACGAACGTCAGCGGATGCACATCGTCACGATCGAAGACCCGATCGAATTCACTTATACCGACGCGAAGTCGATCATCAATCAGCGTGAGCTGGGTATCGACGTCATGGACTTCCACAAGTCGCTCAAGGATGCGGTCCGGCAAGACCCGGATATCATCCTCGTCGGCGAAATGCGAGACCAAGACACATTCTCCGCCGCGCTCCACGCGGCCGAGACGGGTCACTTGGTGTTCGGGACAATTCACTCGTCGACCGCGCCCTCGACGATCACCCGAATCCTCGACCTCTTCCCCCGAGAGATGCACACCCCCTTGCGGCAGAACATGGAATTCAACCTCAAGGCCGTCGTCGCACAGAAGCTCCTGCCGACCACCAAGGAATGGGCTGAGAAGACCGGCGCGACCCGGGTGCCGACGAACGAGATCATGCGGACCAACCCGATTATCCGCAAGCTGATCATGAACGAGGAAGACTCGAAGCTCGGCGACGCCATCCGGATGGGCAAGGAGGAGGGGATGATGGACTTCACCGAGAGCCTCCGCCAACTTGTCGTCGCCGAGAAGATCGAGCGAGCGACCGCCTTCGAGTTCGCGCCGAGCATCGAGGTGTTGAAGATGGCGCTGAAGGGCATCATGATTAACCAACCCGGTATTCTGTAAGGCGAATCGATCCTGCCGCCTGCGCGATATCCGTACGAAGAGAGAAAGGCTTGCGATGATCCGTCCGCGCCTCGCCCTCGCGACGCTCCTTTTCGGCCTCTTCGGGCTCGCCGCCGGGGCTGATGCCGCCGAGCCGGCCCTGAGCCTGTTCGCCCAATCGCCGGCCATGAATGGCCTGCGCGGGCCGGGCTTCTATCTCAACCTGTTCAAGTTCCTCCCAGTCCTCGCAATCTATCTCCTCTGGGTCAAGACGACCGACTGGGTTGACGACGACTGCAAAGAACTCGGCAACCTCCGGTTCGAGATGTGGAACTCAGTCGTCTTCTTCTCCGGAGTACTTGGCCTGGCGATGGTCTGGGCGATCCCGAGCTATTTCATCGGGATCATCCTCCTTGTCCTCTGCTACTTCGTTCCGATCTTGACGTACTCCTATGTCCGCAACCAGACCGTGCCGGATGACCGCAAGGTACTCACGCTTTATCACTTCGGCGAGGTGATGAACGGCCTGATGAACAAGATGGGGATGAAGGGCTTCTTCAACAAGGGCGATTCGAACATCGACAGGGCCGGCCCGCCGATCGTCTTCGTCGGCAAGAGCAATACCGGGAAGATCGACCCCGACCGCGTGGCGAAGGCCGAGGAGTCAAAGTCGTACATGGCGTGCAAGGAGCTAGTCTACGACGCCGTGCTACGCCGCTCGACCGACATCCACCTCGAACCGACCACCGACCAGATGTCGATCCGTTACCGGATCGACGGCATCCTCCACGCCGCCGAGCCATTCGACCGGCCGACTGGCGATGCCGTGGTGAACGTCTTCAAAGTGCTCGCCGCGATGGACATCTCCGAGAAACGTAAGCCGCAAGACGGCTCGTTCGGTGCGAAGCTCGAATCGCGTGATATCAACTTCCGCGTGGCGACCTCGGGGTCGAAGGCGGGCGAGAAGATGGTCATGCGAATCCTCGACAACGCTTCGTCGGTCGGCAAGCTCGACGAGGTCGGGCTCCGGCCGAAGTTGGCCGGCGAGATCCGGTCGCTTGTCACCCAGCCTCACGGGATGTTCCTGCTCTGCGGGCCGACGGGATCGGGCAAGACGACAACGCTCTATGCCGCGCTCCGCGAGATCGACCGATTCCAGAAGAATATCATTACGGTCGAAGACCCGATCGAGTACGTCCTCGACAACGTCACGCAGATGGAGATCAACACCAAGAGCGGCGCGACGTTCGCCGGCAGCCTGCGGTCGATCCTGCGTCAAGACCCCGACGTCATCATGATCGGCGAAATCCGCGACCAGGAGACGGCGACGATCGCTTGCCAGGCGGCGACGACCGGCCACATGGTCTTCTCGACCGTCCACTCAAACGACACGGTGACGGCCCTCTTCCGCCTGCTCGACCTCGGCGTTGAGCCGTTCATGATCGCCTCGGCGCTGACGGCGGTGCTTGGCCAGCGGCTTGTGCGGGTACTCTGCGAGACGTGCAAAGAGCCGTACAAGCCCAAGCCCGAGTTCCTCAAGAAGGCCAACCTGCCGATCGATAAGGTCGACGTCTTCTACCGCAAGCCGGCCGAGCCCGAACAGGTTTGCCCGCAGTGCGGCGGCAATGGCTATCTCGGCCGGACCGGGATCTTCGAGCTGCTCGTCATCACCGAAGCGATGCGTGACATGATCCGCGAGAACCCGTCGATCAACGCGATCAAGGCTGAGGCTCGGAAGAACGGGATGATCTATCTCCAGGAAGACGGACTCCGTCAGGTGATCCAGGGTAAGACGTCGATCGACGAACTCCTCCGGGTCGTGAAGTGACGCGACCGTCACGCCCGCCACAATACCGGTGACGCCCGAACGCCCGCGACCCTTTCCACGGACCACTTCTCATGGCTGTGCTCATTGACCTGGTCGTCGTACTCCTGATCGCAGGGATGACTTACGCCCTGATGAGCGAAGGCCTCTGGGGCGCGGCGTTGATGTTCTTCAACGCCCTCTTCGCGACGATGATCACCCTGAACTGTTACGAGCCTCTGGCCCAACTCATCGGGACGAACGTCTCGTTCATGTCGGGCTATGCCGATGCACTCTGCATCCTTCTGATCTTCACCGTGAGCCTGCTCATCATCCGCCTGCTCACGGAGTTGATGGCCCCGTCGATGGTGCGGTTCCCGACGGCCGTTTATCACATCGGGCGGATCCTCTTCGCCTTCGGCGGCAGCCTGCTGACGATCGGCGTCCTGCTGCTCGCGCTCGACGCCTCGCCGGTCCATAAGAAGATCCTCGGCTCGGTCGACTACAAGTACAAGCCGTTCTACGGTTCGCGGCTCGACAAGGAAATCCTCGCGTTCTTCCAGTATTCGACTGGCCAGATCTTCACCCGGTCGGGCGGGCACGACCCGTTCAAGCAGTACGGCGACGCCCGGGTCTTCGACCCCAAAGGCCGATGGCTTCTCAACGCTCAAGAGGCGCGGCCATACGGGACCGACAAGGTGCTCGAAGACGACAAACCAGCCGAGGGTGGTGCCACCCCAGCGGGCGGGGCCGCCGCCGGCTCGGCACCGACGAGCCCTTGACATCGGTGACCCGATACAGAGACATCGCGGGCGGTTGAGGGTCATAAAATGAGGTGGCTGTCGATCGTCAGTCTCTGCGTCGTGGCCGCAGTGGCTTACGGGATCGTCAACGACCAGGTCACCGCCCGGGTCTGTGTGGAATACTTCACGATAGGCCACCCGCCAATCTTTCATACCGATTCGCCAACCCTCCTCAGGCTCGGCTGGGGAGTCGTTGCGACCTGGTGGGCGGGCTTCCTTCTCGGCTGGCCGTTGGCCTTTGCGGCGAGGTTCGGCCCACGGCCGAGGCGCGACGCCTGGACGCTGCTCCGCCCGATTGGGTTCTTGCTCGCCGTCATGGCGATCACGGCGACCCTTGCGGGGGTCGTGGGCTTTGTCTTAGCGCGGGCTGGCGCAATCGAACTCGTCGGCTGGATAGCCCGATCCGTCCCCCAAGGGCGACATGCTCGGTATCTGGCCGATCTCTGGACGCACGACGCGAGTTATCTGGTCGGATTTGTCGGGGGCCTCGTCGTTATCGTGATCGTCTGACGCTCGCGCCGGGGAGCGGCGATCACTTCGACGGCGGAAGCGCGGGCAGCGGCTCTTCATAAGGCTTGACGTCGAGAAGTTCGATCGTCGGCTTCGCCCCTTGGGCGGTTGCCCTTGGATAGGCCCGATAGATGGCGAGCTGCTTGGTGGTCGTCTCCATGACGAACAGCGCCGACATTCCCATGCCGGTCGCGCCAAGCGAGGCGGTGTTGAGTAGGAAGTGCGGGACGACACCGGGCTTGAGCTTGAGGTCAGCGGCGAGGTTGCGGGACGCCACCTCGCCGACCATCTGGGTCTTAGCGGCGGTCTTGCGAATCTCGGGAATCGCGGTGAAGAGCAACGCCCTCTGGGCGCTCGATTCGAGCCAGTAGACGGCGTCGAGCGGCACCTGGGTCTTATCCATAGTCATTTGAAGAGTGATCGGCCCCGAGACGGAGGTCGACTCGGTCGGCAACGACTCCTCGGGCTGAGTGGCGGGCTGGGCGTAGGTCCGTACCTGGACGAGTTCGAATTCCGGCTTCGCGTTGAGGCCGGTCGTCTTGGGATAGCTCCAATAGACGGCCACTTGCTTGGTCGTCGTTTCGATCACGAAGAGGGCCGATGTACCGCCCCCGAGCGCACCGAGCGAGGCAGTGTTCATCAGAAAGTGTGGCACGACCCCCGCAGCGAGCTTGAAGTCGACCAGTAGGTCGCGGATCGCCAGTTCGCTGGTCATCTTGCCCGACGATGAGGTCTTCGAGACCTCCGGGGTCGTCGCATAGAGCTTGGCGGTGCGGTAGTCTATCCAGTAGACCGCGTCGAGCGGGATCTGCCTCTTATCAGGAGTCTGATGGATGGCGAACGTCCCGGTCACGGAGATCGACTCGCCTGATCGGCCGCCGCTCCCTGCCAGGAGCGGGCTCGGCCGCGTCGTCACGAGGATCGCGACACACGCCAGGACGAACGCAAGCCGAGATCGAATTGGGTCTCTCACGGCGCACTCCTTTGCCGGGACAAGTTCGAGGCCAGGTCCAGTGCCGATTGTGCGTCGAAATGCGAAAATGGTCCATCCCGATCGCCGTCGACGCGGCCGGGCGAAGTCGGTCGAATTTGCCTCCGATGGCCGGCGTCTGTCATCAGGGGACTCTTTTCTCGCGGCGAGGTGAAACCATGCACAGTCCGGTCGCGGTCGTCGCGCTGATATTCGTCTCTCTCTTCCCTTGGCCCGACCCCGCCCGGTTCTCGGCCGAACTGCGCAAGGAACGCGACGCGATCCGTTCCCGCGAGGAGAAGGCTCTCGTCGACCTCGTCGCCAGGCTCGGTGTCGACGCCTCGACGCGGATCACCGCCCTGATCGAGCCGCCCTCACAGCCTGACGGCTCGTCGCGTTTCGTCCCGCTTGGCGAGATCATTCCCAAAGCCGCTCCGGTCTCACCGCCCGAACTCAAGGCGATCCGCAACGAGGCCGCGAAGGCGTATTTCGACCTTGCGACCCGCTGTTTGCCCCCCGCTGTCCCGCATCTCGCGCTCGCCGATGAATGCCTCCGCGCGGTCGTCGCACGCGACTCGCAGCACGCCGCGGCCTGGAGACTTCTGGGACACGTCCCCCACCAGGGAGGCTGGGCGACACCCTTCGCCGTGGCGAAACTCGCGGAGGGCTATGCGCTCCACCCAACTTATGGATGGGTCGAGATGGCCTGGGTAGCCCACCTCGATCGGAGCGAGTTACCGGCCCCGTTCGTCGCCGGGAAGCCGACGCGATGGCTGCCCACCGCCGAGGCCGATGCGCTAAGGCGTGACTTTGCCAAGGGCTGGCGGATCACCACCGAGCATTTCTCGATCCGGACCAACGTCCCGCTCAACGAGGCAATCGGCTTCGGCCGTCGGCTCGAGTCGCTCTATGACCTCTTCGGCTCGATGATGGCCGACCTTGTCGGCCCCGAACTCTCGCCGCTCTTCACCCTTGCGAAGAACCCCAAGGCCGCCCCGACCCCGGCGAAGAAGCGGCATACGGTCTTTTACTTCGCCTCGCGAGACGATTACATTGAGTTCCTCCTTCCCACGCAGGGCGAGGGCATTCGCGACAACCTCGGCACCTATCTGCCCAAGAAGGAGACGAAACCACTCGGATTCAACGAGGGGATGAGCTTCTTCTTCCGCGATCCCGGCGGCCAACTCGACGTGACCGAAAACCTCGACCACGAGGTCTCGCACCAACTCCTCTTCGAGACCGCTGGGGCTGATAAGTATGACCCTGACCGCTCCAACTTCTGGGTCTTCGAAGGGCTAGGAACCTATTTCGAGACGATGCGGCCCCAGCCCGACGGCTCGCTCCGGATCGGCGGGATGGTCGGCAAGCGGATCGAAATCGCGCAAAAACGGCTGACCAAGGACGGTGAATTCGTCCCGATCAGCCGGATGACAACCTACAACAAGAATCTCTTCTATGGCGCGGACGGCGGCGATATCTTCCTGAACTACGCCGAGGCAATGGCGCTCGCCGTCTATTTCATGCAGGCCCACGACACCAAGTATCGCGAGGGGTTCCTCGAATACACGCGTGACGTTTACAAGGGCAAGCTCCGCGCCGGCGTGGGCAAGAGCCTCGAAGACCGACTCGGGACCGACTACGGCAGCCTCTCCCGCGACTTTCTCGCGACCCTGAAACGGGCCAAGCCCGTGTCCGAGCCTGCCACAACTCCCTAACCTTCACGCAGCGTGACGGGTCCGATGTCCGAGCCGTCTCAGGATGGAGACGATACGGACATCGGACCCGGCAACTGAGCGATCGGCAGTTTATTCGCCGACGTAAGGGATCAACGACATGAAGCGGGCTCGCTTGACGGCCGCGCTCGATGCTCGCTGGAAGGCCGCGCAATTACCGCTGCGCTTGCGGGAGAACATCTTGCTCTGGTTCGTGCAGAGCTTCTTGAGCAGTCCGACGTCCTTGTAATCCACATAAGCCGGACGGGGGCAGCCTTCGGGGGTGCAGAACCGGCAACGGTTCTTCCGGTTACGACCAAACTTTTTCCGCGGCATAACGCTGAAGTCCCTCTGACTGTCATGCAATTCGGTTCGCGTCGATGAGGCCCCGATCCGGTTCGGCCCACGAGCGGGAAACGAATAGCTTAGAGTCTCGCGACGGCTGAGTCAAGATCAGGTGAAGACGATCGACGGATCAAAAATGAGAGACGGCTCGGAAAGCAAGCCTCCGAGCCGTCTTATCCAATTTGATCGGTTGGATATTAGGCGAGGCGGATCAGAAGCCAGTGGCAACCCTTGCTAGGTGAGTGGATCGGAGGAGCGACGTTTCGCTCTGCCAAGGGATGTCCCTCTCGCGGGGCAGCGGAGTCGGCAGGGACCGTTCCATCAAGGTAGCCATCGAAGCGATAGACGCCCGATCTGGGGCAACGCTGCCCCGTCTTGCAACGGATCTGGGTTGGAGTGGACATTGTTCTAACCTCGATCCCCGGACTTCAACTTGTTATCAGGGACAAGGCGTACTAACCTGGGGAGTGGTTAGTGTCGGGGATATTGCCTCGGTCCGGACGAATCCGTTCCGCGAGGGGATGAAGTCCCTCAGGCGTTACCTCTCGCTGTGCGGTTTTTTCGTTACTTTTCGATCGAAATGGGGCCACAGCTCACGGCTGGTGAGCCGTGGAGATTGCTTCACGATTGAAGTTCACACAAGAACTGCCACGTCGCTTCAATGGGGCTACGAAGACCTTATCTTCGTGAATTGGCCTGTGGCGATTATCTTTGATTGTCCTAAGAATAAATATCCCTTCTCATTACAGACTAGATGTCGAGTGCCGACGCGATTCAAATGCTGCTACGTCGAACTCAAAAGTCTGTCATCGATCTCTTAGGGTAGGAGTCGATTAGCATGCACTGCGAGCAACATTCACCGTGGGACCGGTCGATGCCGACCGTGTTGATCCTCGACCCTGTCCTCGCTTGTCGCGTCATCGCTGAGCGACAACTCAATGGGCTCGACCGGCGTGACGAAGTCTGGGATGGGGTCCACGTCATGTCGCCTCTGGCGAATAATGAACACCAGCGGCTCGCCTTTCGGCTCGCTATGATCCTCGACTCGATCCTCCCTCCGGGCAGCGGCGAGGCGTTTCACGAGGTCAACGTCAGCGACCGTGAGGCCGGTTGGGAGATGAACTTTCGCGAGCCCGACGTCGCCGTCTTCCTCACCGACGGCCCCGGACGCGATTGCGGGTCGCATTGGTGCGGCGGTCCCGACCTTGTGGTCGAGGTGATGAGTCGGAACGACCGATCGCATCAAAAAATGGACTTCTACGCCTTGAATGGTGTCTGCGAATTGATCCTTATCGACCGCGAACCATGGGCGATCGAATTCTATCGACTCGCGAATGGGCGATTGACGCTCGTCGCGAGTGCCAGGGTCGGAGATGCCGCGATCGCGAGTGAGGTCGTCCCCGCGACGTTCGGGCTCGTCGCGGGAGGGAATCGACCGAAGGTGGAGGTTGTCTCAAAGACGGATGACCGTCGCTGGACGGTTTGAGGTCACTTCTCCCTCACGACGTGCGGACTGCTCGACACCGCGCCTCGATCGTCCTCGACTGTGAAATAGGCCACGATCGGCCGGTTCTTAGGCAGGTCGGCCGAGAGTTTTTCGCCATCGACTTTGACGTCCGTCGTCGTCCACTCGCGACCGGGCCATGGGCCGGTGTCTGTCGTCGTGTGCAGCTTCGCGGTGCGGATCGGTCGGCCGTTGGTGACTTGTGAGGAGATCGTCTCAGCGACGATCGAGGGGTCTGCTAGCCGGGCCAGGGGCTGGCCTCGCCCGAGCACGTTGTCGACGAAAAGCCCGATCTCCTTAGGGGTCCATCCTTGCGAGTGGCCATGCGGCATTTTCACCGTCACGCAGAGGTCGACGGGAACTTTGGTCACAAGTCGATACGACTTCCGATAGCTGTCGAGCGGATAGGCGAAGTCGTTGGTGCCGTTGACGAAGAGGATCGGGCACGAGACGCCGGGGAGGTAGCGTGAGGGGTCAAAGAGGTCGGACCACTGCTTCGTATTCGCGACCCCCATCTTCTTGAAGTTTGGCTCGATCCAGTAGCTATTGGCATCGAGGAAGCCGCAGCCATAGACCGGCACCGCGACTCCCACGCGGTCGTCGATCCCGGCGATGATGCAGGTGAGATATCCGCCCCAACTGATTCCCGTGACGCCGATCCGGCCCTTGTCGACCTCGGGCAACGAGGCCAGGAGCGAGTGGGCTCGAACAGCGGCGGCGACGGCGTGATAGGTCCACATCTGGTCGGCCTCACCCGGCGCGAAGTCGCGGAACTTCTCCTCGTCGGACTGCTCGGGGCCGCCGTTAGGCAGCCGGTTGCCGTCCGGACCCCGACCCGAAAGGTCCATCGCGATCGCCACATATCCGCGCTCGGCCCAGAGGGTCGCCCACTCGGCGAAGGCATGCCCGCCGCCCCCATGAACGAGCACCATCGCGGGGAACGGACCGGTGCCCTCCTTGGGGCGGGCGAGATAGCCAAAGACGCGGGTCGGTTTGCCCTTGAGGGGGACATTTTCGTAAAACACCTCACGGACGAGACCTTTAGTCTCGCCCCAGCTCGCTGAGGGTGCATTATTGAGATCCGTGAGATTCCACGGGCCTGTGTACCGATCGGCCGCGAGCGCCGGCGTGGCCAGGAGGAACAAGGCGAGACTGAGTCGCATGGCGAGGCTCGTGGGTTGGGCGTTCGGGTGTGGCCTCGCCACCATACACGTCCCGCCGTGTCGGATCAAAACCATTGGGGTCGGCAAGAGGGATGTTGCCGCCTCGGCTCCCGCTCGCGAGACTGGGCAGGTGTCGATGCAAAAAATGAGGGGATGGCTACCGATGGGATATGAAGTAGAGATCAAGTACCACGTCTCAGACCGTGCCGGGCTCGAAGCCAAGCTCTTAACGCTCGGAACTCAGGCTGGACCGTCAGTCGAGCAGGAAGACACTTATCTTGCCCACCCATCGCGCGATTTCGCGACGACCAACGAGGCGTTTCGGCTCCGTCGCGACGGCATGACCAACCGGATCACTTACAAGGGACCGAAGCACGAGGGGCCGACCAAGACCCGCGAGGAGATCGAGATCGCTTACCACGATGGCGAGGAGTCGCGGGCCGAGATGGGCCGGCTCTTCGATCGGCTGGGGTTCGTTCCAGTGCTCACGATCCGCAAGGTGAGGCAATCGTTCCACCTCGAACGCGCGGGGCGACCGATCGAGGTGACGATCGACGAGGCCGAGGGCCTGGGGACGTTCGCCGAGGTCGAGGCCCTCGCTGACCATCCCGGCGACCTGCCGGTCATCCAGGCTGCTGTGCTCGAACTGGCCGGTGAGCTGGGACTGGATACAGTTGAGCCTCGGTCTTATCTGCGGATGCACCTGGAGCAGCGGGGGTTGTTCGCACCGAACCCGCCTGTTCAGACATGAGACATTTTGCTAAAAACCCCGCCGTGACCCGGGTCGGCGGCTGTCCGCCTCGCCCGTCGGTCGCCCGTCCGAAAGCCCGCTGACAAACCAGGAGGCCCGGCGATGGAACGCCGCCGCTTTATCCCTTCGTCCCTCAGCAAGGGGACAGAGTTCGTGCTCGAGCAAAGGACACTGCTCAGCGCGTCTCCCACGTCGATCCTCGGGGGGATCGCGCCCACTACGAATACGAACACCGCGGGCAATCTCCCGCAGAATCTCGAACAGCGGCTTCAACGGATCGCCAACCTGCCGTTCTTCTTGACCACGTATCAGCCGAATAGGTCACTCCCCGCGTCGGTCACCGCGCCGATCCAGGACGACCTTCGCCTGATCGTTTCCAGGGGCCACGACGCGTCACAGCATGTCCTCCGTGAATTTAACCTCACGATTCGCAGCGTGGATGGGCACGCCTCGCTCAGTCCGCATCAAGCGGCATCGCTGGTAAACGCCTTCGACGCGGTCCTCCAGTCGACCGGGATCGCCAACCCGCTGCGGTCGAAGTTTACCGAGGACATGCGGGCGCTGGCAAAGCTCGACTCGAACGGTCCCAAGCCGGTCATACTCGCGACGAACGACTTCGGCCTCATCACCCAGTTGGTCCAGGCGGTCGCCCAACCGTTCGCTCCGCCGGGAATCCCGTCATTCGCGGCGGCGGACAAGTCTGCGAAGCAGACCAACGTCACGCACGACCACGTCCCGACATTCGTCGGCAACGCCCCCGATGGTGTCCTCATTCGGATCGTCGACTCGACCACGTTCGCGCCACTGGGAGTCGGCACTGTCACGACGAACGGGCGATACTCGGTGAAGTTGTCGGTCCCACTGGCCGACGGTAGCCACTCCGTCCAGGCCCAGACGCTCGATAACGGCTACGAGAGCACCCTCAGCCACCGCTTCACGTTCCGGGTCGTCTCGGTCCCCGTCGTCGTCCCGAAAGGGCCGAGGCACTAGGCGTCCGGCCTCCGTCTGCGAATTTCGCAAGGCGTCGCCGACCCGACCGGGTCGGCGACGCCTTTGCTTTTGGATGGACCGACTTGCGAACGCGATGGACAGTCCCACCTCAGCGGGCTAGAATCCGGAAACGTCTTTATTCTTCAAAGGTTAAACAGAGGCCCGATGACGGCGGCGTCACGGGAGTCCTGGACTCAAGGGGACAGGGCCATGCGAGCCACCGGCGAGACCCAAAGGGCAGGCTGCACAGGCTTTCGCAACAGCGGGCCGACACGCCGCGAGGCGATCCGCGCCGGGGCGCTCGCGATGACCGGGCTGGCAATGCCGGATCTCTTTCGCGGCCGCGCGATGGCTTCGGGATTGACCGCGATGGGGCCGGGATTCGGCCGGGCCAAGTCGTGCCTGCTCATCTTCATGTGGGGCGGGCCGAGCCAGCTCGACACCTGGGACCCCAAGCCCGATGCCCCGGCGCAGATACGTGGCCAGTTCGGCACGATCGCGACCAAGGTACCGGGCGTGCGGATCAGCGAGCACTTTCCCCGGCTGGCCGCCCAGACGCATCGGCTAGCGATCATCCGCTCGATGACCCACGACGACCCAGCACACTTGTCGAGCGCCCATCGCCTCTTGACCGGCCACCTCGCCCCTCGCCCTTACTCGGATGCCGCGCCGCCGTCTCCGCAGGATTGGCCGCACCTGGGCTCGATCGTGGCGAAGCTCCATCCGACACGCGGGTCGTTGCCGTCGGCCGTGACGATGCCGTGGACCGTTGCCCACCCGGCGGCCCCGGGCGGCCGGGCCCCTGGTCAGAACGCCGGCTGGCTCGGCAAGGCGTTCGATCCGCTGGCCATTGAGGGAGACCCAAACGTCGCCGGCTTCGAAGTCGGCGGCATGACCCTGCCCGCCGGGGTCAGCCTCGATCGGATGACGAGCCGGCGTGGTCTGCTCGAAGAGATCGGTTCAAGCGGCCTCGAAGGCCGGGGGCCGGGGGCGTGGTCGGGCTATCAGGGCCGGGCGCTCGACTCGCTAGTCTCGGCCGAGGCCCGAGGGGCGTTCCAGATCGAACGAGAAGACCCCAAACTTCGCGACACCTACGGCCGCAACATCCACGGCCAGTGTCTGATGCTCGGCCGTCGCCTGATTGAGGCCGGGGTACCGCTCGTGACCGTAAACTGGCACAACGACGGCCAGAACTTCTGGGACACCCACGGCGACAACTTCAACCAGCTTAAGAATCGCCTCATGCCCCCCGCCGACCAGGGCTTTTCCGCCCTTCTTGACGACATGGACGGGCGGGGACTCCTCGACGAGACACTGGTAGTCTGGGTCGGCGAGTTCGGCCGGACCCCGAAGACGACTCTGGGCGGCAGCGGTCGCGAGCACTGGCCGCGCTGCTATTCGGCGGTGATGGCGGGCGGAGGTGTCCGTGGCGGCCAGGTCTACGGGTCGTCCGACCGCTGGGCCGCCTTCCCAGCTTCAAATCCGGTCAGCCCTGACGACCTAGGAGCGACGATGCTCCACGCGCTCGGCATCAACCCCGCACAAGAAGTAATGGATGCCGTCGGCCGCCCATTGCGGATCAATAATGGCATACCGGTAACGGCCTTGTTCGCCTGAATCTCGCCCAAAGCGGATGCAAGAAGTCACGACTCCTTGCATCATAGCGTAAGATTTAAAATGGTTGCCGATTGCAACATGGCGTCGGACGCCCGAGACTGAAGATCAGCGAGTCCGGCTTTCCGGCTCCAGTTCCTTGCAAAAGGGAGCGACAAATGCGCCCTCTCATGCCTCTCGCCCTGGCTTGCTCCGCGTTCTTTTTGACAGACGTGGTCGCCCAGCAGCACCACAATGCGGTCCATCCGCAACATGCGGCCAGTCAGCAGCACCATAATTCGTCGTCGTACGCGCCGATGAATTTCCCGAACAACGGTTTCAACTTCCCGAACAATGCGATCAACTTCCCCAGCAACGCGATCAATTTCCCGAACAACGCGATCAATTTCCCGTCATACGCGGGCAACGTCTCGACGGGGATGATGAACTATTCGCCCTATGGGAATGGCTTCTACGGCAACTATCCGTCTTCGCCACACATGAAGAAGGCGACGAATTCTCAGCAGGGTCTGAACCCGCAGATGAGCGCGGCGAATGCCACGGCAATGATGGGGTTCGGGATCGGCGTCGGCTCGGTGTATTCGGCGGTCCCGCACCATTATCACGGGCATCCCCAGCACTATCGCCTGCCGTATAACTCAGCCGGTTACGGGTCGTATGGCACGAACAACGCGAACCATCTGACGCCCGCCCAGCGGCATTACAACAAGCTAGTCGCCGACCTCGACTCGTTGCCGCCCCACTTCCAGGTGGCCGACATCCATCGCAACACGATTCGCAACGACATGATGGCACTGATCCAGGGCGGCAATCGGCCGTCGACGGCGACGGTCCAGCAGCTCTCGCACAACCTCTCGAATGCGATGGCCAGGCGCAAGAGCCAGGCGATCAACACCTCAATGCTGGCCGGTGACATCCAGCTCGTACTCAACAGTGCCCAAGTGCCGCAGGCCCGGATTGACCAGGCGATGACGCAGACGCAGACCGTTCTCAAGCAGGGCGGGTTCGCACAAGCCGACATCCAGACGGTCGTCGCCGATATGCGGGCCGTCGCCGACCATCTCCGGACGAATCAGGCCGCCATCCGTTGAGAGGGATGGCGACCGATGATTCACGCCCACTCAACCGTCTTGTCGCCGGCGATGACCTCACCGATCACCCAGGCGGGCACCTTAGCGTCCTGGCGGATCGTCCTCACAATCGAGTCAGCGTAATATTCGGCGACGACCATCACCAGTCCGATGCCCATATTGAAGACGCGGAACATCTCGGCGTCGGGCACGCCGCCCAGCGCCTGAAGCCAGGGAAACACGGCGGGCACGTCCCACGTCTTTGTCAGGCGGATTGCGGTGCCTTCGGGCAAGATTCGCGGGGGGTTTTCGATCAGGCCGCCGCCGGTGATATGTGCGATCCCGTGGACGATCCGCTTGACCCGGTAATGCCGATAGACCGCCTTGACCGCGCGGACATAGATCCGGGTCGGCGAGAGGAATTCTTCGGCCACCGTCCGACCTAGCTCAGGGACGTGGGTCTCGGGGCTCAGACCCGCATGATCGAACGCGATCCGACGCGCCAGGCTGTAGCCATTTGAATGCAGCCCGGTCGAGCCGAGGCCGATGACCTTGTCACCGACGCGGATTTCGCGGCCGTCAAGCACCTGCTTACGCTCGACAACGCCGACGCAGAAGCCCGCGAGATCATATTCTCCGGGCTTGTAAAAGTCGGGCAGAATCGCGGTCTCTCCGCCGAGCAGTGCGCATTCGGCTTCGAGACAGCCGTCGGAGATCCCCTTGACGACCTCAGCTGTAAGGGTTGGGTCGTCTTTGGACATCGCGACGTAATCGAGAAAGAGCAGGGGCTCGGCCCCGGCGCAGATGCAGTCGTTGACCGACATGGCGACAAGGTCAATGCCGACCGTCGAGTGCCGGCCCGTGGCGAAGGCGAGCTTGAGCTTCGTGCCGACCCCGTCGGTCGAAGCGACGAGCACCGGGTCACGATAAGTCCGATTGAAAAGGCCGACGTGATTCTGAAGCCGGAACAGTCCGGCGAACCCGTCGGGCCACTTGAGGACGTTCGGGGTGAAGGTACGCGTCATCAAAGGGGGCAGGCGTCGCATGGTCTCGTCATAAGCGTCGAGATCGACGCCCGCCGCCTTGTAGTCGATCGGCAGTGGGTCTGAGTCGGGCACGGGCATGGTCGTCCGCGATGGGTTCGAGTCGGAAGGGCATCATCTCGGCGGAAGGCCGTGGTCAATGGCCCGGTCTCCACAGAGTGTAACTCATAAGGGGCCATGTCGGAAGCAGAACGGCGATTCGGTAGGAACTCCTTTTGAAACCCAGGCTTCAAAATTTTGGCACAACATTTGGTCAAAAGTTGACTCTGCCCCCGGCCTGCCCGCTTGAATGAGCGCGACCGCCGGGATATCTTGGTCGGAACCCCATGCTGGAACGCGGCCGATCGAAGCGATTGGCCGACCCGCCGCTTTTCCCCGACCCGTCCCACGGAGCACTCGACCATGCCGCGCAAGTTCGCTCTCCTGGCGGCCACGATGCTGGGCGTCTCGCTCGTCATCACCGGCCTCTCGCTCGCCGCCGACGAATCGCCGCTCGAGAAGCAGATGTCTGCGATCAACAAGAAGACAGCTTCAATCCGCAAGGCGACCAAGACCGTCGCCCAGTGGAAGAAAGACGCCAAGTCCGTCGCCACTGACGCCGAGGCGATCAGCAAGATCGCCAAGGAATCCAAGCTGGACAAGAGCGCGGCGGAAAAGGTCAAGAAGCCGTATGACGATTACGCGAAGCTGATGGACGACATGATCAAGGCGGCCGACGAGCTTGCCGTCCTCGCCACGAATGCGTCCAGCACCCAGCCCCAGGCGAAGACCGCCTTTGGCGCACTGAACAAGAGCTGCACCGAGTGTCACGCCGCTTACCGCGTCGAAGACGACAAGTAAACCCAATACGACACGCATCGCGAAGCCCCCTGGCCGCCTCCATTGGGGAGGCCGAGGGGGCTTTTTCGTTCCGGATCAACCGAAGTCGAAACCCCCACCTTGCTGCCGGCCCTCGATCGCCAGCAGAAGGACCACGGTCGCGATGGCAAGGGGCCGGGGCAGCAGGTCATTGGTGTCGAGGCTGAGGTCGACACTATATTTCTGAACGAACGGGTTGAAATTCTGGGTCATCGTGCCGACGGTCTGTTCGCCCACCTCGATGAGAAACTTCTGGGGGAACATCAGAGCGACCAAGCCATGCACGCGTCGCATGAACGACTTGAAGCCGCCGTCTTCAAGCACCCGGCCCCGGACGACCCCGTTGGAGTCGAGGATCTCCCACGAGTCGCGGAACATCGACTTCCAGCCCTTCCGCCTGAGCGTCCCGTAATGCTCGCCGCTCTGGCCGTCCGTGACCTGATACGCGGCGCTGAAGTCAAGAATCCGATCGGCCTTGATGACGAGCAATTCGTGCGACTGGGCCTCGTCGGCGAAGACGCGGATATCCTCCTTGAGCTTGAAGGCCTTCTGCTTGGAATAGGCGAGTAAGCGTCCGTCGTCCGCGTAGATATGGAACCCCGCACCAAAGAGCTTGAAGACCTGGCGGCGTGCGAGCAGGTGGTCGTGAAGGTAGAGTTGAGGCAGGGTTGAAGACATCCGATCGGCTCCGGAACGTTGGCAGGGGATTCGAGACGGCGACATCCGACCGCCCGTTTCAAGATGTGTAGCATACCGTCCCTCCTCGCGGTTCGCGTCGACTTACCGACACTCTCAATCGCCGAGTCTCTTCACTTGCGTTTTGGAGAGCGCTGGACTAAACTTATCGTTATGTCGGACGGCCTGCCCTTGCGGTCCGTCCGCGCTGTGTCTTCGGGCGAGACCGGTCGTGGTTTGATATTGAGGGACGATCGTCGGCCTAGCCGAGGTCATCCCGGGAGTGTTCTGATGTCGATCGACAAGAGCTTGAAGAAGGCAGCCGGCATGGGCGGGGCACGCAACGTCCTCACGAGGGCCGAGCGGATGGCCGTGCTCCAAGAAGACGAGAAGTGGACGTCCACTAGCGGCGTCTACAATCTGCCAAAGACCAAGTTTCGCCGCCTAGCACCGGGCCAGTCTGGCCCGAAGCGTCCGGAAGCGAAAGTCTAAACCGTCCTCGATAACGTCTGACGCAGCCCCCGGAGATCAATCCGGGGGTTTTGTCCGCGCCGGGTTAACGATCTGTGGGGATCGACTCGACTTCGCCGACGAAGCTGAAGTCGGCCTCAGTGAGTCCGCCTTCGGCGTGGGTCGAGACTTCGAGGCGGACGGTCCGGTAGCTGAGGATGATATCAGGATGGTGGTCCGACTGGTCGGCTTGCTCGACGACGTCTCGGATGAAGTCGAGGGCGCGACGTGTCGAGGGAAAGTTCCACGATCTTACGAGCATGTCGCCGAGCCGAGTCCAGCCTTTCGTGGCCGGTAGCCGCTCGACGATCTCGACCTCGGTCATCTTGGACATAACGGGCTGGCCCCTTGGCTGGGATGAGCGGTTCGAGAGGGGCGAATTGCTACCCTCGCCGTCACGTCCCATGGCCACCGCCCATTATTTCTCGACCCGGCAGGCCTTACAAGGGTATTAGATCCAGACCGAGTCCCGTCTCGTGAACGAGATCGCATCATGATCGCCCTGCTTTGCGCGGTCATCGTCACGACGAGCCTACTCGGCGGGGCCTTGCCGCTCTCGACTGTGCTCACGCATACGCGACTCCAACTCTACCTGAGCTTCGCGGCCGGGGCGATGCTGGGGGCAGCTTTCTTCCACATGCTGCCCGAGGCCGTCAGCCTGGGGTCGGCCGGAACGCTCCGGTGGGCGGTGGTTGGGTTACTGTCGCTATTTTTTCTCGAACGCTTCTTCGCATTCCACCACCATGAGGCCCCCGACGACCCGTCGGAACCCTGTCCGCCGCACGCCCATGAACACGAGCATCGTCGCGGCCATTCGGCGGGCCTGGTCAACCCCTCAGCCCCAGGTGGCGGGGGGGCTGGAGCGAAGGGGACGACCCTTCACTGGGGGGCGGCAACCTTTGGCCTCGCGGTGCATAGCCTGGTCGGCGGGGTGGCGCTCGCGAGCGCGGTGACGGCTGACCTCTCGGTGCATAAAGGACTGGGCGCGGCGGCGTGGGGGGTCTTCATCGCGACCGTCGTCCACAAACCGGCCGACGCTCTGACGATCGTCAGCCTGATGCTTCGTGCCGGGGTGCCGAAGGCGACGGCCCACCTGGTCAACCTCGGTTTTTCGCTAATGATTCCAGCGGGCGCGCTCTTATTCGTGGTTGGGATGAAGGGGCTGAATGCCGAGGTCTCTGCGGTGTTCACCGCGAATAGTCTCGCTTTCTCGGCGGGCACATTCCTCTGCATCGCGCTCAGCGACCTGTTGCCCGAACTCCAATTCCACGAACACGATCGGTTAAAGCTCTCAGGGGCTTTAATCGCGGGGGTCTTGCTCATGGCGGTCGCCGGGGGATTGGAAGGGGACGATTCCAAGCACGCTGATGGTGGGGCTTTACCCCCGGCAAAACCGGCACGACCGGAGAAATAAGTCGAGTCAATTTCGCTTTCGACCGATCTGACTGGTGTGCTCCCATCGATTCGGATGTCGGTGGCTGAGCGTTCCCGAGATCAATCGAGGGGATCATCGACTCATGAAACGTCCTCATCCGTGGCGGACATCCGCCCGTGGCCTCCTCCTGGCCGGAGGCAGCCTCATCGTCGGCGGAGTTACCGCCTCGGCCCAGGCGACTCTCCCCACTCCCCCCGCGCCGTCTCTCCCGGCTGCTGAAAACACAGCCCCGTCCTCGATCACGGTTTCCGAAGTTCCGACCGCCCGTGAGGCGCAGTTGGAAGAGCGGGTTCGCCGGCTCGAAGCCATGATCTCCAATATGCAGCCCGGCACTGCAACCCCCGCCGATACGTCGAGCGCGGCGACCCAGCCGGGTACGAACGCTGTGCCGGGCACCGCTGGCACCGCAACGGGCAGGGACGGCCCCAACCGTGCCGTCCCCGGCACCTCGAACCCGAACGCCACCTATCCCAGGTCGTCCGGGCCACTCGCGCCGGGCCAGGGGACTCCAGCGATCCCCGCGCCGTCTGACAAACGCAACATGCCGGCCAAGGCTTATAACTTCCCGCTCAAAGCCCGGTTCGGCCCAGGTTTTGAGTTCCGTACCGACGACGACGAGTACGTCCTCCAGTTCCATAACCTGACGCAGGTCGAATTCAGGGGCTACGAGCAAGGTGGCCAGCAGCCGGTCAAGGACACATTTGCCATCCCCCGGCAGTGGTTCATGTTCAGCGGGCGGCTTACGAAACCCTTCGAGTATTTCGTCTCTTTCCAGGATGCGTTCGACACGATCCTGCCCCTCGATATCTTCGGCAACATCCACTACGACGACCGCATCCAGTTCAAGTTTGGGCGTTACAAAACGCCTTTCACGTATGAGTTCTACGCGCTGCCAATTCAAGGACTGATCCAGCCCGAGCGGTCGTTGTTCTTCAATAACTTCGGCTTGAACCGCGAGATCGGTGCCACGGTCTGGGGCCAGTTGTTCAAGAAGAAGGTGGACTACGCCGCGTCGATCCTGAACACCGTTCGCAACGGCAACCTGGACACGAACGATGGCAAGGACCTCAACGCCTTCGTGAACTGGCGTCCGTTCCTCGAAGACGAGGGGTCGCCGTTCCAGTTCCTCAACGTCGGCGGCTCGGTCCTGGCGGGAGAGGGAATCAACCCGTCGAATCCGCTCTCGCTTCGCACGGCGGTCGCGACCTCGGGCAACTCGATCATCGGTGTGCCTTTCCTCGCCTTCAACAGCAACGCCCGAGAGGCCGGCCTGAGGGCGCTCTGGGATGCCCACGCCGCCCTGTATGTCAACCATCTCTCGCTGGTCGCCGAGTGGCAGAGCGGCACTCAGCAATACGCGCTCGCCAACAACCTGTCCCAGCGGACGCGAGTCCCGATCGATAGCTTCTATGTCCAAGCGGGCTATTTCGTCACCGGTGAGACCGTTGGGTTCCGGAACGTCGTCAACCCGATCAAGAACTTCGACATCCGGCCCGACCATTTCGGAACCGGTGCGATTGAGCTAACGGCTCGATACAATTACCTCGGGATCGGTCCCCAGGTCTTCGCAGGCGGGTTCGCCGACCCGAATCAGTGGTCCCGCAGCCTCTACACGACCGACCTCGGCGTCAACTGGTACTGGTCTCAGAACATCAAGTGGTACTTTGACTGGCAGCACTCCGAGTTCGGCACCCCCGTCACCTTCGCCCCCGGTCGCGAGCAGAAGACCAGCGACCTGTTCATGGCCCGGTTCCAGATCTTCTTCTGATCGACAGCCACACCGATCAGCGATACTCGCGGCCCCGGGGAAGGCGACACGCCTCCCTGGGGCCGTTTCCTTTTCCGGATCGAGCACCCGCCCGGTCGGTGGCCGGATTGCCCTCCCGGTCGGATTGACGAGGCGTGCATAATAGGGACGATCGGAAGCAGAAGCCTGGGCCGCGACGGCCTTCCTCTTGGAGATCTCAACTCGATGCGACGGATTAGCCACCCCTTTCAGCTCGGACTGCTCGGGCTCCTGCTCGCGGCACCGGTCGCCATCGCCGTTGACAATCGATCTGACGTGCCGATCGTCCTCAAGGCCCGGCCGGGAGGGCTGAATGTCGTGGTCGTCTATTCGTCCGAGTGCCCGATCTCGAACGAATACAGCCCGACGCTCAAGGCCCTGGCCGAATCGCTGCCCAAGTCGGTCAAGATCGTCGGCGTGAGCGTCGACTATGACCTCCCCGAAGCCGACCTTGCCCGCCACGCCAAGGAGCACGGTCTGCCTTACAGTGTCGTCCAAGACAAGAATAGTCTCGTGCAGATGTTGGGCGTGACCAAAACTCCTGAAGCGGTCGTCCTCGACGATCAAGGCAAGATTCGTTACCGAGGTCGTATTGACGACCAGTTCGCCGACCGCGGCAAGCGGAATGCCCACCCCGAACACTCCGACCTCAAAGAGGCCATCGCCGCTCTGCTCGGGGGCCAAGAGCCGGCCAAGCCGTGGCCCACTGCCGTCGGTTGCCCGGTGCCCGTTAGGCCCAAGTTGGCGGCCGGTCCGGTCTATACCAAAGACGTCCTGCCGATCCTTCAGAAGCACTGCCAGGATTGCCATCGCAAGGGGCAGGTCGGGCCGTTTTCGCTCGACACCTACGAGCAGGCCCGCAAGCGCGCCGATGACCTCGCGTCTCTCGCTTCCGAGCGGCGGATGCCCCCTTGGAAGGCGGTCCCTGGGTTCGGTCCGGGCTACAAACACGACAAGTCGCTGAGCAACGCCGAGATCAATACCCTTGTCACCTGGGCCCAGGGCGGAACTCCCGAGGGGAATCTGGCCGACGCCCCTCCCCCCGCCGTCTTCAGCGACGAGTGGACCCTCGGCACCCCCGACCTGATCATCGAGCCAAAGGCCGACTTCTCGATCCCCGCGTCGGGCAATGACGTCTATCGATGCTTCGTGATCCCGACGAACCTACCGAGCGACGTCTATATCCGGGCCGCCGAGGTCCGCGCGGGGAACCGGCGGGTTGTCCATCACGTCCTCAGCTATGTCGACATCAGCGGCGCTGCGAGGAAGAAAGACCAGTCAGAGCCGGGCGAGGGCTACGAATGCTTTGGCGGGCCGGGCGTCGAGGTCCACTCGGGCCTGTTCGGCTGGGCACCCGGTAACGAGGCCCACTTCCTGCCTGACGGCATCGGCGTCTCCTTGCCGAAGGGGGCCGACGTCATCATGCAGGTCCACTACCATCCCGACGGCAAGCCTGAGACCGACCGGACCCGGCTCGGCCTCTTCTTCTGCAAGACCCCCGTCAAGCAGAGCCTGCACAACTCGTTCGCGGCGAACATGCGGATGGAGATCCCGGCGGGCGACGCGAACCGAGAGGTCCGCGCCCGTTGGAAAGTGCCCATCGGCGTGACCGTCCTCTCGGCCACTCCGCATATGCACCAGATCGGCCGGGACATGGCGATGTCGTTCCGGTTCCCCGACGGCAGGGTCGAGAACCTCGTCAAGATCGCCGACTGGGATTTCAACTGGCAGCTCACCTACTGGCTCCAGAAGCCGCTCGACGTGCCCAAGGATGCGGTGCTGGACGTGGTCTCGCACTACGACAACTCGGCAAGCAACCCCCGCAACCCCAACAAGCCGCCCAAGCCGATGCACTGGGGCGAGGCAACGACCGACGAGATGTGCATTGGCTTCGTCGCGATTGTCAAGACCGGCCAAGACCTCACCCGTCCCGGCGAGAAGGATGACCTCGGCCTCATCATGCGGACGCAGTGGGAAGCAGAGGGCCGGAAGTATCAGGAAGAGGCCAAACGCAGGGCCGAAGCTGGCGGCAAGAACAAATAATCTCGGCTCGAAGGTAACAGAATAAACGACATCTCCCCGTCCCTCTTCATCGAAGGGCGGGGAGTTCGCATTCCGGGCCTGTCCGAACCTCGCGACGACAGATCATTCCGCCCAGATTCGAGATCACCCACCAATCGACGGTGACGAGCGCGATCGGTTGGCGATGTGACTCCGTTCCAAGGTATCGGCCATCAATTCATCTCCGCCCCGAGTGGACCCGCCAGCTCATCCAGGAAGAAGAGTCGGCCGGGCAGGCTGGGCATGAACGAGCTGGGAATCCACGGGTCGGGGCCGTAGCGGAGGGTCATCCAGAGCGACATCCCCTGCCACTGCATCCCCCGGCCGAAGATGCCGTCGGCACCGCCGATGATCCGGTCGGCCTGGAGGAAAAGGCCGGGGCCGATCGTGTTGGCAAAGGCGGGGACGAGGGTCGTCCGGCTCTTGAAGCTCGTCAGGGCGTTCTGCTCGATCGTCAGCGGGTGAAGCTTGGCACCGAGCCGATGCGTCGCGGCCTTCCACTCTTCGGTTGAGGCATATTCGGCGGCGAAGTGGGGCTCCCAGAAGGCGACGTGGCAGACCCGGCCGATGCCAAAGATCACCGAAAGCTCGGCACCGGATTTCTTCAATTCGGCGATCCGCTCAGCGTAGTGCGGCAGCCGGTCGGGGGTGGCGAACCATCGACGCGACTTGGGCACCGTCAGCGCCCCGAGGGGGCCGTAGAAGGCGGTCTGCATCGCGTTCTGGAACGCCCCCGGGTGGTCGGAAGGGAGGGTGTTGCCGTCCCGGTCGCTCCACTCGTCCATATTGAAGCCGTGGACGTGGTCGCACGAGACGCCCCACTCTTTGAGGAAGTAGACGGCCCAGCGATACATCCCCATCGGGCCAACGGGCAATATCATCGCGGCGTCTCGCCCTTGGTCGCGGCAGCGGTGGATCGTCTGTGCGATTTCGTGGCCGAGCATGACGTCGAAGTCGGCCAGAGAACGGCACGCGATGGGCTCGAATCCTTCGTGCCAGAATGGCTGGCGGTCAAGAATGGTCTCAGCCGGATGGGAACAACAGGCGTCGATCCGGGCGAGGTCCCACCCGCGCGGAAGGAAGCCTTCCATCAACGAGCCGGAGAGGGTGGTGAGCAGGTTCAAGGGCGGGTTCCTCCTCAATGGGGATCGACTGCGAGCGGTCCGAATCATCCCACGCGGGAGGATCGCGGTCCAGTCGACGACGCCGCGTAGACTCCGGGACTTTCGATTCCTTACGCGATCTCCGACTTCCGCTCATCAGTGATCTAGACTTCTCTCGGGAACTCTCCCTCCCGGCCCGATCCCGCGACCCGCCTATCCGGCCAAACTGTCGTCCGTGGCTGAGGAGCCGCCAGACATGCCTGCCGATCCCCTTGCCTCGGGAAACTAAATCCGGATTCTCGTGATCGCCTGGAACGCTTGCTGAACCGCAACCGATTACAGTTCGTTGAAGTCAGGTTCGTCGAAGCCGAGGACGGCGAGTCGGCCCTCTCGCTGGCCCGGTCAGTCCTCCTCGAGTTGATCCTACACGACGTGAAGCTACCGGGTATTGACGGTATCGAAGTGCTCCGTAGGCTCAAGGTCGACGCCCTCACCGGCCTGGCCAACCGTCACGCCCTCGAATCGAACTCGAATCCGCGTGGGCAGGCTGCCGCCGTCGGGGCGGGTCATTGTCACTGATGATCGTCGACCTCGACCATTTCAAGCGGATTAACGACACCTTCGGCTACACGGGGGGGGCGAGGGAGAGCGACCTCACCGGCGCAATTGGGATAGCCGAACGGGCGAGGGAGCAAGTCGAGTCGCTCTCGACGACGTATCACGGCAAGCGGGTCTGTCTCACGGCAAGCGTCGGCGTCGCTTCGGTGTCTTCTGCTTCCGTCGGAGACGAAGTCACGCCGCTGTACCTCCTCAACCGAGCCCACCGCGCACTCTACGAGGCCAAATCCGCCGGCCGAAACACCGTCTGGGCCTGGATGCCCGCCAGTCCCGGCCGGCCTGGGCACCGCTCCTGGGCTCGTTAATCGCCTGATCCCGCCGTCAATCGATCTTGAGAACGACCTTGCCGGTAAGCGTCCCCGCGCCGTGCAGGGTGTTCTCTTCGAGGAACCGCTCGGCGTGTGAGGCGTCGGTGAGGGGGAATGTCCGGCCGACCTGCGGTTTGAGCTTCCCTTCCTCGACCCATTGGTTGATGTCGTGGGCGGCGCGGGCCTGCTCGTCGGGCGATGCGTTGAACATTGCGAAGCCAAGCAGGGAACAGTCGCGCGGATAGAATGACCCGAGCGGGAGCGCAGGCTTGGCCTGCCTGCCTGCCATCACGATCATCCGCCCGCGCTTGCGGAGCAGCGGGATGGCAACCTCCAGGTTCGGCTCGCGCTGGGTCTCGAACCAGACGTCGATTCCCTCCGGCGCGAACTCTTTGAGCCGCGCGGGCACGTCGTCAGTCTTATAATTGAGCGCGAGATCAGCCCCGAGCCGCTGGCAGAGTTCGACCCGCTCGGGACTGCCGGCCGTCGTCATCACACGCCCGCCGATCGCCTTGACCATCTGCACGACGAGGGAACCGACGCCGCCGCTCCCTCCCGAAACGTAGACGATCTCGCCGGGGGCCGTACGACCGAATTGGAAGAGGCCGAGGTGCGCCGTGATCCCTGTCAGAGCGAGCGACGAGGCTTCAACGTCGGAGAGGCCCTTCGGGGTCGGATGGAGCCAGTGCTCGTCGACGCTCGCAAACTCCGCGGCGCATCCCTGGCGACCCATCAGGCCCTGATTCGACGCCCAGACGCGGTCTCCCACCTTCACCCGCTTCACGTCCGGCCCGACGGCCTCAACCGTACCCGCGAGGTCGCAGCCAATGATGTAGGGCAGGGGGATCGGCATCGCCACCAGGCCCGAGCGAAGATAGAGGTCGATCGGGTTCAGCGCCGCCGCGTGGACACGGACGAGGGCCTGTCCCGGACCGGCCACTGGCTTCGGCAAGTCGCCCACCAAGATCACTTCGGGCGGCCCGGTGTGCTCAATATATGCGGCGCGCATGATGCGGTCAGCTCCGTTGAAATCGGAAAATTAATTGATTAGGACGAATCAAGGCCCACCCACCGCGATCTGGATCTCGTCGCCCTCTACGCGAACCGGATAGGTGCCGATCCGGATGCGCGGGCTATCGATCCACCGGCCGTCTTCGAGGCTGAAGCGCCAGCCGTGCCAGGTGCAAGTGACGGTGCGGTCGAGGATAATCCCGTCGCAGAGCGGGGCACCCTGGTGCGGGCACTGGTCGTCGATCGCGAAGTAGACCCCCTCGTCGAGGATCAACGCGATCGCGCGGCCGTTCACCTCGACCGGGAAGCCGTTGCCCTCGGCGACGTCTCCAACCCGCGCCACGGTACGGAAACCCTTCGATTCGTCGGCCAAGGTCTCTGCTCCGGTCGTTGTCGGCCCTTGCTCTCCGGCCATGATCGACTCATGATAACGGTCTGTCAGGGCGGAGTGAATGAGCCGCGAGAAAAGCCCAGCTATTCCGCCGGATTCCGTAGCCGAGAGGTCCCCCCATGAGCGAACCCGAACGCCCGAGCGTCTCCCCTTTGGGCGATGCCAAGCACTTCGCCGAGCATTCCGAGGGGTTCAAGATCGACCCGACTGACGACGATTCGGTCGATGCCAAGCTCGCCGAGATCGAGATGGCGGGCGAAGAGGTCGCGATCGGTTGGAAGCCCGCAGCCGTCCCCCCGCTCGCCCCCGAGGTCCGGTTCCTTCACCAGTCGCGGACCATCCACCAGCTCGTCAGCGACCGCAACCGCTCTGTCGGCATCTTCCTGCTCGTGGCCTCGGTGTTGATCAACGCCTCGGCCGGACTGCTTAAGACTGAGCTACCGGTCGACCCGATCGTCTCGATGCGGGCGATCCGCTACTGGTGCCTGCCCGTCACCTTCGGCACGCTGGCGGTGCTCGGGGGCTTCACTAGCCTGCTCCTGATCCGAAGCCGGATTGGCTTGATTTACGAGGTCGCGAAGATGAACGTATTGCTCGGCCTGCCGTCGAAGCGGGTTGAACGGGTTAACCCGCTGTCGATCTTCTATATCATGCACTTCATGGTCGCCGTCTTTGGCGGGGCATCGGCCGGATTCACCGCGGGGATGCTCAGCCTGCACCGCTGGGGTGTCGTCTCGGCGATCGGGATCGGCGTTACCGTCGGGTTGCTCTATATCATCTTCTTCCAAGCCATCTATTACGTCACTATCCTCCGCAATACCACCGAGACCAAGCTCCAGACTGTGAGAGGCTGACCCGTGGACGATGTCACGCGCTATCTCTGCGTCTACTGCGGCTCGTCGACAGGCCTCCGTCCCGTCTACGCTGAGGCTGCGACACGTCTTGGCGAAGCGCTCGGCCGCCGCGGCTTCGGGCTAGTCTACGGCGGCGGCCGGGCTGGGCTCATGGGGGTCGTGGCCGATGCCGTGCTCAACGCGGGCGGCAAGGTGGTTGGCGTGATCCCTGGCCCACTCGCCCGGGACGAGATCGCGCACACCACGCTCACCGAACTGCATGTCGTACCCGGCATGCACGAACGCAAGGCCCTCATGGCCGAACGGGCGTCGGGATTCCTGACCCTCCCCGGCGGCATCGGCACTTATGAGGAGTTCTTCGAGACCCTGACGTGGGCCGCACTCGGGCTTCACGCCAAGCCGGTCGGCGTGCTGAACGTCGCGGGCTACTTCGACCCCCTGTTCGCACTCCTTGATCACGCGGTTTCGGAGGGGTTCCTCCGTCCCGAACATCTCGACCTGCTTCTCGTCTCGAACGATCCCGAAGCCCTCGCGGCTGAGCTTCTGGCCGCGACCCCGCGTAGGACGGGATGAGCCTCGCCGGGGCTTGCGGAGGCCGGGTTAGCGGGCCATGATGGACGGTTCCGGGTCCGTCGCTAATGATGAAGGACAAGGAGGGCGGGCGTGGAACGGTCGGGCCGCTATGCGAACGCCTCGCTGATCATCCTGGCGGTGCTCGGGGTGATCGGCGCACTCTATTTCCTCAAGCCGATCCTGGTCCCGATCGCCCTGGCGATCCTGCTCGCGAGCATGCTCTCGCCGATTACCGGGTTGGTCCGACGGATCTTGCCGATCAGCACGACGGGCGCGGCGGTCGTCCTGTTCCTGGTCACGGCGATGCTTGGTCTCTATCTCGCCAGCCTCGCCGCGCAAGGGCTGATCGAGGCCGCCGACACCCTCCCTTCGGACGTGGAACGGCTGGCGGGCCGCCTGAGCAAGCAGGTCAGTCAGATCAGTCGAGACCAGCCCTATCTGCGCGGGCTCTTGCCCGAACCGGGCACGATCGACCTCCTCGGCGACGCCAACCGAAACCTGCTGATCGGCAAGCTCCGCTACGGCCTCGCCGACCTGATGTACCTGGTCGCGCAAGGGATCATCATCATGGTCTTCGTGCTATTCCTGCTCGCCGAGAGCGAGATGCTCAGCCGGAAGCTGATCGCGTTCTTCGCACGATCGAACCATGACGCCCGCGCCGCCGAGGCGACACTCCGCTCGCTCAACCAGCAGATCCGCGCGTTCCTCGTCGCGCGCACGCTTATCAACGTCGGCGTCGGAGCGGTCGTCACGATCGTGCTCTGGACGATCAAGGTCAAGTTCGCGGTCGCGCTCGGCGTCTTCGCGGCCTTGACGAACTTCGTCCCCTATGTTGGCCAGGTCGTCGGCGGTGCCTTGCCCACGCTCGTTACGCTCGCGCAGTTCGAGTCGATGGGCGGCGCGTTGCTCGTCGCGGCGATCTACACGGCCGTCGTGGTGATCGAGGGTTACGTCGTCACCCCTTATATCCTCGGCCGGTCGCTCGACCTCAATGGCACGGTGATCCTCGTCGCCTGTCTCTTTTGGGGCTTCCTCTGGGGCCTGATCGGCCTCGTGCTGGCAATGCCGATCACCGCGTGCATGAAGCTGATTTTCCAGTCGGTGCCCGACCTCCATCGATGGGCCGAACTGATGAGCCGCGACTGGACATCCCCCCCGAGCGCCCCCGAACCCGACTCGATCGACCTCGACATGCCCCCCGTCAACGACCCACTCGCAGCCCCCGCGCATCATTGAGAAGCCCTCAAACACGATATCTCCATCCCGCCGCTCTTTCTTTGAAGCCGCCGGCGTGACGATCGCCAACCCCCAGGCCAGGCCCAGGCCGAAAGTCGCCTCGCTTGCAAAGCTCTATCCAAGAGGGAAATACG
Source organism: Isosphaeraceae bacterium (assembly GCA_025356435.1). Taxonomy (GTDB): domain Bacteria; phylum Planctomycetota; class Planctomycetia; order Isosphaerales; family Isosphaeraceae; genus CAMFLR01. The sequence goes on along the minus strand of JANXSY010000042.1, from coordinate 6,719 downwards.
TCCGAGAGACTGCGGACGACTTCGAGAAGTCAGGACGGAGCGTCCCCATTTTCGGAACAAGCATCTCTCTTATGATTGCGCTGAGACTCAGTCGATGGTTCAGTCGGCTCGCCGATTGAAGGTGCCGTTCATGGCGGGGTCGAGTTGGTAATCAGAGAATACGTTCGCACGGGAGTTCCCCCCCACTCGGTCGAGCGGACCCAACTCACCGGCGGAATTCTTGATGTCGCGTTCAAGAGCCGTTTCAAAGGAGGGATCCGGATCAAGACGCCCGAACTCACTACGATCGACATCACAGCCCCCGCCGATTCAGGCTTCACGGCGATATCGATCCGCCCGCTCCTGAGACGGACGGCCTTCCGGTTGCCCCCGCAAAGATCGGCGGGGTCACACCCTCGCCGATCAAAAAACCCTAATCGAAGTCACACCCGCGCATCCTGTTCTTAGACCCTTCGCTTCCCATCCCATCAGCCCGCCGTCATAATAATTTGCGTTGTCAACGTACGGGCTATCAGGCAGGGGAGGCGAAGCTGATGCGCTGGCAAGGGAACCGCGAGAGCGATAACGTCGAGGATCAGCGCGACGGGTCCGAAGGCGCGGGCGAACCCGAGCCGGGTCCAGGTGGGTACGGCGGCGGCGGTGGGGGAGGCGGTGGGGGAGGGATGCCCCCAATGATGGCGGTCGGCGGCGGCGTCGGCACCCTGATCCTGGTTGTCGTCGTCTATCTGCTCGGCGGAGACCCGAGGGCCTTCTTGCAACAGCAACAGGGTATGCCTCAACAGCAGCGCCAACCGCAACCACAGGTCAATGCGCCGGCACCGCCTCAGCCCGGCGAGCCCCGAGTGATTCAACCCGGCGAAGAGGACGAGATGAAGAAATTCGTCCGGACGGTCCTGGCCGATACCGAGGATACCTGGACCGACCTCTTTCGCAGGATGAACAAGACCTACCGGGCACCCCACCTCGTTCTCTTCAGCCACCAAACGCGCTCGGCTTGCGGCCGCGCGGACGCGGCGGTCGGGCCGTTCTACTGTCCGGGCGACGACAAGGTTTATATCGACCTTGCTTTCTATCAAGAACTTAAGAATCGATTCCACGCCCCCGGCGAGTTTGCTGAGGCATACGTTCTGGCGCACGAGGTCGGCCACCACGTTCAGAACCTACTCGGGATCACGGCGAAAGTCGACCAGATGCGCGGACGGATCAGCCCGTCGGAGATGAACAAGCTCTCGGTCAAGCTCGAACTCCAGGCCGACTTCTTCGCGGGGGTGTGGGCGCACCACGCCCAAAAGGCCCGCAACATCCTCGAATCGGGCGACGTCGAGTCGGCTCTCACCGCGGCAAGCGCCATCGGCGACGACCGGCTCCAGAAGCAGGCGAGGGGCTACGTCGTCCCCGACTCCTTTACCCACGGGACCTCCGCGCAGCGGATGAAGTGGTTCAGCCTCGGCCTCAAGACGGGCGACATTAACCAGGGCGACACCTTCAGCGCCCCCGATCTCTGACGCATCTTCTGCTTGTCCTGATCGAGAGGCCGGATTAGAATCCCGCGTCCGTCGGGACGGACCCCGGACGACTGTCTTCGGTGCGAGGAGGTTCTCATGCCCCGGCGTGTCTGGATTGCAGGTCTCAGCGTCTGGCCGGGCCTGGCCCAAATCTGGTCGGGGCAGGACGTGCTGGGGATGATCCTCGCCGTCGCCTTCGCCGCGACGTTGAACCTTGCCCTCGTCTCGCGATTCGTCTGGACCGAGGCGTTCGCCCCCGGCTGGCCCGGCTTCTTTACGGCGCTCGCCGTCGCAAGCTGGCTTTCCAGCCTGGGTTATACCCTCTGGTGGGTCTGGCTCTGCCATCCCGAACGGCATAAGGTTGAGATCGACAAGCTCTATCGCGAGGCGAACGAGTTCTATCTTCAAGGTCGCTGGAACGAGGCTCGTAAGCGGTTGGAAATGATCCTCTCGCGTGACGAGACCGACGCTGACGCCCTCATGCAGCTCGGCACCCTCTTCGTGAAGACGGAACAACCGAACCTCGCCCGTCGTAGTTTCCGGCAGTGCCTTGAACTCGAAGCCGGCGTGAAGTGGCGGTGGGAGATCCAGCAGTCGATCGCCCGGCTCGGCGACACCAAATAATTCACCCACACATGGACGAGCGACCTCACAATCTGGGCCCCGGCCGACATCAAAGGTGGTTGGCCGGCGGGCCCCGCTCGTTTTTCGGGGGGTGTTGCCCTATAATGAGTAAACCTGGTCAGTCGGGGGTCCGGAAAAGAGGAAAGACCGCGAGCAAATGGATTAGGAAGTCGAGCGGGTCTGGCGTGCTTGGAGCCGATTCAGGTTGAGGGAATAAGGCAGGGCAGGCGACACGATCATTGAAGTCCCCGGACCGGGCGCGACCTCAGCGCGGCCCGGTCGAACCGCCGGAGTTGACCGCATGTATGAACGCTTCACCGATCGTGCCCGCAAGGTCATGCAGCTGGCCAACCAAGAGGCCCAGCGGTTCAACCACGAGTACGTCGGGACGGAACACGTCCTCCTAGGCCTCGTCAAGGAGGGCAGTGGCGTCGCCGCCAACGTGCTCAAGAACCTCGACGTCGATCTGAGGAAGATCCGCGTCGAGGTCGAGAAGATCGTCCAGGCCGGGCCCGACATGGTGACGATGGGCAAGCTGCCCCAGACGCCCCGGGCCAAGAAGGTCATCGAATATGCCATCGAAGAGGCACGCAACCTCAACCACAACTATGTGGGAACAGAGCACCTATTGCTCGGTCTCCTGCGTGAGCAGGAAGGCGTGGCCGCCCAGGTCCTGATGAACCTCAATTTAAAGCTTGAGGAAGTCCGCGAGGAGGTGCTCAACTTGCTCGGTCACGGGATGGAAGCCGGCGGCGAAGGCGGGGAACGCGCCGGTTCGGCAAAGGGCGGAAAGTCCAAAACCCCTGCATTGGACTCGTTCGGACGCGACCTTACCGAATTGGCCCGGCAGACGAAGCTGGACCCGGTCATTGGCCGCCAGAATGAAATCGAGCGCGTGGTGCAAATCCTCTCGCGCCGCCAAAAAAATAACCCAGTCCTCCTCGGCGAGGCTGGCGTCGGCAAGACAGCGATCGTCGAGGGCCTCGCCCAGATGATCGTCGACGGCAATGTGCCCGAGCTGCTCCGAGACCGTCGGATCGTCGTGCTTGACCTCGCCATGATGGTCGCCGGCACGAAGTATCGCGGCCAGTTCGAAGAGCGGATCAAGGCCGTCATGAACGAGGTTCGTCGTGCCAAGAACACGATCCTCTTCATCGACGAGTTGCATACACTTGTCGGCGCAGGCGGAGCCGAAGGGGCGATTGACGCCTCGAACGTGCTCAAGCCGGCTCTCGCCCGTGGCGAAGTCCAGTGCATCGGTGCGACCACCCTCGACGAGTATCGCAAATACATCGAGAAGGACGCCGCCCTCGCCCGACGCTTCCAGGCGATCGTCGTCGAGCCCCCCTCAAAGACCGAGGCTCTCGAAATCCTCCGAGGCCTCCGAGATCGCTACGAGGCACACCACCGCGTCCAGATCACCGACGAGGCTCTCGAAGCCGCCATCGAGCTATCGGACCGTTACATCACGGGCCGATGCCTGCCGGATAAGGCGATCGACGTCATCGACGAGGCCGGTGCCCGCGTTCGGCTCAAGGCGATGACCCGCCCGCCCGACCTCAAGGAACTCGACGACCAGATCGAACGCCTCAACCAAGACAAAGAAGAGGCCGTTGCCAACCAAGACTTCGAGCGAGCCGCTAGCCTGCGAGACCAGGCCGACAAGCTCAAAAAGAAGAAAGAAACGATCAACCGCGAGTGGCGCGATCGGTCGAAGGAGGTCGACGGCACGGTTGATGAGGAAGTCGTCGCCGAGGTCGTTAGCAAGATGACCGGCGTCCCGCTGACCCGGCTCGAAGCGGAAGAGACCGCCCGGCTGGTCAACATGGAGGCCGAGCTTCAGAAGAAGGTCATCTCGCAGGCCGAGGCGATCAAGCGGATCAGCCAGGCCGTCCGCCGCAGTCGCGCGGGCCTCAAGAATCCGAACAAGCCGATCGGCTCGTTCGTCTTCGCTGGCCCGACTGGTGTCGGCAAAACCTTGCTCGCGAAAAGCCTCGCCGAGTTCATGTTCGGTAATGCTGATGCACTGATCCAGATCGACATGTCGGAATACATGGAGAAGCACAACGTCTCCCGACTTATCGGCGCGCCTCCGGGCTATGTCGGTTACGAAGAAGGCGGACAGCTTACCGAGAAGATCCGCCGTCGGCCTTACGCCGTTGTCCTACTCGACGAGATCGAAAAAGCGCACCCCGACGTCTACAACATGCTGCTCCAGATCATGGAAGAAGGCCGCTTGACCGACTCGTTCGGCCGAGTTGTCGACTTCAAAAACACGATCCTCATCATGACGACGAACGCCGGGGCCGAGACCTCATCTTCGAACTCGTTCGGGTTCAAGGCATCGCTCGACGACGCCAAGACCTATGAGAAGATGAAGGAAGACTTCAAGGGTTCGATCGAAAAGTACTTCCGTCCCGAATTCCTCAACCGGCTCGACGATGTGATCGTCTTCCACAGTCTGAACCGCGACAACCTGAAGCACATCATCAACATCGAGCTTTCGAAGGTCCGCGACCGCCTCCGCGACCGTGGCCTCGAACTCCTGCTGACCACCGAAGCCGAGGAGTATCTCATCGATCACGGCTTCAACGCCGAGTACGGTGCGCGTCCGCTCCGCCGCTCGATCGAGAACATGGTCGAAGACCCGCTCTCGGAAGACATCCTCAGCGGTCGTTACAAGGGAATGGACACCATCTCCGTCACGGTCGAAGGCGAAGGCCGCGAGAAGAAACTCCTCTTTTCGCCGTCTTCAAAGGCTACCCCGGCTCTGGCCAGCGTCGGTACTGCGGAAGAAGTGGGTAAGCCGGGGGAATAAAACCCTAGGCTTCCGGTTGAGGCACATCGAAGCGAGGGCAGGAAGATTCATCTTCCTGCCCTCGTTTCGCTTTGAAGGGGTTGCGAATGCGTGGCATCTGCCGCCTTCGTGAACTATCCTGATTCTCAGGTATCCAATGCGCGACACGCGGTCACTCCCCTGAAACGGAGGAGAGACGCGGGCGACTTCGTATGACCTCGACGAAGGTGCGAAGCCGCTCGGACTGATCCCCCTGCACAAGTTGCATCGAACCTGGGTCGTGTGAGTCCGATGCGGCGAGAAATTGGCCTCGAAGGTGCAGGCCCAGAAGCTCACAGGTCTCTCGCCCAGCGAACTGGCCGACGTCGTCGGGGTCCGCGTGCCGCTCGCGGCCAAGGGGTTGGCGATCACCTCGATCGCACTCTGCTGGACGCCCGGCTTCAGCCTCCTACTCGGTGCGCTCGCGGTCGTCGCGAACTGGAAAGGCAAGAGGTGGAAGACGCTCAGTCTCGTGGGCTCGGGATTACGGCTGATTATCAACCTCGTTTATGGTTTCTTCCTGCTCGCACTCCCATCGGGGCAGGGCAATACTCTCGAAATCGCTCTGGCGGAAAGGGTCGATCGCGATCCGGTTAGAAAGGGCCGACTTTGGTGCTGGCTCTGGTTTCGGGCATGAGGCTCAGGGCGACGGTAAGGCCCAGCAGTTCGGCTGGCACGGCACGAAGATCGATCCCACGGAGTTCGAAATCGCCCTCAAGTCGACCGATCTCGATGAGGCTGAACGTGCGGTGCTGCTCGACGCACCGTCCTTCGTGAGTCCCACGCCCCCGATATCCAGGCCTCCTGCGGATACTCCGATGCCCGAGAAGGTCGTCGAGACCCCCAAGCCCGCGCCGCCAAAAATCGATGATGACTCTCGCTGGACGATCATGTTCCGGGGTCGAGATCCGCAGGCATGGAGGACCGACGGCCATCTTGAAACCTTCGCGAGGTTGGTACGATCGGCCCCCGAGACGATGAAGTATCTCCGGCTCAGGCGACTCGACACCGGCGAGGCGATCATCATCCCCCTCACCCGTCACGAACTCGATCGCACCGCGCCCGATGACAATCGGCCCTTCCGCTGGAACGGCACGAACCAGGACGCCTTCGGCGGCCGTCACCTTGAGATCGCCCAAGGCGAGCGACTCCGAGGCTCGGAGCATCGAGACGTCCGGCGTCGACTTCTTCGTCGGTTCGGGCTTCGGCCACGGCCATCACGGCGACGGCCGCACCCAACGCTTCGCCTGGCTTGGTAAGACTATTCCACCCGTCGACTTTGAAATCGCCGTCACATCGTCCGCCTTGCGTCCTAGCGAGAAGCGTGACATCCCTTGAGACGAGCTCAGACACCCTTGTTTCGGGGCCGATGTCTAGCCAATAATTGATCTGTATAAGCCTTAAAAAGATTGAAATTATTCAAACGAGATGGGTCGGTTGTTGAGGATCTAAGGTTTCTAACCTGGATATGTACCACGCGACTAGAGTTCCATTTTTTTCGACATCTTCATTAACGTTAGAATCATTGCTTGCAATTATCGATTTTTTCGTAATACCATGCGTGCACTTGCAAGAGATAGAGGCCGTTCAATCGATTCGATTGGACAGATTGTTATCCTCAGCTTGGAGAGCATCTTATCCTGAGGGCTTTTTTTTGACAAAGCCGGCCCTTTGAGTACACTCTTCAATCAATCCATTCTGCGCAAAGCCTCTAGAATCCATCATGAACCGGGCGGCCTCGCGGTCGATCGACC
>JANXSY010000217.1 GCA_025356435.1 Isosphaeraceae bacterium | reverse complement strand
GTTCGGCGTCGCCCGGATGTCCGACGGGCAGATGTATCCGTTGATATTCTGGGAGAACCCCGTCGTGTTCTGGGTGTTCTTCGACGTGAAATTGAAGTTCAAGCTATTGTAGATGTTTTCCGATTCGATGAATGGGAGGATGTGGGTGAACATGGTGTGCTTCTTGGGATAGGAGCAGGGGCCTCCCCGATTCGGCTCATCCCTCATCGAAGATCCCTCGATCCCGATCGGGACCACGCCGGTCGACGATTCGTAGTTGGCGATCGCCAGGCCGATCTGCTTGAGGTTATTCACGCACTGGGCCCGCCGTGCCGCCTCGCGTGCTGCCTGGACGGCGGGCAAGAGGAGGGCGATCAGGACGGCGATGATCGCGATCACCACCAGCAACTCGATCAGTGTAAAGCCCCGGTTTCGGCTACGAATCCCTGACTCTGAACGTCTCATCGTTCTCCTCGTATTAACAAATGATGAAAAACGCAAGGGAGGACTTGACTCGATTTACTCCGGTGAAAACGCCTTGGTCAGTCCCATTTGGGGCCGGTCATGCCTACATGAGCCACCCTGTCGTCTTTGGGAGACAACCCGACATGTGTTCGATAGCGGGGCAGGCCGAATGATCTTCACCCTCCATTGGAGCGATTGACGGCGATTCGCCGGGGAACGTGGCTCCGGGAAGACAGATTATTTAGGGCTTCATCATGGCTCGACTCTGACGGTATCGAGTTATCAAGCCTTGGCGAACCAGCTCGTTGACTGTAATACGATGATCTGTCTTTCGAGTGAGCACGCATTGATGCAATAGGACGCAGCCTGCTTCGAGTTGTGGTAACGAAGAAAAGACGGGAGGAAGTTGAACCCATAGAACACGACAGAGGTTATCTTTTCTTCAACTTCAAAATCCTGTCAAGAAGTATTTCGGGTGGTTGTCCAAAGTCAAAGCAATAAGTGTACCGTGCGAGAGATCGTAGGTTTCGCACGCTGTGACAGACTTCAAGAAGATCGACTTCGATCTTCACCCAATCGACCGATATCTCGTCTCGTTCAACGCGTTCGCCTGCGAGCACCCGTCAAACCTCCGCCCGGATATTTACTGCGAGGGCGAACAGTTCACAATCGCCATATCCCGGCAATGCCTACGATATTGGCGGATCCGCCACCTCTTTGGACACTCTGTTGTGGTGTCTATCATTCATCCATCAGTCGACGTGGTGGGTCATGATTGGACAAGAAAGGGCTTCAGGAATGCTGCGGATTCCCGCACGGCTTCGACCGCCTTGTGCCCGTGCCGGCTCAATTCGACGTGCAGCCCGCCTCGATATTTGCCGGATTTGAGAGCTTCGATCAGCGGCGGAAAATGGATCGTGCCTTCGCCGAACATCAGGTGGTCGTGGACCCCTCGTCGCATGTCTTCGATATGGACATTGGCGATCCGACCCGACCATTGCGGGAGGTAGCTCGCCGCGTCTCCGGCCTCGACGCAATGGACGTGACCGATGTCCACCGTCAGGTCGAACAACGGGTGCCGGACCCGTTCGTCGAGCTGGGCGAACCGGTCGAACGTGTCGATGAACATGCCGGGCTCTGGCTCGAACGCCAGCCGAACGCCATGACGCTCGGCACTGTCGATGACCGGTTTCAACGCGGCGGCGAGCCGATCCAGGGCCTCCTGATCGTCGACGGCATCGGGCAACGCCCCCGACCAGAACGACACCACCTCGGCATCAAGCCGACGGGCCAGTTCGATCGAACGGATCAGGAAGTCCACCCGCACGGCGCGCCGAGCCGGGTCGGGATCCATCAACGTCGGGTCGTGCTTCTTCCTCGGATTCAACAGGAACCGGGCCCCAGTCTCGACCACGCGGGCCAGCCCCCGCCGGTCGAGCCGGTCGACCACGGCCGCGACCTGACGATCGAGGTCGACGCCATCTTGATAGGGGTCAAGAGCCCCGGCGTCGAGGGTAATCGCGACCGATTGATATCCCTCCTCGGCGAGGAGGTCGATGGCGTCAAGGAGCCGATGATGGGGGAGACCGTTGGTGTTGTATCCGAGCCGCATCGAATGCCTCGATTTCAGGTCGAATAGAGCCACTTACCCAGCAGGAAAGCCGGAACCCAGAGCACGGCGACGCCCAGCGCAATCCACGGACCCCGGGCCGACGCGACCAGGCTGACGTCGAGCCAGACCAGGCTAAACACCCCCGTTTTGACCGCAGCCTGGAGTGTGCTCGAGGAAGGAGCCCTGAGGGCGAGGAAACCGGTCCTGATGACCACGGTAGCGGTCGCCAACAGGACGATCATCCCCAAAGCGAACCCAACGCCGAGATCAGGCGCATCTCGGCGTAGCCCGATCACGGCCGCGACCATCCCCATGATTGAGAAAAGCTGGACGGCGAGGCCGCCCCTGAGCGTCGGCGCGACCCGCGGATTCATCTCGTTCCGGCTGATCCAGGTAACACCGACTACGAACAGCCCGAACACTTCGGCAGCCAGCCAGCCGACTGGTCCGCCGAGCGTGGGGACGAGCGTCATGCCTAGCAAAAGGTTGAGCGACCGGCAGGCCCCCATCGCTTCCGGGCCGAGCCAGATCCGTTTCCATCCCGCGTTGTAAGCGACGACACAGCCCGAGAGCACCACGGCCACGATCAGGCTCCGCGTCCCTCCGAATGCCGCGAAGCCTAGGCCCAGCAGGAGAAAAGCGATTCCCAGGCCCGTCGCCAGTTTCCTCGAAACCCGCCCTGAGGGTAGGGGCCGGGCCGGCCGTTCGACGCGATCGACATCGTAGTCAAAGACGTCATTGAGGATCATCCCGGCCGCGTAGATCGAGACTCCGGCCAGGACGAGTGGCAGCCAGGCCCTCGTCTCGGCCAAGGCCCCGCCCACAATCAGAAATCCTGCGAGTGGGTCGGCCGCTGCCGTAAAGAGGTTGGGCAGTCGAACGAGTTGGAGATACGGCTTGAGGCCCAATTCAGGCTCCCTTGACCATCGGCCCGAGCACCTCGATCGCACGCCGCGCCGCGCCGTCGGGATCATCGATGTTCGGGTATAGTTCGACCGTAATCCAGCCGTCATATCCTGATTTCTTGATCGCTTCCACTACCTCGGCAAAGTTAATTGCACCCAGGCCCGGCACCATATGGTGGTGAACCCGCGTCGCGGCGATATCTTCGAAATGATAGTGCTTGATATGAGGGGCCAGCTTGGCGATCTGCGAGGGAATGTCTTCGCTCATGCAGAAGGCGTGGCCGACGTCGAAGTTGAGGCCGATCGACGGGGCGTTTACCCGTTCGGCGATCTCCAGATATTGGTCGGTCGTCTCGGCGAGCAGGTCGGGCTCAGGCTCGATCAGGAGGCCGACGCCGAGCTTGTACGCATGCTCTGCCAGCGGCTTTAGGGCCTCGACGAAGAGGTCGATCGCCTGCTGGCGGGTCTGCGAAGGGTCGATAGGCCCCCCCGGTTCGGTGGTGATGTGCGGGGCCCCGAGCTCAGCGCAGAGGCTGAGGGCCTTCCAAGTATGGTCGATCCGCACCCGACGATAGTTGGGGTCGGGCTCGATGAACGACGGATGCCAGAAGTGCTGGCGATGGTCGTCGACGGCATGCATCATGAACGCGTTCACGTTCGAGAACCTCAGACCGTGCTTCGCCATCGCGTCGCGGATCGCCTGTTTCGGCCCTTCGAGCATGTAAGCGGGCCAAGCATGCGGCACGTCGGCCATCAGCTCAAGTCCCTCGTAGCCGAGCGAGGCGATCCGCGCGACGGCCTCCTCGAAGGGGTATTTCAGATAGGCATTAGTGCTGAAGGCGAGACGCATGAATGAAGCTCGTTAAGAATGATTGATCGAGGAGAGACTCGGCGTGGTCTCGTGGGATGAGAGAAGAGACGACCAATCCACCAAGTCGACAAGGACTCGATTGAAACTCCGCTTGAGGAGCGCGAGGAAATCCTCCCCCTCATTCTCCCAAAGCATATTGGCCCGTTCCGCGAGCGAATGGGGTGTCTTGCCGAGAGGCTAAAGATTGGCGACGAGCTTCCCCGTAGACGACGAGGTCCGGTATGCCCGACGAACTGGACGCGAACCTCTCGATCTGACGTCTTAGCTTCAGCGGATCAGCACCATCCATCCGACTCGGTGGCAATCGCAGGGTGCGGCAATTCACCTCAATGAACACCCTCTCCGTCATTGCTTCGCCTTCGCCACATATTCCTCCAACATCCTCGTCTGCTTAAAGAAGTCATTCTCGCCAACTCCTTCAGGGCCCTTGAAGAAGGCGGCGAGGTGCGTCATGAGACCCTTCCCGCCGCGGCCCCTCTCCAAGTCGGCCAGGCGAGCGAGGTCGATGGCTAGGGGGGCGGCGAGCAGGCTGTCGCAGCCTTGCCAGGTGAACTGGAGGGTCATTTTGGTATCAAGGAAACCACGAAAGTGGATGTGATCCCAGGCAGTCTTCCAGTCGCCCATGTCGGGGATATACTCGATCGTGACCAGGGTCTTCGGCTTGTAACCAAGGATCTGGGTGACGACGCGGTCCTTCGTGTCGACTTTGGATGACTTGTTCACCGGATCGTCGAGAATAACGCCGTCACGGTTGCCGAAGATGTTGTGGCCGACCCAGCTCATCACTTCGAGATTCCGGGCTGCGAACATCGGGGCGAGCACCGTCTTCATCAGGGTCTCGCCCGTCTTGCCGTCTTTGCCGCCATGCAGCGAGCCGGTCTTCTCGGCGAGTTCATACAGGGCCGGGATTGACGCCCCGAGGCTCGGAGTGAAGTTCAAATAGGTATGCCCGGCTTGGATCGCGGCGAGGGCATAGAGCGAGCTGGAAGGAAGGAGGTCAGGGCCGATAGACCCGAGCGCCGCGTTGAGGCCGTCCCACGTCTGATGGACGTCTCCGAGCAGGAAGGGAGCCTCGGTGCTAGCCACGCTCAGGACGATCAGGTGGTCGATCTTCTCGGCCGCGACGAACGCAGCGAGGTCAGCACCGATCCGGTCGACGGCCTCTTTCGCAGTACGCGCGGGCTGGGCGTCGCCCCAGTCGCCCATCCGCGAGATCGAGGCCCCCGAACCAAGCTTCGTGCCGGGCCGGACGCGGTCGCTGGCGGCCTTCAACTCGTCGCGACACGCCGCGATCAGCTCACCGCTGAATGCCCCCGAGTTGCGGCGAAACTCTTCGGCCGACTCTACGAATGAGGTCTGGCGGATGTCATGGCCGCCGATCACGAAGTCACCGGGTTCGGGCAGGGTAAGCCCCTCGAACATCGGCAGGTCGGTGACGAGGCCGGTCCGCCCCGATAGACCCTTGGCCATCGCAGTAAGGCCCAGGGTGATCGTCGTCCCGACGCCGCCAAAGGCACCAATCAACCACAGTCCGACGCGGCGACGAGTCATGAAAATCTTATCCAGTCTGGGTCTGAGCGGGTTTTCCGCGCGGATGCGGAACGGTCGAGAGGCGGGATAGTCGGGCAGGAGGGTAGACGGGTCATCCCTCGCGGAGGCTCACGGCGTCGTTCTTCACAACCCCATTATGACGCACTTCGCGACCCTATTCAACCCGCCAAGCCAGCCCATTGCCGCAGCGCCCGGGGTCGCACTCGATGGCCGGCTCGACGGGCTCCTTTGAAAAGAACCGCCCGATGAGACTTTCCCGGTTCACTCTTTTTGCCTTGGTGGTGCTCGGACTACCGACCTTCGCCCAGGAGAAGGCACCCATTCGTAGCCCGGACGTGAGAGGACTCGCTACCCTCGCCCCGGCCGAGATCAAAGTTGTCGGCAGGCTCGCGGAATGAGCCGGTGCCTTCTGTGCTCTCATTCCTTAAGCCATGTGAACCTGGCCAACCGGGTCGCAAATCGGTGTTCAGATGGCCATTGACGCCGAACTCTGTTCGAGCGACGGGGTAAGGCGAAGCGACAGGATGTTGACCTATGGATCGCCGCTTTCGGCCCAGAAGTCGGCGTCGCACGCCCCGGTGCTGTTTGTGATATTCTTCGACCTCAAATACCTGCCCCAGGTTGGCCCTGCGGCCTTCCCGCTTTGGGTCGAGACGCCCTGGAATCAGTGAACCTCGCCAAAGTGCTTGCCACCGTGGGCTTCCCACTGGCCATCGTCAAGACGATCAAGGCCCGGACCGAGCCGTTCGGGCCGCCCGGCCTCGGTGTCGTCCGGTACGTCGCGTCTTGGTCGATCGACGACTTCGCGCCGAACACCTACTTTGCAACCGTCCGCCTCCTCTTGTGGACCGGCAAGCCGCGCGCGACCGTCGCCCTTAAGATGGTCGAGGACTCGCAGATGTCCGGCCGTTGAACTCTCGTTGCGGAGAGATCGGCGGTCTAACCCGAGCGACACATCCTAACGGGGGGCGAGGGTAGCCGTGCCGCCGTAAAACTCACGGGCCAAGTTCTGGAACTCCACCTGCGAACGAATCGAGGGCTCGCCGGGGCGGGCGTGGGCGCAACGGCGATAGGTTCCGTCAGGCTGGAGGATTCGGGCCTTGACGTTGTCCATCAGGGTGACGCCGAGGATGCCATCGACGACCCGATGATGGAGCCTGGGATCTTCGATCGGGAACATGACCTCGACCCGTCGGCGGAAATTGCGCGGCATCCAGTCGGCCGAGGCGAGATAGAGTTC
>JANXSY010000021.1 GCA_025356435.1 Isosphaeraceae bacterium | reverse complement strand
GAGGTTCGTACAGCTGAGATGCTCGGGGTCGATCGCCAGCCCTTGCGTCGCCGCTTCGAGCGCCTCGGCCCAGCGGCGACGGCCGACCTCAATACTCGCGAGCAGGGCGAACCCATCAGTGCTGAACGGCTCAAGCTCGATCACCTGCCGCGCCGACGCCTCGGCTTCACGATGCCGGCCGAGACCGAGAAGCGCTCGCCCCCTCGTGTAGTGGGAGAAAGGTTGGCCCGGCTCGATCCGCACAGCCTCCTCGGCCTCGCGGAGCGCCTCGTCGTATTTGTCGACGTGCGACAGGCAAAGCGAGAGGTACGAATGCGCAGAGGCACTGTCCGGGTCGTCGGCCAGCGCCTGGCGGAACTCGCGATCGGCGAGGTCGAACCGATTTTGCTCGTAGAGAACAACCCCGCGCAAGAATGCTGTGCTCATTACATCTTCAAGTATTTAAGAATATCATCGTAGATGCCGCCCTGGTTGGAATAGAGCGCATAGTTTCGAGCCGTCGAGAACCATTCGCGGGTCGACGGCTTGATGGTCGACGCGGCGGCGAGGAGGTCTTTGGTCGTGATTGGCTTGGGCACGCCGGCCTTCATCGCCTCGCGAAGCTTGGCTTCGACGGCGACATCGAGCACGGCTTTCAGGTCAGCACCCGAAAGGTTTTCGGTCTTCTTGGCCACCTGTTCGAAGTCGACATCTTTGAGCGGCTTGTCGCGGCAGAGGAGCCTTAAAATCGACGCACGGGCCGCGAGGTCGGGCGGCGGCACGAAGAGGATCCGATCAAACCGGCCGGGGCGGCGGAAGGCCGAGTCGAGATGCCACGGCGCGTTGGTCGCGGCAAGGACGAGCACGCCGTCGTTCGGCCCGCCGATGCCATCGAGTTCGGCAAGGAACTGGTTGATGAGCTGCCGCCCGCCGGTCGCCTTGAGGTCAGCCCGGCTCGCGGCCAGGGCGTCGACCTCGTCGAAGAACAGGACGCACGGGGTGTGCTGTCGCGCCTGCTCGAACAGGGAGTGGAGGTTCCGTTCGCTGTTGCCGATCCACATTTCGAGGACGTCGTTGATCCCGACGGCGAGGAACCCCGCCTTGATCTCGCCGGCCGTGGCGCGAGCGAGATAGGTTTTGCCGCAGCCTGGGGGGCCGTAGAGCAAGATCCCACCGCCGATCGTCTTACCGTAAGCCTTGTATAGCTCAGGATGATCAAGCGGATGGATGATCTTCATCCGGATCTCTTCCTTGACCGACTCCATCCCTCCGACGTCGGCGAACTGGAGGTCGGGCCGCTCGATCTCGATCGAGGGGTCCGCGCCGGTCTCGTCCCACGACGACCGGACCCGCCCCTCAACGACATCGTCGCTGGAGTCGTCGAAGTCGGTGTCGTCGTCCTCATCAAGGTCGTGGCGGATGCCGAGGCGTTCGGAGAACTCGCGGTCGGCAACCTCAGGGTCGGCGTCGATCCCGAGCCGATACTGGCGAACGGCCTCGCCGACGTCTCCCGCGTGGAAGAGGAGCCGTGCATAGGTGATGAAAGCTTGCGCCGGGGCGTCGGACCTCTTGACAACGTCTTCGAGGATCACGATAGCGAGCGTGCTCTTGCCTTGTTGCAGGAACGCATTGGCGAGCCCGACCTTGAGCGTCGGCTCGTCAGGGGCAATCGTCAGCGCCTCACGGAACTCGGCCTCGGCTAGCTCGGGCCGACCGGTGCCGAGCAACGACTCGGCCAGGTGTCGTCGCAGCGGGATATTTTCAGGCGAGAGCCGAAGTGCCTCCCGCAACGTCTCGATGGCACGATCACCGCTCACCGCGAACTCCTGGCGGACCTGTACGGTGCCGCGATAGCGAGGCCGGCCCTTCGTCTTTCGAAGGTTAGGACGGGTCATCCTACGGAGCGAGTTGAGGATGGGTCAAGACGGCCGGTGGTTCGGACAGGAGGATTGCCAGGTCCATTTTGTGGCGAAGGAACGCTGTAAAATAGGTTGGCCGCAGTTCTCGAACCAGGGGGTGAGGCGGTAAAAGACGTGCGGCCCGAGCGGAAGTTGATCGTCAACCGGTTCAAGAACGGGTACCACGCGAGACGTCCCAAGGGTTTGTGATTGAGCAATCCTTCTGAGCCCTTCAACCCGTTCTTGTCAAGGCGGGGGTCGTTTTGCTAGACTCGTGCCCTTCCGGGCGTGGCTGCGCCCTTCAAGCCGATTTCGAAGAACGCGACTCGCGAAACGAAGGTTAGGTTCCTCCGATGGCAAAAGCCGACAAAAAAGCCGACAAAAAAGCCGCTGCGCCCGTCGCCGCCGCCGAGGCTGCTCCTGTTCCCGCCGCTCCGGTCGTCCCCAGGGCCCCGGCCGATCTCCGCCTCAAGGTCCTCAAGAAGTTCCGGGGACGATTCCTGCCGAAGGGGCCGCTCCGCGACCGGCTCAAAGTCTTGATGGCCCGCTGGGAATCAGGCGAGGAACACGACGGCGTGACTTACGAGGAACTCAAAGGCCTCCACAACGACTGGAAGGCCAGCCGCGAGAAGCGTCGGGTGAAGAAGCCTGTCCAGGCTTGACCCCGGGGTCGTAGTGCGAGAAGGCGCGGCGGAACAGTCGTGAAGCGGGTCTACCTCTCACGTCGGCGGACCTCAACCGCGCCCGAACTCTCTACAAAGTCAGACTGCGATCTCAACGCGGGGGGTCCGATCGTGATCATCGGCGTGCCGAAAGAGATCAAGTCTGACGAGTATCGCGTCGCCCTCCTCCCGGTCGGTGCCGAAGAGCTGACCGCGAACGGCCATACCGTGCTCGTCGAGACGGGCGCGGGGATGGGCAGCGGCATCGCCGACGTGATGTACATGGCGGGCGGGGCTCGGATCGTCCCGAAAGTCGACGAGATCTGGGATAAAGCCGACTTGATCGTGAAGGTCAAGGAGCCGCAGCCGACCGAATGGCCCCGGCTTCGGCCGGGCCAGACCGTCTTCACCTATTTCCACTTCGCCGCCGACGAAGCCCTTACGCGGGCGATCCTTCAGTCGGGCGTGACCGCGATCGCCTACGAGACAATCCGCGACGCCAAGGGCAACCTTCCGCTCCTCACGCCCATGAGTGAAGTGGCGGGGCGGATGAGCATCCAGGAGGGGGCGAAGTATCTCGAACGTCCCAACGAGGGACGCGGGATTCTGCTCTCGGGCGTCCCCGGCGTCGCACCGGCGGAGGTGGCGATCCTGGGCGGCGGGATTGTCGGCTCGAACGCGGCGAAGGTCGCGGCGGGCCTGGGTGCGAGCGTCCGCATTCTCGACGTCAATCTCGACCGGCTCCGGTATCTCGACGATATCATGCCTCCCAACGTCACGACGCTCTACTCCGACCGTCACACGATCCTCGAATCGATCGAGCGTGCCGACCTCGTGATCGGGGCGGTGCTCATCACCGGGGCGCGTGCCCCTCGTCTCGTCCGGCGCGACGATTTGTCGAGGATGAAGCCAGGCGCGGTGATTGTGGACGTCGCGATCGACCAGGGGGGCTGCATCGAAACCAGTCGGCCGACCACACACAAGAATCCGACCTATGTGATCGACGGGGTCGTCCACTACTGCGTCACCAACATGCCGGGCGCGGTCGGCCGGACGAGCACGTATGCGCTCTGCAACGTCACCCTTCCTTACGTAATCCAGCTCGCGAAACACGGCTGGCGGAGCGTGGCTGACAAGGTGGTTGGGCTGGCCGATGGCGTGAATATCGCGGGCGGCCACGTCACCAACCGCGCGGTGGCGGAAACTTTCGGATATCCTTTCGTCGCCTGGGATGCCGTGCCTTCGGCAACCTGAGCGACTTTCCCCTTTCCCCGGAGATGAACGATGTCTGAACACGAAAACGAACACGAAGACGATATCGAATCTGAGCTGGAAGATGTCGGCGAGGCGCTCGGCGAAGCGCTCGAAGTCGACACCCAGACTCAGATCTTCCTCGAAATGAGGCAGCAGAACCTCGAACTGCTCAAGATCTGCGTTGAGGTCGCCGGGTTCAGCGGCCAGCACCCTCCGTTCAAGAACAACGACCTCAAGGCCGCGATGCGCTCGATCTGGGACATCTACTCCGAGTTCTACGCCTGGGTCGACCCCGAGGAGTCGGAAGACGACGAGGACGAGGACGAGGACGACCAGTGAGGATTGACCTCCAAGACCCAGCCGGCGCGTCGCTCGCGACCGTCGGCTGGGTCGGCGACGCGGCGACGGGCGTCCTTCGGATGATCGACCAGACGCTCCTGCCCAACAAATTCGTCGAGATCGACTGCGCCGACGTCCCGACGGTCTGGGAAGCGATCAAGTCGCTCCGGGTCAGGGGAGCGCCTGCGATCGGGATCGCGGCCGCCTTCGGTGCCGTGATCGGGGCCAGGACCGGCCTCGCTGAAGGGCGGATCGGGGTCGAGACGGCCCTGCAATCGGCCTCAAAATTCCTCGGCACGTCTCGTCCGACGGCCGTCAATCTGTTCTGGGCTCTCGACCGGATGGAACGGTTCGGGGCGTCGATCGCGCCCGGTCTCAATCCCGCCGAGACCCTCGACCTTCTGCTCGCCGAAGCCAACCGGATCGCCGCCGAAGACCGGGCCATGTGCCGCGCCATCGGCCGCCACGGCGCGGAACTCGTCGAGCCGGGGCAGGGGATTCTGACCCACTGCAACGCGGGCGGGCTCGCGACCGCTGACTACGGCACCGCTCTCGCCGTCATCTACACCGCACACGAACAGGGCAAGGCCCCTCGCGTCTTTGCCGACGAGACCCGGCCGTTGCTCCAGGGGGCCAGACTCACCGCCTGGGAACTTCAGCGCCGGGGGGTGCCCGTCACCCTGATCTGCGACAGCATGGCCGCGCAGGTCATGAAGGAAGGCAAAGTCGGGATGGTCGTCGTCGGAGCCGACCGGATCGCCGCCAACGGCGATACCGCAAACAAGATCGGTACTTACGGCGTCGCCCTGCTTGCGAAGGCTCACGGCTTGCCGTTCTACGTCGCGGCCCCGTCGAGCACTTTTGACCTGACCCTTCCCGACGGCTCGGGCATCCCGATTGAGCAGCGCGACCCTAGCGAGATCACTCGGGGATTCGGCCTCGCCACGGCACCCGACGGGATCGACGTCTACAACCCCGCGTTCGACGTGACCCCAGCTGAGTTGATCGACGGTATCATCACTGAACGAGGCGTGATCCGCCCCGTCACCACCGCCACCATTCGTGAGGTTCTCTCGACGTGAGTAAGCTCGCCCACAACGTCTACTTCCAGCTCAAAGACGCCACCGACGCCAACCGCCAGGCCCTCGTCGTCGCCTGCAAGAAGTATCTGACCGGCCACCCGGGGGTCGACTTCTTCGCGGCCGGGCTCCTCGAAACCGACCTGGACCGGCCCGTCAACGACCGCGACTTCGATGTGGCACTGCACGTCGTCTTCGCCACCCGCGCTGCTCACGACGTCTATCAGGATGCCCCCCGGCATCTCGATTTTGTCAGGGAAAACAAAGAGACCTGGGCGAAAGTTCGCGTCTTTGATTCGCTCGTGAATTGAGAATGTCGCGTGGGAGTCACTTCGCGAGGCGGTCGACGGATTCAGCCGGCCCCGGACGACATATCGGCCTGGCGGGACGTCAGCGAATGAGATCCGATTCTCGTCGTTGACGTCTGCCGCCCCCGACCACTTGTTCCTATCTTCTGGCTTTCCGGCACGATGCCTACCAGATATTTCGCCGGGCAATCGATCCCCGTACAGTCGACGAGAATTCGCATCTGGGCGGCCTTCATCAGGCGGAGTTCCACATCGTTCGCGGGCGTCTTGATCTCCTGTCCCAACACGGGTCAGCCGTAGGTTGCCTTGTCGACCGAGATCGCGGCACTCCCGACAGGAGACTGATCCGCGTCAGGACTGTCGCGAACAGCAGGGAGAGACGTCGCGACAAACTGGTGCGTCCAAATGCGTGCTTGGATTGACATCGCGATTATCTCGATTTCGACCAATTTTTCCTGTCCGATCGGGCGACGGTTCACGCTGATAGGGATAGAAAAGGCTTCGCGATAACGCGGGCCTGCTCGGACGGCCTCGCTTTCCCTCGCGGCGGAAGCTCGACCCAACGTATCGACACCTCATCGGTCGTTGCCGTCATTAATTCATGGACGACGTGAGACCGCCCGCCTATGGGCCGTGGTCGGGTTGTTGTCTCGTTTTTCAACGTCGTAGACGGGAGCAAGGCTCATGGTGAGTGCGGAAATCGCCCTGCCTTTCACCCTGAAAGACGAAGATATCGACCTTGAGACGGAGGTCACGGAGACCGGAGACCGTCCCGACGAAGGGCGACGGATCGAGGATTGGATCGTCAGCACGCTCGACGACCAGAGGACCGGAGCGGAGGCCGAGAACTGGCACGACCTGCTCGGCCGGATCTCCCTGACACGGAGGCATGCGCCGAAGGTCGATAAGAAGACGCCGACGGCGAAGAAGTCGTTGCCGAAGGGCTGGACGCGCTTCCGCCTCGAACGCGGTCGAGGGATCACGATCGTTGTTCTCACCGACACGTCGCTCATCAAGGAAGATGACCTGACCGAGTTGTACGGTGACCTGATGGCACTCGTCGAGGCGGGGCATCATCGGCTTATTCTCAACTTCGCTGGTGTCGAACGCCTTTCAAGCTGGGCGGCCGGCGCGGTGGCTGAGGCGGTGCGTCAATGCGTCGCGGCCCGGGGCGGGGCTCTGCGGGTCTGCGGGTTGAGGTCGCCCCTCGACGCGATCTTCTCGGTCACGGGCCTGGCACGCGAAGTCGCGATCTATCCCGACGAGGCGACCGCGAAAGACACGCCCTGGCCCGAGACCCCGGAACTCCGGTCGCTGCCCTACGAGATCCTGGCGTCGCTCACGCGATTCGAAGACCCCTCTCCACCGTACGAGGCCCACCCGGCGTCGGATTCTGAGCCCAATCGCGTCGCATCCACCCCCGCCGAGGGCCTGCCCGTCATGTCGATTCTCAAACTCGTCTCGCATCAAGGGGCGAGTAAGGGGAAGTCGGTCTCGATCGAAGGGCCGAGATTCGTGATCGGCCGCGACTCGACCTGTAACCTCCGCCCTGGCTCCCCGGCCGTCAGCCGGTTCCACGCCGCGATCGAGAGGCGAGGGTCAAGGCTCTTCCTGCGGGACCTCGGGAGCACAAACGGCACGCTCTTCAACGGCCGTATCCTGCGGGATGCCGAGGCCGAGATCCGCGACAAGGACAAGATTCAGGTCGGCTCGCTGGCGTTCACCGTCGAGGTCGGCGGTGCCCCGGCACCTCGGGCGAAGGTTGACGACATGGTCGTTAGCTGGCTCTGGAATCAAGACCAGGGGGCGACCCTCGACGGCGAGGAGCAGGAAACCGAAGACTTCTCGATCCTCGACGATTTTGACGGCGTGCTCATCCCCAAGCATGAGGTAATCGAGGGCGTCGTGGTCGTCACTCCCAGGTCTCCCGAACTCGATCTCGACCGCTCGATCGACCCGCTCCGAGCCAAGTTGCAGACTCTGTTCGAGCAAGGAATGCCGCGCCGGGTGGTGCTCAACCTGGCCTATGTCGGCCATGTCTCGGGCCGGGCGATCGGCGTGCTGGTCGCACATCACCTTAAGCTTGATCGGGCTGGCGGATGTCTACGCATCTGTGAGGCAAACGCGAGGGTGTCGGCCGTCTTCGACCAGGTTCGTCTCGGGATGCTCGTCGATTGCCATCCCACGATCGACGACGCCGTCCTGACTCCCTGGTCCCGCCGCAATCAGTCGGCTCCCACCTGAGTCTCCGGCGCTGCTATTTTTCGGGGATGGCCCAGCCTTCGCCACCCGCAATCCGGGCCACGAAGTCGGCCAACGAATGGTCGAGAGGACGCATCACGCCCGGAAGGATCGCATCGAGACGAGGCGTCAGCAGTCCTCCATGGAGGGGTCGAGGAGCCCCCTGGCCGAGTTCCGCCGTCGTCCGACCGACGATCCCGTCAGGTTCGAGCGAGAAGGCCACGGCCAGCGAACGGGCGAACTCGACCCGGTCGATCACACCCGGCCCGGCGACATGAATCAGGCCCGAATACCCCGCCTCCACGAGCAAGACAACCGCCCGCGCTACGTCGGGGCCATAGCTGGGGCTGGAGAGTTGGTCGGAAGGGCAGTCGAGGGTCCGGCCCTGGCCGAGTGCCTTCACCAGTTGATAGGCGAAGTTCTTCCCCTGCCGCTCAGGGCCGAAGACCCATGAGGTCCGGACGACGATCGCAGAGTCGCCAAGCTCCCGCGTGAGGGCATGTTCGGCGTCGAGCTTCGATCGGCCGTAGACCGAGACCGCATTGGTCGCGGAAAGCTCGTCGTAGGGGCCAGCAAGACCGTCGAACACATAATCGGTCGAAAAATAGACAAACCTGGCCCCGAGGTCGGCAGCGACCCGGGCGAGGTTGAGCGGCTGTTCGAGGTTCGCCGAGAGCGCCCGCGTGGGGTCGCGTTCGCAGCCGTCGACCCAGGTGAAGCCGGCGGGGTAGAAGACGACGTCGGGCCGCAGCTCTCGGAGCCACGCGGCAGACTCTTCGAGCCGGGAGGCGTCGACCAAAACGAGGTCGAGGTAGGGAACGCTCTGATACGTCCCCACAGCCTCGTGGCCTCTCTCCGCAAGGATGCGGAGGAGCCATCCCCCGATCTGGCCTGAGCCGCCGACCACAATCGCTCGCATCGGCTTAGTGGAACCCACGACGGCGGTGCTGGCTATACCGCAACAGTGAGTCTTCAATGATCGGCAGCGCCTTGGCCGCAGGCTCGATCTTATCGACCAAGACCTCCTTGCCTTCCAGCATCTTATAATCCTGGAAGAAGCGGCGGAGCATGTTGAGACGATGCGGGGGCAGTTCGTCGGCCTCGTGAAAGCTGTTGAATTCAGGGTCGCCGACCGCGACGGCCAGGATCTTGTGGTCGGGCTTTCCGGTATCCAGCATCGTCATGAGCCCGATCGCTCGCGCGGTGACGAGCGTCATCGGCGCGACAGCTTCCTGGCAGAGCACGAGCACGTCGAGCGGGTCGTCGTCCTCGGCGTAAGTCTGCGGGATAAACCCGTAATTCGCCGGGTAATAGACGGCCGAATAGAGCACGCGATCGAGCCTGAGCAGGCCCGTCCGCTTGTCCAGCTCATATTTGACGCTCGACCCCATCGGGATCTCGACCAGGGCGTTGAACTCCGTGGGAAGGTGCTCCCCAGGGGTGACGTCGTGCCAAGGGTGGAACATGGGTTCGTTTCGGGTCCGTGAGGTCGTGCGGAGGACGATTCGACGTTCCATGATACCACACCCCGGCCTCCAGAGGGAGTCGGGCCGAGTACGGTCGCAAGATCTCAGCCCCGAGTTTCCACCACAACCTCGGTCTCCCGACGTGACCCGAGTCGGGCAGATCCGTGTGAGACACCCTCCTCGACGCGGGGCAAGAGGTCTCCCTCTCGATAGGCGAAGCGATCCTTGAGCTTGAGGATGGGACGCTCGACATATTTCCAAGAGAGCGTGGCAATTCCCAGGCTGGCGGCGAAGATGGTGAAGTCACTCCACCAAGGCCGTCCCAGGCCCGCATGATCGAGAAGGGTGCGGGCCATGCAGAGTACGATGTAATGATAGAGGTAGAGCCCATAACTGATCTGGCCCAGATAGATCAGCGACCGTGCCCGGAGCAGCTTGAGCCACGGATGCCCTGCATTGCGGGCGACGAGTCCGACCGAGGCGAAAAAGAAGAGGTTGATGGCCAAGAGTTTGAAACTCGCCGCCCAGAGCGGTAAACCCAGCCCCAGGCCCGTCATGATTCTCGGGCCGATGGCCGCAAAGCCGATCGCGGCGACTCCCGTCAGGAGGAACGCCGATTGGAACCGGGGCCAGTAGCGTTCCAACCGCTCGCGATTCGAGAATACGACCGAGAGGATACCTCCGAGGGCGAAGCCGTCGCACTGCGTGAGCAAGATCCACTGGCCGAACCCCAAACCCCGGGCGATAACCGACATCGCCGCGATCGTGACCGCCATCGGCACCACCGACCTTGCCCCAAGGGCACAGATCAAGAGCGGCCAGACCAGGTAGAATTGCTCCTCGATCGCGAGGGTCCAGGTGTGATGGAATCCGTGGATGAACGGGCTTTCTGACCCGAACCAGTACTCGTGGATATTCTGGGTATAGGTCAAGAAATAGGTCAGCCCGTTAGTCGGCTCCGGCCGGGGCGAGACGACGTTGAAGGCCATCACGGCGGCGAGGGCGAGATAATAGATTGGCCAGATCCGCAGCGATCGCCGCCCATAGAAGGCCGTGAGGAAGTTCTTTTCGTTCGAGTTCTTCAGGATGATCGACGTGATCAGATAGCCCGAGAGCACGAAGAAGAGATAGACCCCGCTCGTCAACGGGACAATCTTCGGGAACCAGATATGATTGATGATGATCGCCAGCGCGGCGACCCCACGCAGGGAGTCGAACTCAAGGACGCGTTTCAAAGGCCGCCCCCGATCATTCGAATTGCGTCGAGCGACGAAAAACCATCGGGGAGCGGCGATGGCGAGGCGGGGCGGATCGTGAGCATGGCTCATCCATCCATGTCGGTGGGAATTGGCGAATCCTTCCTCGCCCAATCTAGAGGGGCGATGATCAGCGTGTCAACACCGCCGACGTCTTGCATCATCTCTTGTTCCGATAGTCCGGATCGGGACGCGCCCTGGACGATGCCTTATAATGGTTGTGTCAGCCCTCGCCGAGGGCCAAATCTTCCCTCGATCGGGCGATCGTAATTCATGTCGACCCCAACCGCGATCCTCCTGATTGCCCACGGTAGCCGCCACGACCCCGCCAATGAAGACCTCCGCCAGATGGCTGCGGAACTCGGCGCGATGGGCGATTATCCGATCGTCGAGCCGGCCTTTCTGGAACTCGCCGCGCCGGAAATCCCGACGGCGGGGGACCGATGCGTCGAGCGTGGGGCGGGGCGAGTGTTGATGGTCCCCTATTTCCTCTCTACGGGTGTCCACCTGGTCCGAGATCTGACCGCGGCTCGCGACGCGCTGATCGCCCGTCATCCGGGGGTGAGCTTCCTCCTAGGCCGTCCCCTGGGTCCGCACCTTCTGTTGCAACAACTGGTCAAGGAACGGGTTCGGGAATTGGAGTCCGACGGCCCGCCGCCCGACCTCGCCTCCGCCGCCGAAATGGCCGTTTCCTACGCGCCGATGGAAGGGCACTGAGAGTCATTCATTCGGTGGAATGGGATTCGAGTCGGCGAATGCGGACGACGTTGACGCAAAACCCGATAAGGACTAGGGTGCGGTGTCCGAAATTCTCCAATGATTGGAGAATGGCGTCTTCGCCCAAGGCGACAAGGGAGTGTCCGCCGATGAGTCAACAAGCTGAGACCCTGTCGGTGCCCGCTCTGGACCTTAAGGCCCAGTATCTGTCGATCCGCGATGAGATCGACGCGGTGGTCCGAGGGGTAATCGAGAGCCAGTATTTCATCCTCGGCCCAGAGGTCTCGAACTTCGAGGCTGAGGCGGCCGAGTATTGCGGTTCCAAGCACGCGATCGGGTGTGCATCGGGCTCTGATGCGCTCTTGCTGCCGCTGCTCGCACTCGGGATCGGTCCGGGGGACGAGGTAGTCACCTCCCCCTATTCGTTCTTCGCGACCGCAGGCGCGGTCTGGCGGACCGGGGCCAAGCCCGTCTTTGTCGACATCGAACCCGACACATACAATATCGACCCCGCGCTGATCGAGGCCGCGATCACCCCGCGCACCAAGGCGATCATCCCCGTCCATCTCTACGGCCAGACCGCCGATATGGACCTGATCAACGCCATCGCCACGAAGCACGGGATCGCCGTGATCGAAGACGCCGCCCAGGCCATCGGTGCGGCCTATCACGGCCGACGCGCCGGGACGCTCGGAGATGCCGCCGCGTTCAGCTTCTATCCCTCCAAGAACCTCGGCGGCTTCGGCGACGCCGGCATGGTCACCGCTGACGACCCTGTCCTCGCCAAGTCGGTCGCCCGGCTCCGCGTCCACGGGATGGAGCCGAAGTATCACCACCACGAAGTCGGCTTTAATTCCCGGCTCGACGCCCTCCAGGCCGCCGTCCTCCGGGTGAAGCTTCGTCACCTCGACGATTGGACCGAGGGTCGACGTTCCGTCGCCGCTCGCTATCGTAACCTCTTCGTCGATGATGGCCTCGATCGCCTCATCACTCTACCGACCGAGCGTGACGGGCATCATCACGTCTTCAACCAGTATGTGGTCCGGGTCTCGTCGGGCGATCGTGACGACCTCCGCGCCCACCTCGCCGGTCGCAAGGTAGGCTCCGAGATCTATTATCCGATCCCGCTCCACCTCCAGGTCTGCTTCGCCTCACTCGGCCACAAGCCGGGCGACTTCCCCATTGCCGAGGCCGCCGCAAACGAGACCATCGCCCTGCCGATGTACCCCGAACTGACCGACCAGGCCCTCCGGCACGTCGTCGGCTCGATTGGCGAGTTCTTCGAGAACCAGGCCATCCTCCCCTTCGAACGGAAGCGGAACGTGGCCTAAACGTTCGTAGGCTGGGTCGGGATCCAACATTCGAAAGCTTCGTAGGCTGGTTGTGGACCCAGCCTACGAAGACTAATTCGAAGGCTTCGCACGAATTGGTTTGAACCAGACGACGTTGTGCGACTGGCCGCCGATGGCGACGATATCGGGGGTGCCGTCGCCATCGATGTCGCCGCCGCGAAGGTCTTGGGCGGTCAGTTTGTCGTCGAGCACGGTCCGGGTCCAGGTCTTGCCGTCGAATCGGTAGGCCGAGACCTTGGCTCCCTTACCTCGGTGGCCGGCGAAGACCTCGTCATTGCCGTCGCCATCGACGTCGGCGACCCAGAGGGCGTGGCCGACGTCGAGGGTGTCGTCGATGACGGCTCTTGGGCCATACGTCGTCAAGCCGACGATGGAGATGGCGACCCCGGAGCCGTGCCAGGGGTCGATCGTCGCGAGAAAGTTGAGCCCGCCCGCGAGGTGGCCGTTGTGGACCTCGCTCGAACCGCGATGAGGGGCTGACCCCGGTGCGCCCGGGATGAGGTGGTTCGCATTCAATGTCCCGGTGACATGCTGGAGCCAGACGTGGTTCACACCGGTGTTGTCCGCCGTATAAATCGTCGCAGTCCCTGCTTTGACCGGGCCTTTGATGACCTCGATCGAGTGGATGACCGGTAGTTCGGCCAGGACGCGGTTCTTCCAGATTGCCGACTTCGGATCGCTGCCGGTGGTGAAGAGGGTGAGCCGGGCGGGATCGCCATCGAAGGCGGGCGGCTTGGCCTTCGGGCCGAAGATCGGGGCGACAACGAGGTCGAGTCGGCCGTCGCCGTCGATGTCACCCCAGCGGACCCGGTGGATACTGGGCACGTCGGCGACGGGCTTGAATGTCCACGGATCGTCGGGTTTGTCGCCCTGAATGGCGAGCAGGAGCTTGCCCCGGGTCGGGACGTTCATGGCAAAGTCGTAGGCGATGGCGATCTCGGCGCGGCCGTCGCCGTCGAGGTCTGCGGTGGCGCTGCTGATGATGTCGGCGGTCAGCTTGCCGGTCGAGATAATCCGTTTGGTCCAGGTGGGGTTCTCATACCAGGCGATCGTCGACCCGCCGAGCGCGACGATGTCGGGCTTCTTGTCGCCGTTCACGTCGGCCACTTCAACCTGATAGCCGCCCGGGAAATTGTCGTCGATCACGATCCGTTCGAACGTCAACGGCTCGCCCGCGCGGGCGAACGCCGATGCGGCGAGGATGACGAATACGGCGAGTCGAAAAGCCTTGGAGAGCATGGGACCATCTTTCGCGTCGTTGACCGTGATCGATTCGATTCAAACATCCGACGACTTCACGCCCCACCCCGTCGGCGAGCCTGCGGTGTCTTCAGGCTTGACGAGAACTTCGGAGAGGTCGAAATCATGATTGACCGCGTTCTCGGTCGCCTTGATTCGATTTTCAAGCTGCGTCACCCGCTGTTCCAGGAGCGCGATCCGCGCCTCAGCCTCGTCGGGGCGTCGGATGCGGGGGACCTCGGGATATCCGAGCTGGCGCTGGAGCGCCGAGAAGAGATAGAGGGGATCGCGGCCTCGGTTGGCCCGGGCGATCTTGCCCTCTTTTTCGCCGAAGAGGGTGGGGAATTTCGGGACGTAGTCGGGATTCTTTCTCCTTCGCTCGGCCACGAAGAAGGATGAACGCACATAGATCAGGTCGGCGAAATCGACGTCACCGAGCCGGGCACCGAGCTGTCCGATATAGTCACGCCAATCGTCGCTGTAGTGAGGGTCGATGGCCATCGCGGCGAGGCCCTTGACGTAGCCGAGCCGGTTCCGCGAGAGGGCTTCGAACTGATAGACGAACAGACCGGCGGGGGTCGGGCCATCGGCCTTGAACTTGGCCTCGCGTTCGAGGATGAGCAGAGCCTGGTCGATCGAGAACCGCGTGAGGTCGGCCTCGGCCTGCGCGATGACGTGGGTCTGAAAGCCCGTGAAATAGTGGCTGAGCATGGCCATCCCGGGGGCCAATAATCCGGCCCCCTTGATCTCTCCCAGGAGGAATGAGATGGCCATTGGTAGCTTGGTCGACGAGAGGATCTCCTCGCCGACACGGGCCAGAACCTCCTGAGACGGCATCCCGTCCATGATCCGCTGGCGGAGCGCCTGGAAGAAGTAGACCTGCTCGATATATTCCTCGCGATCGAGCACAGACATGGGCGGCTCCGAGATGGCTGCGGGGGTGGCTCGATGGCCTTTCATTCTAACCGAACACCCCTCCGACGGGCACCAAAAGGCCTTTGACAGTGGGACGTCTCATCGGCAAGATGGTCCACACGCTGGACACGGTGGTCTAGCCTCGCCCCCCGACGAGAGACCAACGTGCTACGACGACTCCTCCCCATTCTCATCTGGACGTTGCCATTCATCGGCCCGCCCGCGCGAGTCCAGGCGCAGGCCGAGACTAAGCCGACGGCCGAAGACCTCGCCTACATGAAAGGGCTAGGCGAACGATTCGCCAAGCTCGATCTGGATGGTCTCGCTGCGATCGAGATCCTCGACCTCACCGGCACGAAGGTGAGCGACATCGGCATCTCTCACCTTGAACGCCTGGTCAACCTGCGGTCGCTGATCCTCGCCGACACCACCGTGGGAGACCTCGGGGTCGGCCATCTGCGGCTGCTCTTGAAGCTAGAAACGCTCGACCTGGCGGGCACACGCGTAAGCAACGTCGGGCTCAGTAAGCTCAAAGAGCTATCAGCGCTGAAGTCGCTCGACCTCCGCGCAACTTCTGTCGGCGACCTAGGGCTCTTCTACGTCTCGTCGTTCCCTCGCCTCGAACACCTCCGCCTCGCCGACACGAAGATCACCGACCAGGGTCTCGCGCGACTCAAAGACACCCGTCGTCTCACCGAACTCGACCTTGCATCCACCGCGATTACCGACCAAGGCCTCGCTTCGATCGCCGGGCTCGATACCCTCGAAACGCTGACCCTGAGCAACACGAAGATCACCTCCAAGGGGCTGGCTCAGCTTCGCGGCCTTGTGAGTCTCGCATCGCTCGAACTCGCGCGGACGAAGGTCGACGACGTCGGCATGGTGGCCCTGCGATCTCTCGTCAAACTCGAACGCCTCGACCTCGGCGATACCCTCGTGGGCGATGCCGGGGTCGCCCGACTCGCCGAAGGCGCGACGCTTGGGGAAATCAGTTGGCTCAACCTGAGCCGCACCAAAGTCACCGACGAGGCGCTCGGATCGCTGACGACGCTGACCTCGCTCCGAACGCTCTACCTGCACGGGACCGCCGTATCCGATGCGGGGCTTGTCTCGCTGAAGCGACTGTCGCGACTCCAGAACCTCAATCTGGGCCGGACCCAGGTCAGCGACGCTGGCATCCCCCACCTCTCCGAGATGACCTCCCTCCGCATGATCGTCCTGGCCGACTCGCGGGTCACCCCGGCGGGGCGTCGAAAGTTGGGCCAGAAACTGCCGAATTTGCGGTAACGCGGCACCCCGCGATTCCGATCACGCCTTCAATCGAGAGACGACCTGCTCAATGATCCGGCCGAGCCTTCGGCCCGCCTCCTGGGCGACGTCGATCACCTCGGCATGATCGATCATCTCGCCAGTGATCCCCGCGGCGGCGTTCGTGACCATCGCGAAGGCGAGCACGTCCATGCCGCCGTGACGGGCGACGATCGCTTCGGGGACGGTTGACATCCCTACCACGTCGGCCCCGAGGGTTCGGAGCATACGGATCTCGGCGGGGGTTTCGTAGCTAGGACCGGGGAGGGCAAAGTAGACTCCCGGCTTGAGCACGATGCCAAGTAGCGCCGCTTCTTCGAGCGCGATCGACCGAAGTCGCGCGGAATAGACTGCGGTCATGTCGGGGAACCGCTTGCCGAGTCGGAGGTCGTTCGACCCTCGCAGGGGATTGCAGCCGAGGCCGTTGATGTGGTCGGTGAGGCAGACGATGTCGCCCTTCTTCAGCGACAGGTCGATACCGCCGGTCGCGGCGGTGAGAATCAGCGTCGTGACTCCGAGGTGGGCGAGGACGCGGATCGGGAACGTGACCGTTTCGAGGTCATACCCCTCGTAATAGTGGACCCGACCCTGAAGCATCGCGACCGCGGCACTACCGAGTCGGCCGACGATGAGGTTGCCTTGATGGCCCTCGATCGTCGGCGTCGGGAAGCCGGGGATGTCGGCGTACGCGACGATCCGGGGCGACGCGACCTGCTCGGCGAGATGGCCGAGTCCCGATCCGAGCACGATGGCCGTCGCGGGAAATTCGCCGATCGTCTGCCGGATCGACGCGGCGGCGGCTTCAATCCGTTCAAAGAGGTCGCTCATAGCAAGATCCCCGCGATGCAGGCCGAGAGGAAGTTGGCGAGCGTCCCAGCCAACAAGGCCCGGAACCCCAGCCGTGCGAGGTCGCCCCGGCGCTCGGGTGCCAACGCTCCGATGCCGCCGAGCTGGATTCCGATCGAGCTGAGGTTAGCGAAGCCACAGAGGGCAAACGTGGCGATCGTGTAGGAGCGGGCGCTGATCGTCGCCTTCAACCTGCCGAGGTCTCCGAACGCGATCAGCTCGTTCAATACAGTCCGTGTCCCGAGCAATCCGCCGACTTCGCGGCAGTCGGCCCAGTTGACACCGAGCAGCCACGCGACGGGGGCGAGGAGCGTGCCGAGGATCGTCTGGAGCGAGAGGCCGGCCAGGCCGTAATGCGTCCCCAGTTGCCTCTCGACCCAGCCCCCGCCCAGCCCGAGTCCGGTGTTAACCAGCGCGATCAGGCCCAGGAATGCGATCAGCATCGCGCCAATATTCAACGCCAGCGATAACCCTTCGCGCGTGCCACGAGAGGCGGCGTCGAGCAGATTGGCGTCGAGCTTCTCTTCGTGCGGCCTGATCTTTCCCAGGGTCTCGGGCGTCTCGGTCTCCGGGATCAGCATCTTGGCGATCAAGATCGTGCCGGGGGCCGTCATGATGACGGCGGTGAGGATGTGTCGCGCCTCGACCACCTCAAAATAAGCCGCCATCACCCCGCCCGAGACGTGGGCCATGCCCGACGTCATTACGGTGAGCAGCTCTGATCTTGTTAATCTGGGCAGATACGGCCGGATCGTGAGCGGGGCCTCGGTCTGGCCGAGAAATAGCGAGGCCGCCACATTGAGCGACTCAGCCCCGCTCGCCCCCATCAGCCTCGCCATGACGATCGCGAACGCCCGCACAATCCACTGCATCACCCCGAGGTGGTAGAGCACCGCGAAGAACGCGGCCACAAAAATCACGGTCGGCAAGACCCGAAAGGCGAAGACAAATCCCGCCGGACCTTTGGGATCGACGAGCTTCGATCCGAAGAGGAATTCCGAGCCCCGGATCGCCGAGTCGAGCACCCCCTTCACAAACTCCCCCGCGCCGCGAAGGAACTCGATTCCCTGGGGCGAGTAGAGCACCAGGAACGCGAAGCCCCACTGGAGCACCAGTCCCCAGAAGACAACACGTTTCGAGATCGCTCGCCGATTTTCTGAGAGGGCGAAGACGAGTCCAAGGATCACCGCGATCCCGACCAGCCCTCGCAAACGTTCTGACAGCGGCGTCGCGTCGATCGCGGCAAGAAGTGGAGATATCAAGGCAGACGCCTTTCAGAGTCAGAGGCGCTCGACAATCAGGTCAGCGGGGGAGGGGGGAGCGTCGCCGATCCCGTAGGCCCCTCGGATCATCGCCATCGCCTGGTCAAGGGCCTGCTCGTCATTGACGAGGAGCGTGCAGAGAGGCTCGCGGGCGGCAACGGCGTCGCCGACTTTCTTGTGCAAGATCACGCCGACGGCAGGGTCGATGATCGAGTCAACCCGCGCTCGGCCCGCCCCGAGCAGCATCGTCGCCTGCCCGACCGGCCTCGCGACCAGGGACTGCACGAAACCGGATCGATCGGCGAAGACCGTGATCTGTTTCCGAGGGGCCGGCAAGCGAGAGAGGTCGTCGATCGCTCTCGGGTCTCCCCCCTGCGCAGAGACAACACGACGGAAGCGGTCGAGAGCTGAGCCGTCGGCGATCGTGGCGAGGCAGCGGAGTCGCGCGGCTTCGATCGTCGCGGCCTGGCCGCCCATCAAGACCATCTCCGAGGCAAGCTCGATCGAGAGATCCACCAGGTCTTTCGGGCCGCCCCCCCTGAGGCACTCGACGCATTCGGCGATCTCGACTGCGTTGCCGACCGCCAAGCCGAGCGGCTGGTCCATCCGGGTGATGAGCGCCCGCATCGTCTTGCCTAGCCCCCGGCCGATCGCAACCATCGTCTCGGCGAGCTTGCGAGAGTCTTCGAGCCGTTCCATGAACGCGCCGTTGCCCGTTTTGACGTCGAGCACTAAACCGTCAATCCCCTCAGCCAGCTTCTTTGACATGATCGAGGCCGAGATCAAGGGAATTGACTCGACGGTCGCCGTCGCGTCTCGAAGGGCGTAGAGCCGCTTGTCGGCGGGGGCGATTTCGGCCGTCTGACCGATCAAAACGAGGCCACATTCGTCGAGGACGGCCTTGTAACGTTCCAGGTCGAGATTCACATTGAAGCCAGGGATTGCTTCGAGCTTGTCGAGCGTGCCGCCAGTGTGACCGAGTCCTCGTCCCGAAACCATCGGCACGGGCACACCGCATGCGGCCGCGATTGGCGCGAGAATGAGCGAGGTCTTGTCGCCGACGCCGCCGGTCGAGTGCTTGTCGACCTTCAGTCCGGGCGTGGCCGAGAGGTCGACGACCGAGCCGGAACGCATCATCGCGTCGGTCAGAGTGGCGGTCTCGCGGTCGTCCATCCCCCGCCAGACGACCGCCATCAAGAGCGCCGACCATTGATAGTCGGCCACCTCGCCATCGGCGATCCCGGCGACGAGAAAGCGGATCTCGGAGTCGTCGAGGGCGAATCCGTCGCGTTTCTTGCGGATCAAGTCAACGGCACGCATCGCGGGGTTAACCCTCTCGGCGTCGGGTGGTTATTCGAATGTCGCGAACTGCCGGTCGCCAGCGTCGCCGAGGCCGGGATAGATGTATCCGACCTCGTTGAGCCGCTCGTCGATCACGCCGACGTGGATCGGCACGTCCGGCATCATCCTTGAAAAGTGTTCGACCCCCTCGGGCGCGGCGATGAGGGCCAGGAATTTAAGACGACAGGGGCCGAGCTTGCGGATCAACTCGCAGGCATGGACGGCTGAACCGGCCGTGGCGAGCATGGGGTCGACGACGAGCACTGTCGCCTTGTGAAGCTGCTCCGGCAGCCTCCGATAGTACTCGGCGGGGAGGAGCGTCGTCTCGTCGCGTTTGAGACCGACGTGCCAGACCTGGGCGTCGGGGATCAGGTCGAGGATGCCATCGGCCATCCCTAGCCCTGCGCGGAGTATTGGGACGATAAGGACAGGGTCGGAGAGGACCCTGCACGTCGCCGCGCCGAGCGGGGTCGTCACCGTGACCTCACGGGTCGGCAAGTCGGCCGTGGCTTCGAACGCGAGAAGCTGGGCGAGGCTACGCACCAACCGACGGAATTCGGGAGGCCTCGTCTCGATCGATCGCAGCGCCGCGAGTTTTTCGAACACCAAGGGATGCGAAGATGGATAGACCAGCGACACGCGACCCTCCAGGCGGAACGATGAAGGCGGACGGCCATCCCAAGATGTGACGGAGAGCGAGAGAAATGGTACACCAAAGCCGCATGGACTGCGCTACATTCGACGTTGTTTTCTAGCGATCAAGGCGTATATCTCGGGCCGACAAGCTTTCGAGCTGGAAGGATGGGTTGTCCCAGACCGGCCACCTGAGTAGACTCAATCGAGCCCTGCTGTGTCCAGGTTTTCCCATCAAGGCGAGCCGATGCCTGTCCAATTCGCCGTCCTCGCCAGCGGATCCCGCGGCAACTCGACGCTGGTTAAGGCGGGAGGTGCGGGGTTGCTCGTCGACTTCGGGATTGGGCCGAGGACGCTCGAAAAGCGGATGGAGAGCGTTGGCGTCGGGTGGAAGGACATTCACGCAGTCGTCCTCACCCATACCCACGGTGACCACATCGACTCGGCAACGCTCGGCCGATTGGTGACCGGGGAGATTCCGCTCTACGCACACGAGGCCCATCGCGGCCCCTTGTCTCGGCTCGACCACCTCGATGCGCTCGACAAGGCAGGCCTCTTCCGAGCCTACGACGAACGACCGTTCCTCACCCCGGATGGCCTGCGAGTCGAGCCGATCGAGCTATCCCACGACGGTGGCCCGACATTCGGGTTTCGGTTCGAGGGGCGGGCCGAGCGCAAGGCGAGGTCGGTCTCGATGGGATACCTCGCAGACACCGGCGTCTGGACCTCCGCTATCGCCGACGCCCTCACGGACGTCGATCTGCTCGGGGTCGAGTTTAACTATGACGTTGAGCTTCAGCGACAGTCCGGACGGTCCGCCTACCTCATCGCGCGGAACCTGGGGAATCGTGGCCACCTCTCAAACGCGCAAGGGGCTGGGCTTGTCGAGGCGGTCTTGCAACGATCCGGCCCCTCCGGCCCAAAGCATGTCGTCCTACTCCACCTGAGTCACCAGTGCAATCGGCCCGACATTGCGGTGAAAGAGGCCCGAGCCGCGATCCGGGCGAGCGGTCGCCGGGTCCTCGTCCATGCGGCAGAGCAGGGCGTCGCCTCGCCGAACATCTTCGTCGTCCCCTCCCGCCGGCAATCGCGTGCGCGATCGACGGCCAACCTCCCGTTCTGACTCTTCCCCGGACCGAGAGCCGTGCCCGACTACTTCCTCAGCGACGTCCACCTCCGCCTTGACCGTCCCGAGCGAGGCGCTCGCCTGGCTGCTGTCGTCGACCGGCTTTTACCCGACGACGCCCTCTATATTATCGGCGACCTCTGCGACTTCTGGTTCGCGGCCCGTCAGCGCAGTCGCGACCCGCTGGCCTGCCCCGGTCTCCAGGCGTTGGCGTCCTATTCGGGGCGGGGCGGCCGGCTCGTCATCCTCGGGGGCAATCACGATCGGTGGCTCGGAAACTTCTACCAAGACATTCTTGGGGCGACGTGGATCGTCGACGAACTCCGGCTCCGGTCCCACGGCCTCCGGGTCCATCTCACACACGGCCATCGCTTCGGGGCTCGCGGACTCTGGAAGGCGATTATGGAGAGTCGTGCCTTTCTCCTCGCCTTCCGGGCGATGCCAAAGGGAGTCGCAAATCGACTCGAGAGTCGGTTGGAGCGGTCAAATAACAGTCATCAAGAGTCCGACGACCGCCGACACCTCGCCCTCTATCGCCGGTGCGTCAAGAGTGATGAAAGCGTTGCAGACCTGGTCGTGCTCGGCCACATTCATGTGGCACTCGACGAGTCTCAGGCTGGCCTTCGGCTCATCGTGCTTGGGAGTTGGCACGACCGCGCCAGTTTTTTGAGGATCGACGACTCGGGCGTAATATTCGTAAGTGAGGACGACTCCGCTCGGCCTTATGGCGTCCCATCGCCTGGGTCATAAGAATCGACAACACCTTTGAACGGCCGCGTTCACGCGGAAACAAAGCTCTCTTGCAATTCCTGCCGAGGTTTCCATAATATTGCGGTGCTGTTTATTCGATACTGCACGGTATCAACATTGCAAATGCGAATAATCGCGTTATGGATCGTTCTGACGATAGGAATCCTTCTTCCGTCGCTACCCGATCATGGGTGTGGCGGGCCTGGCGTCTTCGTCAACGAGCAAATTGTTCTGATCCTCACAATCTCCGCCCCGTCCTTCCCCTCTCCCCACGCCCCTCCTCGACGCGACCTGGACCTGGAATCGGCTCTCGATGAGGAAGATACGAGCGACCTCGAACTGCTCGCCCTCACGCCGACTTTTGAAGGGTTGTCGCTCGTCGATGCCTCCCCGCCCTCCTTACGGACAAGTCTGTCCGTCCCTCGTCCCACGACTTTGGACCGTCGATCCTCGATCATGCGCTGCTGAGTGTGGGTCATTCTCCTGAAGTCCTCGTCGTCGCGGGTCCGTCTCCACTGACTTGCCGGCGGACGAACTCGGGAGCAATGTCGAACCGTCGCGATCTCGCCTGTTCTGGCGATCGCCGACAACCCTAGTCTTCATCGGTGGATGCGAGTCGGGCCTTTCGGACCGGCCTCGCGAGGCGGTATTCGGCATGGCGGACGACGCTTCGCTTGCCGATGCGACCCAAACGGGTTCTACCACGTCTTCCTCAGGAGAGAGTGCGCCATGTTCAGCGATTACCTGCTCTGGCTTGACCTACCCCAGCAGTCCATCCTCGCCGAGTTTTGGGACAATTTCCGCCACAACCTGTTCAAACCGCTACTCCTCTTCTTCTACGCGGGGTTCCTGGTCCCCATCCTGCGAGTGAAGCTCGACTTCCCGCACGTCATCTACCAGGGCCTCGTCATCTACCTCCTGATCTCGATCGGCTGGGAGGGAGGCGAACAGCTCGCGGGCCTCGATCCCAAAGAGATGAAAATCGCGCTTGGATTCATGGGCGTCGGGTTCTTCACGAACTTCGTGATCGGTATCCTCGCCTATTTCGTGCTCCGGACGACCACACGACTCCGCCGGATCGATGCGGCGACGGTCGCAGGCTACTACGGTTCCGACTCGGCCGGCACGTTCGTGACCTGCATCGGCGTCCTGGTGGCGGCGAAGATGGTTTACGCCCCATACATGCCGGTCATGCTCGCCGTGATGGAGATCCCCGGTTGCCTCGTTGCCCTCTTCCTGGTCTCGAAACTCCGCCAGAGCGGCATGGATCCAATCGGCAACATGCCCGACGAGCCGGGCTATGACATGAATGCGATCGCGCCTGTCCGTATTGAAGAAGAAGGGCACGGCGTGGTTCAAGGCCATTCCCATCCGGTCGGACCGAACATCGGACTGGTAGAACCCGGCAACGAATTGGCAGCGGCCAAGCCCAAGAGCATTTTCAGCTTCCAACTGCTCCATGAGGTCTTCCTCAATCCCGGCCTCTTCCTGCTTTTCGCTGGCATCCTCATCGGGTATGTCGGCCGGAGCCAAGGCGAGAACGTCGTGGCACCGGGTAATCGCCTCTTTCACGACCTCTTCCAGGGCATCCTCTGCCTCTTCCTCCTCGAGATGGGGATGACCGCCTCCCGGAAGCTCAAGGACCTCAAGGCAGCCGGCTGGCGATTCATCGTCTTCGGCCTGGTAGCCCCGAACATCTTCGCGACGTTTGGCATCATGGTGGCCTGCGTCTACGCCCATATGACGGGCACTCGCCTCGATCAGGGGACCTACGTCGTATTCGCAGTTCTCTGCGGAGCGGCCTCGTACATCGCGGTCCCCGCCGTGCAACGCCTTGCGATCCCCGAGGCGAGCCCGACGCTCCCGCTCGCTGCATCGCTCGGCTTGACGTTCAGCTACAACGTGACGATCGGCATCCCGATCTACATGCAAATCGCCAGCGCTGTTATAAAAACCTGGCCCGTCGTGACCACAATCAGCAAATAGCCAGCAAATCGTTTTCCGAGACGGCCGGAACCTCCAAGGGTTTCGGCCGCCTCACTGTTCCTGCTCCCCGAAGCACGGTGGATTCCGAGAAATTCTGTCAAGTTCACGAGACATCTCGGGAGCACATCAGAGACCTTACAGCTCAATCATTGAGGATCCGAAAATTTAAATCTAATGCCATGCGTACTTTCCTCGGTCGCATTCTCCGGATTTTCTTGCCCAACCTGGGCGTCACTTGAAAAAACTTTTTAGAGGTCGTATATTAATTGCGTCGACGCAAGCCATATATCAGGGACAATGAGTTCCCAGCATGAGGGTCCCGGCCTGTGGCCTGGCATCGCGTCCCCGGGGGGGAAGACGCGGGGTCAGACGCAGGCCGGGACCCCCAGGCTGTCCACTCTAACCGGCTGATTTGAATAGTTCTGAAAATCGACGCTGATTTTCCTATCGATTAAGTCGTTGCTCGTCGATAGTCCGAAGGTTCCGGCCTGAGTTATGGCTTCCAGTCCCCGGGGGGGATGACTGGGCGTCGTGCTCAGGCCGGAATCTTCGGACTATCGTCTTAGGGCCGGCGAAATGCAAGAGTGAAGGCCTTCTTGCGGGCCGACTTCAATCGGCCGTAATCGTGTCCGCAAGCCGCGGCAGCCTTCAGTCTTCAGCCCTTTCAAGTTCGGCCACGGTCTCGCGTAGGCCGTCACTATAGGGCTGTAGTTCGACGGCCCGGCGGAAGGTATGGATGGCCTCGACACGTTGCCTGAGTCGCAACTGACACTGGCCCAACCCCGACAACGCCCCAAAATGGTAGGGGTTCAGTTCGAGAACACGGCGACAATCCTCCGCGCTCTCCGCGAGGCGGCCTGAGAGGTAATGGGCGATTGCACGCTGGTTATAAGCCTCTGCGAATCGCGGCGATCGGGCGATCAAGCCGTTCGCCTTCTTGACGGCGTCCTCGAAACGACCTCGCTCGACCAGGGTCTGGAGTTCGTCGAGTGTCGCGTTGTTCTCTGGGGTGTCGGCTCGCGACCAGATTGCCCACAAGGCGTTGCCCGCGAGTGCCCGTACAGTCGGGTCAGTGTCCTTAAGCCCCTTCGCGACCGAAGCGTTGCAATCGAAACTGCCGCCAAGACCGAGCGCAAGGATCGCTGCGCGGCGTGCGTTGACGTCGCTCGCGAGGGTAAGGCGGCTAAGAGTTCCCTCGGTGTACCGAGCCGATACGGTGGTGCGGAAACCCTCGATGTCGTGATTCTTGAGAAATCGCTCATAACATTCCACGAGCATCGATGCAGGCTGCGAGGGCATGCCTGGGTCTCCAGGGCGGGGCGCGGCGTGCGTGGAGTCGGCGAGGAGCGAGGCGGGGGCCAACAGGAGCAAGCAGGCGAACAGACCGGAACCAGACCAGGCGAGCTTGGCCGTCCGATTGGCGTTCGTCGTAAACGACATAGGAAGGCGTGCGGGCTGGGTGCGTTGTGCGGACACGGTCAATTCTCCCGTCCTCGGAACTCCGCCGCAGGGAGGGCGTGCCGATTGGCGGGGGCGGGCGGAGGAGAGATCTAGTAAAATTGAGTCTAACAGCAGTCATCCCGCCATGCCAGCAGATTCCGCCGGTCGTCAATCTGTCGCATCGTCGAAATCAAGACCGAGGTCGAGCGCCGGCGCGGAATGGGTGAGAGCGCCTACACTAATTCGATCGACCCCGGTCACCGCCCGCGCCCGCACCGTGTCGAGGTTAATCCCTCCTGACGATTCGAGTTGGATCGTCGGGGCGATCGCGTCGCGTCGCCGGACCGCCTCGCGGAGGCGGTCGGGATCGAAGTTGTCGACGAGGATGATGTCAGGGCCGCAGGCCAGGGCCCGGTCGAGCTGCTCG
>JANXSY010000016.1 GCA_025356435.1 Isosphaeraceae bacterium | reverse complement strand
TGGAAGCCGGTCATCGTGAAGAAGCACGAGGCGAAGAGGCTCGCGTTCGGTGTGAAGTGGCCCGAGGTGCTGACGCCAATCGGGAAGATGTGCTCGAAGATCAGCGAACGATATTCGTAGACCTGCACGCCGAGGAAGAACGACCCGAATAGCACCGTGACGAGCAGGTAAAGCGTTAGCTTCTTCTTGTCCCCGCGCTGGATCGCCGCGAGGCCGAGGACCATCGAGACGGATGAGCAGATCAAGATAAACGTGTTGAACGCGGTGAGGTCGATGCTGAGCGGGTTGGTCGCGCCGTCATAAGGCTTGGGCCAGCTATAGAGCTTGGCGTTGGGATTCGACATCGCCACATCGGACGGGATCTTGCCCGGCGAGTAGGTGTCGCTGTAAGCCGTCGAGGGGCTGCCGGCGCGAAGCACAATGTAAGTGCCTATCAGGCCGGTGAAGAACATGATTTCTGTGGCCAGGAAGAGCCACATCGCGACTTTGCCGGGCGACACGGGTGGGCCTTGCACTCTGGGAACGTCGGCGGCCATCGTCCCTCGGTCGGCCGGAATTGTGGCGGCGTGTGACATCTTCGGAATCCACCTTCTTCGGAAGTCGGTTCGGTCATTCACACGGACGGATACGAGGCGACCCGGCCGATCGATCAGACCGGCATCGGGTTGAGCAGCAAGAGCGCGAGGACTGCAGGAAGATAGAGGAACGACGTTCGCAGGAGCCGACGCGCCGAGGCGTCGGTGACGTCGCGCCAGAACTGGACCGCTTTCCAGAGATAGAACAGGCCGAGGGCCAACGCCCCGGCGAAATAATACGAGCCAGCGAGGCCCAACGCCGTTGGAAGCAGTCCGACGGGGATCAGGGCCAGGGCGTAGATGACCGCCTGTCGCGAGGTCATGATGCCTGATGGATCAACCGAGGGTAGCATTTTGTGTCCACCCCGCGCGTAGTCTTCGCGATGAATCCAGGCAATCGCCAGGAAGTGGGGGAACTGCCATAGGAAGACGATCAGGAAGAGTGACCACGCCTCAATCCCGACGTTCCCCGTCGCCCCGGCCCATCCGATGACAGGCGGCAGCGCCCCGGGGATCGCACCGATCGCAGTGTTCAAGGTCGTCAGCGGCTTGAGGGGGGTGTAGACCGCAACGTACAGGACGAAAGTCGCCAATGCCACGAGGGCAGCTGTCATGTTTGCACCAAGGGCGAGGATCGCGACGCCGAGGATTCCAATGACAGAGCCGAAGAGGGCCGACTCGAAAGGCGTGACGTGACCCATCGGCAGGGGGCGCTGGGAGGTCCGCCGCATCCGGGAGTCGCGGACACGCTCAATGACCTGATTCCAGACGCTCGCCGACCCGGCGACGAGGCCGGTGCCGATCAACGTGAGCAGGAGGGTCGAGAGCTTCGACGTGCCGAGCAACGACGGCGGGTACGTCGAGCCGCGCGCCCCGAGGAGGAATCCGGTGGCGACGGTGATGAGCACCATCACAGCGATCCGGGGCTTGGTCAGAGTGAGGTAGTACGACGCCTTACGGCCCAGGGTCGCCAGCGCGGCGTGAGCCTCGGGGTGGGGGTCATTCAGGAGCGGAGAGGTGAGCGGGACGACGGCCTTCAAGCCACCACCTCCAGCCCGAGCGTTGAGGAGGAGACGAGAGGTTTCATCCGGGTTTTGAAGGGAACTCCAGCAGCCCGGCCAAAGACCCGAAGCGCCAGGACGACTGCCGAGCCAAGCAGGAGGGCCGCGTTCGCCTGGTGCCCCGTCCGGATCAGGGCTTGCGCCGTCGTGACCGAATGGGGTGTGCCGTCGAACGGACGGAGCACCCACCACGCCGCGATGCCGAGCGACACTTGAATCGCGAGCGTCAGTTCCATCGCGCGGATCGGTCCGAGCAGGCCGGGCAGCTCAGCCTTGCGGCGATGCACGGCCCAGGCAAGGCCTACGACCAAGCTGACGACGGTCAGCGAGAAGGTCGCGTGGCTCATCAGCGCGCCGATCGAGGTGAAATGCCGGAGCCAGGCCCCGAGGATGATCTGGAGGTAAGCGACCGCCAGCATCGCAATCGAGAGGATCTGGACGGCCGCAACGCCTTCGACGGGTCGGCGCTCGACGAACCAGGAACGGGCGGTGATCGTCGCTAGGATCATCATGAAAGCGAAGAACGCCTGACCGGTGCAGCCGTGGATCATCGCGAGGAGGGTCGAGTTGTGATTGACCCGGAGACCGCCGAGCACTCCCTGGGCGATCACCAAGAGCAGAGCGACCGCGCCAAGGGCCTTGACCGACTTGCGACGATCAAAGGCCAAGAAGTCGAGCATGAGCAGGATCGTGCAGACGCCGACCGCTGCGCCATAGAGGCGGTGACCGTGCTCGACAAGGACGCCGAAGGCGGCCTCTCGCATGTCATAGACGAACATATTGATGCCGAACGTCGTCGGCCAGTCGGGGACTGCCATGCCGACGCGATAGGTCGTCACCAGGCCGCCGACGAAGAGCAGGGGCCAGGTGCAAGCCACCGCCAATACGGCGATTGCGTGGGGCGCGAATCGATAGCCACGGCTTTGGGCCGGGCTTGTTGCCGACAGGAGATGGGGAGCAGGCGAGTCGAGGGTCATCGGGGGCTCGGGCGAGGCCCGGCGGGTTCGGGCCGAGCGTCGAAGACGTTCCGTGAAGGGCCGCAAGGCCGGGGGCGACTTGATTCGCCCGCCTCGGCCTCGCGGAATGAATATCAGGACATGACCGGGTCGAGGGGGCCGGCCTCGGTCGGGCGAGGTTGGGTTTGCGGCAGAAAGTCGGCTTCCACACCCGGAACACTATATTCATAAGGGGCGTGGTAGACGGTTGGAATCTTGGCGAAGTTGAAGTACGGCGGCGGCGACGCGATCGTCCATTCGAGCGTATTGGCGTGCCAGGGGTTGTTCGGAGCCTTCGGTCCCGCGAACAGGCTGTAGAAGAAGTTGACGGCGAAGAGGATCTGCGTCAGCCCCAGCCCGAACGCGGAGAGGGTCATGAACTGATTCATGCCGGTGATGCCTGATCCCCGGAGAAACTCATAGACAGTCGGGTCGGCGATTCGTCGCGGGTGGCCGTGCATCCCGATGATATGCATCAGGAAGAAGGTGCCGTTGAAGAAGATGAATGTCAGCACGAAGTGAATCTTGCCGAGCGGCTCGTTCATCATCCGGCCGAACATCTTCGGGAACCAGAAGTAGATCGCCGCGAAGATGCCGAAGGTGCTGCCGCCGAAGAGCACATAGTGCAGGTGGGCGACGATGAAGTAGGTGTCGTGGATGTGCATGTCGACCGGCGTGGCCGCCATGAAGATACCCGACAGGCCGCCGATGAGGAACATCGCAACGAAGGCAATTGCATTGAGCATCGCCGCGGTGAACTGAATCCGGCCGCCCCACATCGTTCCTAGCCAGTTGAAGACCTTGATCGCCGAAGGGAGGGCGATCATCATCGTCGAGAGCATGAACGTGGCGCCAAGGGCGGGGTTCATGCCCGACTGGAACATGTGGTGGCCCCAGACGATGAAGCCCAGACCCGCGATCGCGGCGATGGCGAAGACCATCGGCTTGTAGCCGAAGAGCGGCTTGCGAGAGAAGGTCGAGATGATATCAGAGACGAAGCCCATCGCGGGCAAGATCATGATGTAGACGGCGGGGTGCGAGTAGAACCAGAACAGGTGCTGCCAGAGCAGCGGCAGGCCGCCACCGACCACCGCCGGGCCGTTCGCGACGACCCAGCCGGCGGGCGAGAAGAAGTTCGTCCCGACCGTCCGATCGAGGAGCTGCATCACGAGCGCTGAGGTGAGCACCGGCAGGGCAAACGCCTGGAGTATCGCGGTGATGAACAGGCCCCAGACGCTCATTGGCATCCGGAACATTTTCATACCGGGGGCGCGGAGCATGATAATTGTCGTGATGTAGTTGATCGAGCCCATCAGTGAGGAGATGCCCGCGAAAAGCAGGGCCACCAACCACCAGGTTTGGGCCTCGAAGCTACCGGGCGTCGACGTGGGCGATGTCGAGAGGGTCGGGTAGCTCGTCCAGCCCGCTGAGGGGGCACCGCCGGTCACGATGAAGGCGTTGGCGATGGCGATGAAGGCGAACGGCATGGCCCAGTAGCTGAACATGTTCAGCTTCGGGAACGCCATGTCGCGTGCCCCGATCATCAGTGGGATCAGGAAGTTACCAAACGCGCCGGTGAGGAGCGGGATGATGACAAAGAAGATCATCACGGTGCCGTGCATCGTGAAGAGCTTGTTGTACCAATCGGGCGGCATCAGATAGTTGTTCTCTGCCCACGAGGGGATGAGCCTCGACAGGATCGGCATTGGCTTCCAGGGCCAGGCAAGCTGCCATCGCACGGCCATCGCGAGCAAGCCGCCGAGGACGAAGAAGAGCAGCCCGGAGAAAAGAAACTGGATGCCGATGACCTTGTGGTCGCACGAAAAAACATA
The DNA here is from genome assembly GCA_025356435.1 of Isosphaeraceae bacterium. Taxonomy (GTDB): domain Bacteria; phylum Planctomycetota; class Planctomycetia; order Isosphaerales; family Isosphaeraceae; genus CAMFLR01. The sequence goes on along the minus strand of JANXSY010000016.1, from coordinate 728 downwards.
TTTGAAGAGCGGGTTCGTCGGCTCGGCATGGATATGGTCTTCATGCCCGTGACCGGTCGCGTGACCGTGACCGTCAGTGTCGACGGCTGTCGCGTGCCCGTGGCCGTTATCGGCGTGCTCGTTGCTCATGGCTCGTCGTTATCTCCCCTGCGACCCGGTGCCGACCGCGGCGACTTGGTCGCGGGCTTGTTCCTTGAGGGCAGTCTGCAACCACTCGTCGAATTCGTGCTGTGTCGCGTGTACAGTGACGTTCCCACGCATTTTGCCGTGGCCCCAGCCGCAGAGTTCTGCGCAGACCAACTCGTAATGACCGGCCTGGTCGGCGTCAAACCAGACAGGGATCGTCAGGCCGGGGACGGCGTCCTGCTTGATCCGCAGTTGGGGCAGGAAGAACGAGTGGAGCACGTCTGACGACTTGAGGTAAATCAGAGCGGGCTTCCCTTTGACGAAATGCAGGTCGTTGACCATGTGCAAGTCGTCTTTCGTGTTCAGCTTGCCGTCTTCACCGGGGTAGCGAATCATCCACTGAAACTGCCTGCCGGTGACTTGGGCGAGCGGCTGCACTTTCGGCGCGGCCGATCGGAACTTCACGTTCGCCCAGGTCCCCATCTGATAGAGGGCAATGAAGACCAGGATCGCCGACGGGATGATCGTCCAGATGACTTCGAGCCGCTGGCTGCCGTGGAAGTAGCTCGCCTTGCGCGTTCCGGGACCCCGGTCGGCATAGA
>JANXSY010000286.1 GCA_025356435.1 Isosphaeraceae bacterium | reverse complement strand
GCCGGCGTCACGAGCACGTCGACGATATTGTCATTGATTATGATTGCCGAGACGTGCGTGGGACCGCTACCGGTACTCGTCGCCGGTTCAAACAATCGGTCGTCGATCAACACGTCGCCGTTCACTTTCTTGACACCTGCGGCCACGACCCCCTTCGCCAGCAGCTCAAGGCCCGCGAGCGGGTCGCAGGGGACCAGGGTGCCGCTGTTTCCACCGCCTGCATAGATATGATCATTGTCTTCAAAAAGCAGGGTCCCGTCGGCCCCGGTCCGGCCGCCCATGCTGAGGTCTCCTGACGCGACGAGGATGAGATCGCCGTGGAGGGCACCTTCGCTATCGATAGTCCCACGACGGACAACGGGCGTCTCGAACTTGTGACCTGCCCCGAGGTCCACGAGCGCGGCAGCCGTGGAATAGAGTTTCGTAACCGACGCGGGCCCGAACATCTGGTCCGCATTCTTCTCGTAGACGACGCTCCCGGAAGCCGAGTCGACGACGAGAAGGCCCCAATGCGCATTCTGATAACCGGGCGTGCGGAGGACGGCATCAACCTTAGTTTCGAGCGAGTCGGCGGCGAGCGCGGCGGTCGCGGCGAGACAGATGATAGAGAGGGCCAGACGGATCGGTCGGTGATTCATCGGTGGATCTCGCAGGGCGACAGAGTGGCTATCGAAGCGGATGCTGAGGGAGACGACTTATCCTATCGCGACGGACGCGCCGATGCAGAGTCTGTTTAACGAAAATCGGCCCGCAAGGGCGGGCCGAGAGACGCATCGGAAAAAGCGAGATCCGCCGAATCAGAACCCGTTGTATTACGTCGAGGGATCGAAGCCGATATCCCCGGTCAGCATCGCCCGCTTGACCTCTTGGATCGCCTGCGTGACCTTGATATCTCGCGGGCACGCGGAGGTACAATTAAAGACCGTCCGGCACCGCCAGACCCCTTGGGCGTCGTTGAGGATATCGAGCCGTTCAGCCGCTCCGCGATCTCGCGAGTCGAAGATAAATCGGTGGGCGTTAACGATCGCGGCAGGACCAACATACTTCTGGTCGCCCCAGAACGGCGGGCAAGCCGTCGTGCAGCAGGCGCAGAGGATGCACTTGGTCGAGTCGTCGAACCTCGCCCTCTCGGCCGGAGATTGGAGTCGCTCGGTCGTCGGCGGCGGGTCGTCGTTTATCAGGAACGGCATGACCGACTTGTAATGATCGAAGAACGGCTTCATGTCGACGATCAAGTCTTTGATCACTGGCAGTCCGAGGATCGGCTCGACCGTCAGCAGACTCGACTGGAGGTTCTTGACCAAGACCTTGCAGGCGAGTCCGTTGATCCCGTTGATCCGCATGGCGTCCGACCCGCAGACCCCGTGGGCGCAGGACCGGCGGAGACCAAGGGTCTCATCTTGATACCACTTGACCTTCTGGATCACGTCGAGCACGCGATCGTGCCCGTCGACCTCGACCTCATACTCCTCCCAATGCGGCTTCTCATCGCGTTCGGGATCGTATCGCTTGATCTTGAGCGTGAGATTGCGGACGGAATCGGTCGTGGTCATGGCATTGATCCAGGTTGACCCAGTTCGGTACGGGCGATTGTTCCAACAAACTCCGAACAGATTTTAATACTTGCGGATTTCAAGAGGATACTTCGTGGTCGTCTTGCCGTCCTTCTCAAGTGTAATGACGTCAACGTTCTTGTAGGTAACGGTCGGCTGTCCGTCGCCGTGCTTGGTCGCGAAGCTGTGCCCGAAGAACTGGGTGTCGTCGCGGTTTGGGAAGTCTTCGCGGGAGTGAGCACCTCGGCTCTCCTTGCGGGCGAGGGCGCTGGCGACCGTCGCCTCGGAGAGGTCAAGGAGGCAGCCGAGTTCGAGAACTTCGAGGAGGTTCGTATTAAAAACCGTCCCCTTGTCCTGGAGGCCGAGGTTCTTGTAACGGACCTGAAGGCCCGCGATCGTATCTCGGGCGCGGGTGAGCCGCTCTTCGGTCCGGTAGACACCGCAGTCATCCATCATCGTCTTCTGCATTTCATCGCGGAGCTTGACCCAGGGTTCGGTCCGGGGACGCGAGAGTAGCGAGTCGATTGCCATCCTGGTCGGCGCTTCAGGATTGGCCGGGAACGGCTGGAATTCGCGGTCAAGAGCGTATCGAGCCATATCTTTGCCCGAGCGACGGCCGAAGACGATCAGATCGACGAGGCTGTTCGTGCCGAGCCGATTTGCGCCGTGTACGCTGACGCACGCGCTCTCGCCCGCAGCATAGAGACCCGGTACGACTTCTCCCGATGTGTCTCGCAAGACCCGGCCGTGAACGTCAGTCGGCACGCCTCCCATCGCGTAGTGGGCGGTCGGCTGGATCGGCATCGGTTCCTTTATCGGGTCGACACCGAGATAGGTTCGCGCGAAATCGATGATGTCGGGGAGTCGCTTCTCGACCCAGTGGCTGTCGACGTCAGAACCGGTTGGGCTTGTCTTATATTTATTGATCGTCTCGGCGCGGATGTCGAGATAGACGTAATCCTTGCCGTTGACCCCGCGTCCAGCCCGGAGTTCTTGCTCAATCGAACGCGAGCAGACGTCGCGGCTGGCCAGGTCTTTGAGATTCGGGGCGTAGACATCCATGAACCGCTCGCCCTTGCCGTTGAACATGACGCCGCCATCCCCCCGGCAGGCTTCGCTCAGGAGAATCCCCAGTCGATAGATGCCCGTTGGATGGAACTGGTAGAACTCCATGTCTTCAAGGGGCAGTCCGTGCCGGTAAGCGATCGCCGGCCCATCTCCTGTCAGTGCATATGCATTGGACGACGTCTTGAACATCCGACCGAAGCCACCGGTCGCGAGCAGCACGCTCTTGGCGTGGAAGGTATGGAGCTGCCCAGTCGCGATCTCGATCGCGACGATTCCACGGCACTCGCCGTCGACCATTATCAGGTCGAGCATGTGGAACTCATCGAAGAACGTCACACCCTGTTTGATACATTGCTGATAGAGCGTCTGGAGGATCATGTGCCCCGTGCGGTCGGCAGCGTGGCACGCACGCATGACCGGAATTCGCGGCTTGGCGGCGTCGGTCCCGGGTGTGGCCGAGGGGTCGTATATCGGATTCGGCTTGGTGTGCCCTCCAAACCGCCGTTGCGAAATCCGACCGTCAGCCGTGCGATCGAAGGGCAGGCCCATGTGTTCGAGTTCGTAAATGCAGTCGACGGCCTCTTTGCAGAGGATCTCGGCCGCTGTCTGGTCGACGAGGTAGTCTCCGCCCTTAATCGTATCGTAGGCGTGATTCTCCCAGGAATCGTCTTCGAGATTCGAGAGAGCCGCCGCGATGCCCCCCTGAGCCGCGCCTGTGTGCGATCGCGTCGGATAGAGTTTGCTGACGACCGCCGTGCCCACCTTCCGACTCGACTCGAGCGCGGCCATCATGCCCGCCCCGCCCGCGCCGACGATGATGCAATCGAACCGATGATAGTTCATTGTGTCTCGATCCAATCCTCGAATGCCACTTTAGGAATGAACCCGGAGTCTGAGGGGGGACTCAACGCGTGGAGTCAACAAGTACTGAAGACGCAGGCGAGGTCGACGGAGACGAATTCGCCACACGTCCGTGCTCTAACTCCCATTGGTTGATGTATTTCTCATCCTTCTGGAACATCAGGATCGCATAACTACCGATGCCAAGAAGTGCGAACATGAACGACCAGATCAGGGTATGTACGACGACCCGACGGCTGGGGTTAATCACATACTCATCGAGAACTTGCCGCAACCCGTTGAAGCCATGGAACATCGCCAGGCTAATCATAGACAGGTCCCAGATCCGCCAGAAGAACCCGGTCTTGGGCGCGGCCCATCGACTGGCGACGAAAGCGTAGTTGATCGATTCAACGTTGTAAATGATGTGCGTGATGAAGAGATGACCGAGGGCGAGTACCACCAAGAGCAGACCCGAGATCCGCATCCAGTACCACGCGAGCAACTCGAACCCGCCTGCCGGCTTTACTCGGCGGCCGGCCCCACTTCTCTTAGCCATCGTCGTTTCGTTTCACCAATTGAGGAGGGATAGTTATCCGATCAGCGACTCGGCACCATCGCCGGGGCACTCGCCGTCTTCAAGACGGGAACATGCTCCGGGGCGCTGAAGAGCGGGCTCACCACACGGATCGTGACGAGGATCATGATGACCCAGAAAACGATCTGAACCGCGTTAAAGAGAGTCTTCTGATGGTTCACGGCTTTAGGCCAGAAATCGAAGAGCACGATGCGGATACCATTCAGCGCGTGAAAGAGGACCGACGCGATCAGCCCCAATTCACCCAGTCGAAAAACCCACCTGAGCGGCCAGTAATAACCGTTAACAGTGGGGTGAAGACCAGAAATGATCCCGCTGTAGATCGCCACCGTGTGGTCGTACAACGCTGGGAATGCCACCACGAAGAACGTGTCAACGATGTGGATGACGAGGAATAGTAAGATACCTAGCCCGGTGAGCCGGTGGATTAGCCACGACCATTGTCCGACACCTCCTCCGTAACGTAGGCCTTCCACTAATCGGTCGCGAAAGCCACGCCGATAGACTTGCGGAGTCCGAAGAGACTGAGACATAGAGAGCGAAGTCCCAAAATGCTCGGGGAGACTATTTAGCCACCACGGGCACACAGTCATGGGAAACCAGTAGCGATCTTCGCCGTAACAAGATCCAGATGATCCCGAAACGACGCACACCACTATGAAAGTTTTAGAGGCGGAGGCCAGGCGGGTCAAGGGGCTAGCGACTAAAGCGGTCCTTGAACCTACGGAGACTCTCAGCGGGCCAGCCTGAGTTCCGTCGCGTTTAAGAGTCCAGTGTTTGTGAACCGGCCAACAGCCGCCACGGGACTACCATGACAGAGATTCTCGCCGAGGTCTTCCAGCCATTCACGATCGCCGATCAGCGAAGTTTCCGCTTCAACAATGAGAAGCTCCTTAGGATGACCTAACGGAGCGAGCTGGATCACAAGTCGAGACGACTTTCCCGAAATCCCCGGATGCTCCACCCAGGAATCGATAATGGCGCCGGTGACGGTCGATTCGGCGAGCATATCGTATTTCCTTTGTATCATGGCACGCTCGGGCGGAGAAATGGCCTTTGCTTGTCTCAATGCATCCATCATAGCTGGAGACGCACGGGAGGTCAATTGACACGTCAGGCTAGTGGTTTGAACCACGATTCACGGCCCAGCCTGATTTTTGAGCGGTAGACGGAGAGAAAATGGAGGGTGACGACGAGCCTGTAAGCCGGATTCTGTCGAAAGAGACGAGCTCTTTCGGATGATCATTTATCTGGGACGCCGGTCGCCCGACGCCTCAAGCGACCTACCCGGAAGTCTTAACGGGCCGGGCCGACCCGCGCCGCCGAGAAGCCGAAACCTCGCGACGTCTGCTCCCCTATTTGGCCTTGCTCCCGGTGGGGTTTACCGAGCCAGGGCGGTCACCCACCCTGCTGGTGAGCTCTTACCTCACCGTTTCACCCTTACCGCGAACGCCGAACGCTCGAGGCGGTTTATTTTCTGTGGCACTATCCCTACCCGGTTGCCCGGGCGGTGGGCGTTACCCACCACCGCGCCCTGCGGAGTCCAGACTTTCCTCCCCTGGCCACAATCCCGTGTCGCCACGCAATCGAGACCAGGAGCGATCATCCGACTCGCCGTCACCCAAATGTTTAGTATAGGGATAGTAACAAGGCCATGCCAGGCCGTTTCAGTCTTGTGTTTGCATCATCGGGGATTTGAGTAAAAATGGCGACACAGACTACCTATGCTTCCTAGATAGACTATACTGTTACAGATTCACCACAACCTTGAGGCCTCAGCCATGAGCATCAGCGATTACCTCAGGAATCGTCTCATCCGGTTCGAGGTGCTGCTCCACCGCCCCGCGCCTTCAGCGACCCGGATGGCGGAGACGGTCCACTTACCCGGTCGGATCGTGGCAAAGGGGGTGCTCGTCCGATCCGAGGCGTCATACGCTTTGGCGGTCTTACCTTCGACCCACCGGGTCGACCTCGAGCGTCTCGCGACAATCCTGGGCGTGAACGAACTCCGAATCGCGACCGAGGGTGAGGTGATGGCGATCTTTACCGACTGCGAGCGGGGGGCCTTGCCGCCGCTTGGCCGGCTCTACGGCTTGACGACGATCGTGGACGCCAGTCTCGCGGGCGGGTCGGAAATTGTCTTCGTGGCCAACTCGCGGCACGAGGGAGTACGAATGCGTTTCCGCGACTACGAAGCGATCGAGACGCCGATTCGAGGGCGATTCGCCACGATGGTTTCACCCCGACGCCGAATCTCCCATCGGCGGGCGGGTTAGTAATCAGTGGGACCGCGAGCAACCATCCCAGTTACTTCGATGATAGAGGGGACTCGATCTTCCGGATGCTTTGGCCGTTTACGCCGTTCCAGATCAACAGGATGCCATCTGCGCCGCCGGCTGCGATCCTGCCGCCGTCCATCGAGGTAGCGACGCTGAAGACGTAATCCGCCGCCCCCTCGAAGCTCCTCGCGATCGCACCGTTGTCGGGATTCCAAAGGCGAACGCTGGGATCGCCGGAAGCCGCGACGACCATCGCCTTGCCGGGCACCCATCGCAGGCCGGTGATCTGTTTGGTGGCGGGGTTGAGCGTACGAAGACTCTCACCTGACTCGTAGTCCCAGACCTTGATGACGTTGTCAGCGCCGCCCGTGGCGATCTGCTTGCCATCGGACTTCCAATCGACGGCGAGCACGTGATTCGTGTGCCCCTCGAACGACTTCAACTCCTTGCCGTCGACAACGTTTGTCACCTTGAGGAACTTGTCGGCTGCCGCCGTCGCCAGTTTGGTCCCGTCGGGACTGAACTTGAGCGCGAAGACGGTATCGGAATGGAGTGTGTCGAGGCTCCGCACGAGCTTACCCGTCGCCACCTCCCAGATCTTGACCTCGCCCGATCGCGAGGGCTCGCCGCCCCCCGTAGCGATGAGTTTGCCGTCGGGACTGAAGTCGATCGCAAGCACGCGAAACACATGAGGCCCTAGCGCCTTTCCTTCCGACCACGATCCTTCGAACGTCCAAGATCGAGCCACTTTGTCGGCGGCCGTGGCAACTCGTCCGTTCCCAACGAAAAATGCCCGAGCGCTCTGAGGCGGCGGTTCGCCAGGCGCAGACGTGGGGTGTCCAAAGACCATCACGCCCATACCTGTGGCGGCATCCCAGATCTCGACACAGCCGTCGGCCGCAGCCGTCAGGAGTCGATCTCCTTTAGGGGAGAAGCCAACATCGTCGATCGCAGCGGCGAGCGGGCCGAAGGTCGAGATTAGCTTGCCGGACGAGGATTCGTAGAGCCGCGCAGACTTGTCGGCCGAACCCGCGAGCAAGGTCTTACGGTCGGGGGAGAGAGAAATCGCCAGGACAGGTCCGCTCGCCCCTGTAAATGTGCGAAGCTCTTTCCCGGTCGCAAGATCGATCTGCCGTACGAGGTCGTCATCCGAAGCGGCGAAGAGACTCTTGCCGTCAGGTTCGAGGACCATCGCACGCACCGGCGACTTCTTCCCAATATTGAAGGTACGTGAGACGACATTCGCGTTGGGCTTCGCAGAGATGTCCCAGACCCGGATGACTCCGTCGACGCCAGACGAAAAGAGCGTCTTGTCGTCAACTTGGAAGACCAGGGCTGTCGACTCCTTCATACCGTTGAAACGGGCGAATTCCTTGCCGTCTGCGACAGTCCTCAGAATGATCTGCCCATCAATAATTGCCGAGGCTACTATCTTCTCGTTGTGTGAGAGCGCTAGGGCTGTAATACCACCGGATTCGCCGATCGTCCGAAATGTCTTGCCGTCGGCCGCATTCCAGAATCGAATCGAATCCTCACCTCCCCCCGAGACCAACGTCTTGCCGTCGCGGAACGCGACGAGGGCTTTGATCGGCTTCGTCGAGCCCGTGAACGTCCTTTCGAGGGAGGAGACGGGGGCATTCCAGATCGTGACGATCTGATAGCTGCCCGCCGCCAGCCTCCTCGCGTCGGGGCTGAAGCGGAGCGACTGAATCAGGTCTTTGTGTCCGCGGAGGCGGACGATCTCGACACCCGAATCGACGTCATAGACCTGGACCAGGTTGGCCCGGCCCGCAGCGACGCGCCGGCCGTCAGGCGTGAGATCGACGGCGTTGATTGGATGGACGCCGGGCGGGAGCGTACCGATTTCGACGGGCTTTGCGGGAAAGGAAACGCTTGCCGAGTCGTCCCTGGCCCCCTGGTCGATCCACGCTTTAAAGAGGCCGAGTTCTTCCGGGGTGAGGGACCTGAGGTCTTTCTTTTCCTTGGGCGGCATGACCGGCTCGACCCGGTGCGCTGCCATCTTGAAGAGCAGACTGTCGTCGGCGCGACCCGGAATGATAGCGGGACCGTGCTTGCCACCTTTGAGCATCCCCGCGACGTCTTCGAGGAGCAATTTACTCTCCGCCAGTGCCGCGTTGTGGCAGCCGACACACTTCGAATCAAGAACGTCTGAAAGGTCCTTCGCGTAGCTGATCAGCGTCCCACCTTTGAGGATCTTAACCTCGATCGGCTTCGGAGCGTCGGGAAGGAGACCGACAACAACCAGCATGAGGGGCAGGAACATCGGTGTCACCTCGAACGGAGTCAGGGCTTCTGGACTACGACGGCGAGAGAGAGTGCGACCTCGATCGTCTCGCCTCCCACGAGTGACTCGGCGCGGAGGGTCCCAGCAACCGTTGCTGCGGGGCTGTTCTTGTCCGCCCGGAGCGAGAACTTGACCGTCGATTGGCCAGATGCGACCGTCACGCGATCGGCCTTGAGCTTCGACGAAGGCGGGGCGTCGAACGAGAGCAAAACCGGCCCGAGATAATGACCCTGCCGCACAATAGAGACTTCGACTTCGGCCGTCGCGCCCGGCTTCAAGGCCGTCGGCTTCGTACCGATCGACAGGACGATCGGCGCGGGGCGGATTGTGACAAGAAATGGATTACTCGGCTCGTTCACCTTGACCGACGGCTTCTTTGAATCGGGCGTGTAAGTCGACGATCCGCGGACGATTAAGCTGTAGATTCCGGGCGTAACCGTCTTCGGGACCGCCCAGTCGAGCTTCATCCCGCTCGTCCCCTTGGCCAGGTTACCTACAGGAGGAGCGAACCCGGCGGGAAGGTCGGCCGCCGTGAGGGTGATCGGCTCGTCGCTAGCCGTCGTGCGCAAAACACTGAGGTCGAGCTCAATTACCTGTCCCTGGGCGACAACGTGACGTTTGGGTCGAGCCGTGAGAAGGAAGGGGGAATTGTCGGAGACGGCGACGACGAAACCGCGAGTTGCGCGGACGATCGCGACAGGAGTACGCTGAGAAGTCGGCAGCTTCAAGGGGGGCCAACTCACCGATCCGGGGATGGCTTCGCTTCGAAGGTCGAATCCCTTCCACGCTTCAAAATTGACGGGGCTGGGTGGCGTTACTCGGGTCGTCGATGCCAGTCCGATGAGCTTGACGACCCTCGCTCCGGGCGTGGCGTCGGCATCGGCTTCGATCACGATCGGTGTGGCAACCTGGCCAGACGAGATGACGACGGGCTCACATCGGAGGCCCGGCGGGAGACACTCCGAACCGACCCAGATCGGACCGGCAAAGCCGTCGAGCCTCCAGGCCAGCACGATGGCCGACGACCGACCCCCACGCCGGATCGTGACCGAATCGAGCGCATTTGGCGCGGTCGGCACGACGAAGAGGTGGAAGCCAGGCCGTTCGCGGCGGATCGAGAACCGATAGAAGAGGCGCGGATCGCCCCGACTGGAACTCGCCACGTCATTGAGTATGACTTGATACGTCCCATCAGCGGGGACCGACCAGCGGATCGTGGCATCGACCGAGGCGAGGTTAAAACGCGGCGAGAGGCCGGGGTCGGGGGTGTCGTCCGCAGTCACGAGATCGACAGGCTCGCCCTTTTCTGGGACGCTCTGGACAGTGAAGGTCGGATCGGCAACCGAACCGAGACCCTCGGCAACTGCCTCGATCCGCCAGACATCACCCTTCTTGGCCCAGAAGCGATACGCATCGACGTCACCCGTCGCGCGGAAGTCGCCTCCGATGGAAAAAGGGGGCGAAACGACCTGTGGAGTCTCCGGCGAATTCGGCTCGCGTTCTTCGATAACCGGTCCCTCGGCATCGGCAAGGATCAGCGAGTTGGAGATTCCTGCCTCCGTCATCGTGTCGAGGAGATATCCTCTGAGAGTCGCTGCGGAGCCGACGAATCGGCGAGGAAGTTCGGCCGTCGGGACGAAGACCGGAGTTAAGGTCTGCCTCTTGACTTCGATGGTGCGCCCGTCAGTGCTTCGTTCGGGCAGGCGAGCACCCCCGATGTTTCGGCCGATCAGCGCAAATTCGCGCGAATGGTTCGCTTCTGCGATCGGAGGAAAAACGGCATCGAGTTGTGGATTATTATGAATCGTCAGTCGGTAGAAGTGTTCAGACGAACCGTTGTAAGTGACGTCATGAACCTTGACAGTGTAGTGCCCGTCAGCGGGGAGGGTCATGTCAACGAACGGGTCGACGCCGACTGCGTCGCGTGACTCGGCCAACTCCACCCCGTGATCATCGAAGAGGCGGAGCGTCGCGTCGAGCTTACTCTCGATCCGCTCCGCCTCGAGGCTCAAGAAGACGCGATGGCCTCTCTGGCCAGCGAAAACAAAACAATCCACATCGACCTTGCCGAGCGATCCGTTGACCACCGTATTCAGTGCAACCGCGTTCGCCGACCCAGGGACGTTATTCGGCTCGACCTCGTTCGACTCCGGCCGCGAACCCACGACGAAGATGCGGGGATTGCTCACCCCATCGGGAGTTAAGACGCGGATGTCGACCTGAGTCGGCGCAACCTCTTTCGCGATCACGACCCGGAAGGTTCCAGATTTTCCATAGACGGGCGTCGCCGTGATGCGAGGATCGCTGAACCAGAGCCCGTCGGCTCCGTCGAGATCCGACCCGGCGATCGCGACCTCGACCGTCGTGCCCGATCTCCCTCCGGCCGGCAACGCATGGAATAGCTTCGGCACTGGCCGAGAGTTCTGGGCGATTGTCGCGTAGCCAATGGAGAGGATCGAGGTCAGTGCGATCAGGCAGGAGCGGAGTGCGGGCAATACGGGCCTCCATTGGGCGAGGCAACTCGGAGCGGGGGTAGAACGACCTTGACCGTACCGGCTTCAAGTGGCACGGTCAAGCTTCGGCCATTACACCAGGTCGGCGATCGGTCGGCCCTGGTTGAGCACCGGCATAGGGCGTCCGGAGTCATTCAAAAAGTCGTGACGAGGGTTGATCCCGAGAACGTGATACACGGTTTGCAGGACGTCTTCGGGACGAAGTGCCTTCTCGGTCGGCTGCTCGCCCTTGCGATTGGTCGCGCCGATCACCTTGCCCATCTTGAGGCCGCCGCCCGCGAGCATGGCCGACATGCTCCCAGGCCAGTGGTCGCGACCGCCGTTATTGATCCGAGGTGTGCGGCCGAACTCGCCCCAGACGAGGACGAGGACGCGGTCAGCGAGGCCCCGGTCGTAGAGATCTTCGACCATTGTCGCTACCGCGGCGTCGAGCGGGGGGACTTGCTGGCGGCACGACTGGAAAATCTGGGCGTGATGGTCCCAGTTGCCATCGGAGATCGTGACGAACGTCACCCCGGCCTCAACCAACCGACGAGCCAGCAAACAACTCTGGCCGATCCGAGTCCGGCCGTAGCGATCGCGGAGGCGAGGGTCTTCGTTCGAGAGGTCAAGAGCTTTGCGGGCAGAGGGGCCCGTGACCATCTCGTAAGCTTGGCTCGTAAACTTGTCGAGGCCATCCATCGTACCGGTAACGTCACGCTGCCGATTGATCCGGTCGAGTTTCGCGAGCAGGTAGCGCCGGTCTTCAAGGCGGTCAAGCGAGAGGCCACTCGCGGGTTCGAGGTTGCGGACCCGCATGTTCGTCGAGGGGTCGCCATTGAAGCTGAACGGGTTGTAGCCCGGCCCGAGATACGCCCCATTCTGGAAAATCCCGCCGAAAACCCCGCCGACCATCGACACATACGGTGGCACTCCCGGCCCGTTCGGCCCCCGGAGTTTGGCGACGATCGAGCCCACGCTCGGACGCTCGTTCTTCTGCTGCTCGTTCGGGCTTGATTGGTAGCCGGTCATCACCCAGTGGGTTCCGACGAAGTGGTCCGACGACTCGTGCGCCAGGCTGCGGATGATCGCCATCTTGTCCATCGCGCGAGCCTGTCTGGGCATCAGTTCACAAATTGAGACACCGTCGACATTCGTGGATATCGGTTTGAACTCACCCCGAAATTCGCGAGGGGCGTCGGGCTTGGGGTCATAGGTATCCATGTGTGATGGGCCGCCAGCCAGGAGCACCTGAATCACAGCCGTGTTCTTGGCGAGCGGGGTCGACGCCCTCGCCTTCAAAACGTCGGGCAATGTCAGACCGGTAAGCCCGAGCGAGCCGATGCGGAGGAAGTTTCTCCGTGAGATTCCATCACATTCCGCAAAACGGCCGCCGGTCACGTCGAGCATGGTCACTTCCTCCGGTCGGACCGGTTCATTGGTTGAAGAGGAATTCCTTGGTGTTCACGACCGCCCAGATCAGGTCTTCGAAACCCTGCTTGGTCTTCTTCTCGCCACGCCTCTTCTCGAGATGAGCGAGGCAAATCTCGCGTTCGTCGGCAGTGGGCGGGCGAGAGAGGCTGATCCGATACAACTCGTCAACCTTGTCTCGGTCGGGGCGTCCCTCGTGGGCCCACTTTGTTGCGCGGGCGTTGACCCCGGCGAGCTTTTGCTGGAGTTCGGACGAATTCAGCAGGTGCAACGTCTGCGAAAGATTGGCCTCGGACGACCGCTCGCATTCGCAGACGCTCTCGCGTTTCGGCCGGCCGAAGATCGTGAGGAACTCGGAGTCGAAGCCGTCATCGGGCAGTTGCGTCGCGTGGAATGAGGGGGGCAAGCCTACGAAAGGCTCACGGGTTCCCGCGACGACGTTCACCGCGTCAAGCAAGACTTCGGCGGGGAGTCGCTTCGCGTAGAACCGGGCGAAGTTGCGGCGATCGCCGGCATTTGTGGCGTTGGGAAGGCTCGACCGATCGTAAGTCTTACTCGTCGCGATCAGCCGGACGAGTGCCTGGAGGTCGTAACCCGACTTCACGAAAGAGTTGGCCAGGGCGTCGAGCAATTCGGGGTTCGAGGGGGGATTGCTAACGCGAATGTCATCTTCTGGCTCGACCAATCCCCGCCCCATAAAGTGCTTCCAGTAGCGATTCGCCAAGGCGCGGGCGAAATAGGGGTTGTCATCTTTTCGCAGCCAAGTTGCAAGCCGTTCGCGGGGGTCGTCGTTCGAGTCGAGCTTCGGCATCTCGGCATCTCCGAGAGGCTTGGGTGCCTTTTCCTTGCCAGTAATCGGATTCGTGGCGAGACCGGCGGCGAGCAGGTAAAGCCGAGGATTACTCGGATCGTTGCCCTTAACACCGATCCGTGTGAAAAGTGATGCGAACCCGTAATAGTCGTCCTGACTCCACCGCTCGAACGGGTGGTGGTGGCACCGGGCACACTGAATGCGCATCCCGAGAAAGAGCTGAGCCGTGTCGTCTACGCGAGATTCAAGCGTCTCGACCTGGCGATACCAGACGACCGCAGGATTGACGCTCGGCTCGCCCTTCGCAGCGACGATCTCCGAGACGAACCGGTCGTACGGCTTATTCTCGGCGATCGATTGGCGAATCCAGCCGTGGAACGCGAACGAGCCCGCCTGCGAGACGTTCCCGAGCGTCCGGCGATTCTTAAGGATAGCGGACCACTTCATCGCGAACAGGTCGGCATATTCGGGCCGCGCGATCAGCCTGTCGACCCACTTCGATCGCTTTTCGAAGTCGTTTTCTCCTTCGAACGCGGCGACTTCAGCCGGGTTGGGCAAGATCCCACAGATATCGAGCGACGATCGCCTCGCGAATTCGGCATCGGTACATGCCTCGCTGGGCGCGACTCCGAGTTCACGCAGCTTTTGGAAGACAAGTGGATCAATCGGGTTCGCCGACTTGGGTTCATCCCAGGCCATTGGCTCGCGAGTGCGAGGCACCGTCGCTCGTGAAACACCGACCTGGCCGCCGAACCGAGCCATGATGGCGGCCTCGCCAACTCCGTCGAGCGTCTCGACGACTCCGGTCTCGTTCACAATTGCGACGTCGGTCGCGTTCGACTGGAATTGGGCCAACCTCGTCACGTCGCTGGTCTTCCCGTCGGCATAACGGGCCGTCACACGAAGCTGTTGCCGACCATGGCGAGGCACGACTCGACACGCTGGCTCTACGTCAACAGCGACGAGTTGCGGCTCGTTGCCGTTTTCATACGGAGCCCCCTGACCGATCCACCGAGCGATCGTCTGATATTCAGGCGACCCAATCGGGAACTTCTTGCCCCCTCCGTGCGGAATCTCCGCCGTCGGCTTCTTGAGAAAGAGGCTACGCCCCGGATCGCTCGGGAAGACCCGTCGGCCTCGGGCCTCGCGCACGAGGGCGTCGAAGTCGCTCATGGGATCGAACCCGAGCAGACTCAGCTTGAAACCATTCTGGCCCAATGACTTGCCGTGGCACCCCCCAGCGTTGCAGCCGAACTTGGTGAGGATCGGCACAACCTCGCTCGCGAAGTGGACCGGTTGGACATTCGCCATGTCCGACACGAAGACCGGCACGACGGCGTTTTTGCCCTGCGCGGAAACCGTAACCACTGTCTGACCGTCGGCTCTCGGCCGGAGCAGGCCGTCGCGATCGACGCGGGCGATTGCCCCATCACTGACTATGAATGTCGCCTTAGCAGTGAGGTCGATTGTATCGCCCGTGGTGTTGCGGCCGGTAATGACAAGTTGCGTCAGGCTGTCGGACCCGGTGATTCTCACCTCACTCGGCACAACCTCGATCCGGGTCACGTCAGACCCTACCGCACCGAACCAGCATGACAGAACGACCAGCGCAAGGTGGAAGCAAATCACGCCTATGGCCTTCCTCGATCGCAGGCCCCGAATTCCTTGGTCGGACGAATGTCCTAGTTCAATTTGACAGTTCGATCAACGGATCGCAAGCGGAAACTTTTTGAACTCGTTCGAGGGGGAGATGCGAATTCTACAATCGGGCCAAACGTCATCCATTCAATCTAAGTAGAACTGCAAAGGAACATCAGCCCATAGCTGCTTGAAATTATACTCTCGGTCGCACCACCTGAGGATACTACCGGGAGGAACTCGTGATGGCTGCTGCGACCCTGACCGATCAACAGTGGGATGAACTCGATGAGTTCCGGGCCTCGACTCGTGACGCCCGCGTCTTCCGCAATGCCACCATCATCCTCATGAGTCGTGGCGGCCGGTCCAAGTCCGACATCGCCCAGACCCTCGGGTGTAGTTCGGCGACGGTGGACAACATCAGGGCCTCCTATCGCGATCGAGGGATCGCCGGCCTCACCCCGGCGAGCCCACCGGGCCGGGTCTCGCGAGCCACGCCCGAGTACCTTGCCGCGATCCGTCAGGCCATCACGACTCCACCCCAAGACCTCGGATACGGATTCAGCGTCTGGTCGGTCAACCGCCTGCGGCAGCACCTCAAGCGGCAGACCGGCATCGAACTCAGCGACGACCAGTTCCGGAGAATCTTGCACCGAGAAGGATTCTCCTTCCAGCGACCCAAGCACACGATGAAGGGCAAACGCGACGAGGCGGAGCACGATCGGGCCAAGCTCGAACTCCGCGACTTGAAAAAAAGCCCTGAGCGACGAACCTGACGAGGTCTTGCTGTTCCAGGACGAGGTCGAGATCCATCGCCATCCGACTCTCACCAGGGTCTGGGCACCGGTGGGCGAACAACCCGAGGTCCCCCACGCCCGGCAAGAACGAGAAGAAGGTGATCTACGGGGCCGTCGATTACCTCACCGGAAAGCTGACGTACACCGTGTCCGACAGCAAATGCGGTGCGGAGTTCCTGGCGTTCCTACTGGTGGTGTTAAAGAAGTACGCCGGCAAGAAGGTCCGGATGGTGTGCGACAACGGCCGATTCCACACGATCAGGGCGGTCGCAGCGTTCCTCGAAGCCAACACGGAGAAGATCGAGATTTATTGGCTACCACCGTACTGCCCGGACCTGAACCTGATCGAACGGATATGGGGTCATCTGAAACGGACGGTGCTGGCCAATGTGTTGTACAAGACGTTGGACGATCTGGTGACCGCTTTCCGCAAGGGCGTTCGCCGATCGACGGTGAAGCGGGAGAGGATGGGCTTCCTGTTCGATCATGACGATCTCCTTGGAGCAATCGCTCGAAAAGCGAATGCGGAGACGGCCTAATTTATTCTGCGGTTCTACTTAGCTTGCCCCGAAGCCACTGGAATTTGTCCACACGGCCTAGATCGGAGTTGGCCAAGGAAATGGTGTACGCAAAGACATCCTTGGTATTTCCTAAAACCGGCGTTTTAATGCGGATATGACTTCTCGAACGATCGCTAACCAAGAACTCCAGTGAATCCACAGCCCAGGTCAACGAAAAAGAGTAACTGCGTTTAAAAGACATTTCAAGCGATGCGATGCCGAGCTTTCGATTAGGGGAGCGCATCGGTTTGCCCGCTCGACTACAATGATGATGCTAGGGCCGCCACTTAGGAATGAGTCGGATTCCTCGGCACGAGTGGAGACGATTGGCATGGCGCACGAATTTTCGAAGATTGAAGAAGCGATTGAAGCCTTGTCCCAAGGGCGATTGGTGATCGTCGTCGACGACGAAGCCCGCGAGAATGAGGGGGACTTCGTCGCGGCGGCCGAGAAGATCACGCCCGAGGCCGTGGCGTTCATGATTACCCACGGTCGTGGGCAACTCTGTATGCCGATCGTTCCCGAGATGGCCGACCGTCTCGAACTGCATCCGATGGTGACGATTAAAAATGCGCCCCATAAGACGCCGTTCACCGTCCCCGTCGATCATCATTCTTGCTCGACCGGCATCAGCGCCGAGGAACGAGCCCGGACGATCCGGGCGATTATCGATCCCAGTACCAAGCCTTCCGACCTGGTGAGGCCGGGCCACCTGTTCCCGCTCGTGGCCAAAGAGGGGGGGGTGCTGCGTCGCGCTGGGCACACCGAGGCGGCGGTCGATCTCGCTCGCCTTGCCGGGCTAACGCCGGCGGGGGTGATCTGCGAGATCCTTGATGGAGTTGGCGTTGCGAATCGCGAGAAGCTGCACTCGCTGGCGGCGGAGCACAACCTGCCGATCCTCTCGATCGAGACGCTAATCGCGTTCCGCCGCCGTCGCGAGAAGTTGGTGACGCGGCTGGCCGAGTCGACGATGCCGAGCCGGTACGGCAAGGGACGGATCATTGGCTATGGCGTGAAGCACGAGCCATCCAACAACCCCGTCGCGTTCGTAATCGGCGACCTATCGACTTCGAAGGCCCCCCTCGTCCGTCTGCACTCGTCCTGTTTTACAGGCGACCTGCTTCAATCACTCCGGTGCGATTGCGGCGACCAACTCCACTTGGCGCTTCAGATGATCGGAAAAGAAGGTGTTGGGGCGTTGATCTATCTGCCGCAAGAAGGCCGAGGCATCGGACTGATTGAGAAGATCCGCGCTTATGACCTTCAAGATCAAGGAATGGACACGGTCGAAGCCAACCTCGCGCTGGGCTACAGGGCCGACCTGCGTGACTATGGTGTCGGTCTCCAGATCTTGCAGGACCTCGGCCTAAGCAAGGTGAGGCTCTTGACAAACAACCCCAAGAAGACCGACGCCTTCGTCTATCACGGCCACGGCCTCGAAGTTGTCGACCAGGTGCCGATTATCGCCGAACACGAACCCGACCGCGTTCGCTACATGGCCGCGAAACGCGACAAGATGGGCCACGTTCTCCCCGCCAACGACACCAACGATGCTCATATCAACGGGACCTCTTGAACCCTGGAATGCCCCCGACGGAGCGCACTCGATGACCGTTGCTCGACTCGGCTTTCTCTTGGCGGTGGCCCTCCTTGCGACGCCCCGACCGGCCCCGGCCGCCGAGGTCGATCCCCAGACCCGGACCATCCTTGACGAGATGGCGAAAGCCTACAAGGCCTTGCCGAGCTACGAGGACCAAGGTGTCATATCCCTCAGGGTTATTACCGAAGCCGGCAAGCCCGCCGTCACCCAAAGCGCGGTGGCGAAGATCGCGCTCTCGCGACCGAATCGCGTCGTTATCGAGACAAAAGTCGTCGGAATCGGTTCAGACGGGAAGATACTCCGCACGACCGTGTCCCCGCTGATGATGTATCGAGACGTGCCGGCTCCCGCGACTCTGACCCTCGACTCGCTCGCCGACGGTCCCCTCGCCTCGGTTCAGCTCAGCGGTCCCCAAGGCCGCCCGCTCCACGTCGTCCTGTCATTCCTGCTCGCTGACGACCCGGTGAAAGACCTGCTCAACGATGCACGATCGATCTCCTCGTTGATCGGTCCGAAGCTCGAAGGCAAGCCGCATATCATGGTCGCTTACGAACCACAAGTTGGCCCGAAGCTCAACCTCTGGGTCGACCCACAATCGAAGCTCATTTGGCGAATCGACGTTCAACTCACCCCCAAGAATCTGTCCGAATCCGTCGTCCCCAATAGCCCGATCCGTATCGAATCGCTCACCTGGGCGGCTGGCCTGATCGCGACCAAGCCGTTGCCCGACGCGACCTTTGCCCTCGCCAAGCTCGAAGGGTACAAGCAAATCGCCGGGCTGGCCAAAGACGTCGCCAAGCAGAAGGCCGAGCATGAACTCATCGGCCAGGCCGCCCCCGAGTTCACGCTCAACGTGCTTGACGGCCCCGGCAAGATCCGTCGGGTCACGAAGGCTGACCTCGCCGGCAAGGTCGTCTTGATCGACTTCTGGGCGACGTGGTGCGGTCCTTGCATGGTCGAACTACCCGATATTGCGGCCCTGATCGAAGGCTACACCAAAGCGAAGCAGTCGGTCGTGGTCGTGGCGCTCAGCACCGACCAGTCGCAAGATGGTGACAATGACGAGGTCCGCAAACTCGTCGAGAACACAATGGACGCGAAGGGATTGAAACTCCATTCGCCGCCCGTCGGGTTGGTTGCCCTCGACCCCTCGCAGGCGATTTCGCGTCTCTATAAGGCGAACGCGATTCCGCAACTCGTGCTCATCGACGTCACCGGCAAGGTTCGCCACGTCCACATCGGCGTCACCGACCGCGACGTTCTGGCCGAAGAAATCGACGCCTTGCTCGCTGAGGCGGCCAAGAAGTGAGTCAGCGGAGCGGCTCGATGTCGCGGACGTCGAGCAAGCGGTAGCGGAGTGTGTCGTTGAATCGACTCTTGCCACGAACCCCGACCTGTGTCGCGGTGAGGTTCGTCGTGTCGATACCCGGCGGCACCCGCAGATACGTGACGACTTGGCCTTCATCATTGAGCAAAGAATAGACCTTCTCGCCGTCGACTTGCCTAGAAGTGGCCTGAAGCAGCCCCTCGGCGTCGAAGGCAAGCTCCTCAGCGTCTCGGATGTCGCGGACCCTCTCTTTAATC
The DNA here is from genome assembly GCA_025356435.1 of Isosphaeraceae bacterium. Lineage (GTDB taxonomy): Bacteria > Planctomycetota > Planctomycetia > Isosphaerales > Isosphaeraceae > CAMFLR01. The sequence goes on along the minus strand of JANXSY010000286.1, from coordinate 9,685 downwards.
TGAGTGACCAATGCGTCCCGCCGGCGGGATTTTTTGATGAGGGCCTCGAAGTCGGCCGCCGCCTTCGCCAGCCCGTTCTCGCGTTCGACCTCGCCCAGCCGCTCGTCAATCACCGACCGCGAAGCGCTGTCGGTATGGTTGGCCTGGAGCGTCTGATAGTCTTTGCGGACTGAAGCGAGGTTCCACTGTTCGATGGGGCGTACGATGATCGACCGATGGTCCCCCTCAATCCGGTGAAGCGGCCCGGCAAGGTCCGGAGGTAGTTCGACCGGTTCCGCGACGACGTGTGAGACCTTGCGCTCGGGCGAAGACTCGGGCGGTGAGTCGCTCCGCGACGGGTCGAGCACTCCGGCCGACCGGATGAACCGCACTTCGTCGGCATCCACAACGACGGCCCTCCAAATCTTGCTACGACGCCCCTCCGTGTATGAGAGCAGCGGCTGGTTGGCGGCGATCAAGACGGCTCCCTCGGTCATTGTCGTCTTGAGCGGCCCGGGCCGGGGCGATCCTTCATGCCCGAGCCGAAGCCTCGTGGTTGCGGCCTTCACATAGAACCGGCCGTCTCGGAGACGTTCGACCGTGGTGTCATCGACCCAATGAAACGACCCTTCGGGCGGCGCGATCGCGAGCCAACCTCCGCCGAGGGTCTTCCTGACCACGACCTTCTCGCCGCGATCGAGATGTGTCGTCGCAAACCCCTGGTCGTCGGGTTCGTTGAACACTTCGAGCCGTCGAACGACCACCTCGAAGCTGCGCGCGGGAGTTCCCATACCAGCCGGCTCAACGCCGGTCCCGATCAGGGCGATCCAAAGCAGGATCGGCGAGCAGGCTACCATCGGCGGCGACATTCCTGTCGAGAGGTAGGGCCGGGCGACACGTCCTGAGACAATTCGACGCCTGGCTTTAACCGCAATCGGCCTGCTCGTCAACCCGAACCGCTCGACGAGTCCCGAGCTAGAGGGCTACACTAAGTTGTAACAACCCTCTTTCGCCCCTCCCGGATCGCGATGATGGCCGAGTTGCCGACACCCCTCCCCGAACGACGCCCCCGCCGGCTCCGTAGCCATCCCAAGCTTCGCGACCTCGTCCGCGAAAACCGGCTGACGGTCGACGACCTCGTGTATCCGCTCTTCATCTATCACGGCGAGAACGTGAGGCGTGAGATCGGGTCGATGCCCGGTCAATATCAGCTCTCGCTCGACCGCCTGCCTGAGGCGATCGCCGAAGTCCAGTCGCTCGGGATACCTGGCGTCATCCTCTTCGGAATCCCCGACTCAAAAGACGCTACGGGATCGGGGGCCTGTGACGACGGCGGGATCGTGCAAGAAGCGACTCGACTGATCAAGAGACTTGCACCCGAGTTGCTAGTCATCATCGATGTATGTTTCTGCGAGTACACCGACCACGGACATTGCGGCCCGCTTAGTGATCACGGCGGGCGGATCGACGTTGATAACGACGCGACGCTGCCCCTCCTTGCCGAACAGGCCGTGAGCCACGCAAGGGCCGGTGCCGATATCGTCGCCCCCTCCGGAATGATGGACGGGATGATCCGGGCGATCCGCCACGGCCTTGACCGAGCCGGATTTAACGGCCTGCCGATCCTGTCTTACGCCGCGAAGTTCGCCAGCGGCTATTACGGACCGTTCCGCGATGCGGCCGAGAGCACCCCCTCGTTCGGAGACCGCCGCACCTATCAGATGGACCCAGCCAACGGCGACGAGGCGATGCGAGAGGTGGCAATCGACCTCGACGAAGGTGCCGACATGGTGATGGTCAAGCCGGCGCTCGCTTATATGGACATCGTTCGCCGCGTTAAGGAGCGTTTCGGCGTGCCGACCGCCGTCTACAACGTTTCGGGAGAATACGCGATGATCAAGGCCGCCGCCCGCAACGGCTGGATTGACGAGCGTCGGGTCGTGCTCGAAACCCTGACCGGTTTCAAACGTGCTGGGGCCGATATCATCATCACATACCATGCCCTCGATGTGGCCCGTTGGCTCCATCAAGACTGACTCGCCTTCGAATCTTACCGAAAGACGACATGTTGCGCCCCACTCAGCCGGTCTCGTCGTATCGCCTTGAAGCGAGCCATCAGGCCTTCCTCCGCGCTAACAAGGTCATCCCCGGCGGCGTCAATAGTCCAGCCCGCGCCTTCGGCGCGGTGGGTGGCGAGCCGCCGTTCATGGCGCGGGCCGAGGGGCAATATCTCTATGATATCGACGAAAATCAATACATTGATTATATCGGCTCCTGGGGGCCGATGATCCTGGGTCACGGTCGGCCCGAGGTGAAACGGGCGGTAACCGATGCGCTCGAATTCGGTTCGAGCTTCGGTGCCCCGACGCTCCGCGAGGTCGACATCGCGGAGGCGGTCGTCGCGGCGGTGCCGTCGATCTCGAAGGTGCGATTCGTCTCCTCGGGAACCGAAGCGGCAATGTCGGCCGTCCGACTGGCGCGGGGTGCGACTGGACGCGACAAGCTTATCAAGATGAAGGGACACTATCACGGACACGTCGATGCGTTGCTCGTGGAGGCGGGCTCCGCCGCGACGACGCTCGGCACGCCGAACAGCCCGGGCGTCACCGCGGGCGCGACGGCTGATACACTTCTGTGCGAGTTCAATGACATCGATGCTGTCCGCGACACATTTGCCCGCTTCCCCGGCCAGATCGCGGCCGTCCTGCTTGAGCCCGTGGCCGGAAACATGGGGCTTGTGCCGCCTCGTCCCGGTTATCTCGAAGCGCTGCGAGAGATCACCCGGAAGGAAGGTTCGATCCTCCTCTTCGACGAGGTGATGACGGGCTTCCGGCTCGCCCTCGGGGGTGCCCAGGAGCGGTTCGGCGTCACTCCAGACGTGACTGCTCTGGGCAAGATTATCGGTGGCGGCCTGCCCGCTGCAGCCTACGGGGGCTCGGCGGAGATGATGAATTTCGTCTCTCCGGCCGGCCCCGTTTATCAGGCCGGCACGCTCTCGGGTAACCCGCTGGCGATGGCGGCGGGATTGAAGACGCTCGAACTCCTTCGCGACGAACGGCCTTATGATCGCCTCGAAGCCATCTCGGCACGGCTTGAAGACGGACTGAAAAAGGTCGCGAGCGACGCAGGCGTCCCGCACGTTGTTCAGCGAGTCGGCAGTATGCTTACCCTCTTCTTCAACGATCGCCCAGTCTGGAACTATACCGACGCGAAACGCAGCGATACCGCGCTCTTCGGCAAGTTCTTCTGGGGGATGCTGGCGCGTGGCGTCTATCTGCCATGTAGCCAATTCGAGGCGGCGTTCGTCTCTGCCGTCCATACTGAGGCGGACGTCGATCACACGATCGAGGCGGCAGCCGAAGCGCTGAGAGATGCTTTATTGAGTTGAGGCAGATCGAGTCGCGTTGACAGCGCGGTCCTAACCGGCTAGATTCCCGCCGCACGTCACAGTTGACGAGAACGCGAACGATCGGCGCGAGATCTACACCTAGGAAGAGCAACCTCACGCGGCCCGTTGGCGCGTCATTCGGCGACTTCCGGTCGGCTCGGGCGACCCCAAGGATGGGGACGCATTCCGGTCGATCGGTCCGAAGACGGGTGAGGGTGGGTCATGGATGATTTCCCCGCCAGTCAGGCGAGCCCGGGGCTTCGGAGGCCGCGACTCTCAGTCGTGATTCCCGTTCACAACGGCGAACACGACCTCGATCGCTGCCTCCGAAGACTCCGAGACACGCCGGACCTGGACTATGAATTAATTGTCGTCGATGACGGATCGACCGACGGCTCCGCGAGCCTCGCCGAGTCGTTCGGTGCCCGCGTCATCCGGCACGGTCGAGCCCGTGGCCCCGCCGCCGCGAGGAATACTGGCGCGCTCGCCGCGACCGCCTCGCTGGTCTTCTTCCTCGACGCCGACGTGGCCGTTCACCCGAATACCCTCGCCCGGGCCCTCGCGCGGTTCGACGCCGATCCCTCCCTCTCTGCGCTCTTTGGATCGTACGACGACCGGCCCGAATCCCCTGGCCTTATCAGCCAGTATCGAAACCTGCTCCACCACTTCGTCCACCAGCGAGGCCGGTTCGAGGACGATACCCGAACGGCCCAAACGTTCTGGACGGGTTGCGGCGCGATCCGTCGCGAAGTCTTCCTCGACGCCGGAGGATTCGATCCCGATCTCTACCGACGTCCGGCCATCGAAGACATCGAACTGGGCTACCGCGTGACTCGCGCGGGGGGGAAAATCGTCCTGGCGCGGGACGTACTGGCGACCCACCTCAAGCGATGGACGTTGGCCAATGTGGTTCGCACCGACATCTTCCAACGGGGCGTACCGTGGATGCTTCTGATGCATCGGTCGAAGGTCGAAGCGTCCGACTTGAACGTCGACCGATCGGGAAGAGTCTCTGTCGCCGCGACTGGCCTCGGTGTCCTCGCGACGGCCGGCATGCTCGCCCAACCGGGATTGGGCCTGGTCAGTCTCTTCTGCCTGGTCACGATCATCCTCGTCAATCGCGACTTCTACAACTTCCTCGCGCGGACGAAGGGGCGGGCGTTCACTGCGGCCTGCTTCCCGCTCCACCTGGTCTATTTCGGCTGCTGTGGAGTGTCGGTCGTGATTGCAAAGATCCTCTGGTACGGATGGCTCGCGAAGGCCGAAGAGCGAGTCGCATCGACCACCACGACGCGAGGAATGCGGCTCGATGAAGCCGAGTCGGCGGCCCCGACCGCCCCGACCCCGGCGTCGACTCGTGTCGGGAGGACCAGCCGATGGCGGAGATGAGTCGCGTGGCTTTGGTTCGGTCGGACAATCGTCGGGGGGCGATCGCCCAGGCACTCCACTTGATCGCGGATGACATGTGCGCGGTGACCCAGGCCGAGGTCTTGCTCAAGCCCAACTTCGTCAGTCACACGAGGCAACTTCCCTCGACTCATCCCGATGCACTCTCGGCCACCCTGGACGCCCTCTTTGCGGCGGGCGCGAGACGAGTGACGATCGCCGAAGGGGCGAGCGACTCCCCGGCCGGTTTCCAGTCGCTGGGGCACGCGAGGGAGACTTTCGGCCTCCCTGTCCGGTTCTTCGATCTGAATCGAGACGAAACCGAGTGGGATTCGCTCTTGCTCTCCTCTGTCGACTACGAGACCTTGGAAGCCCGTATCTCGCGGACGGTCGCCTCCGCCGAGTGCCGGGTCTCGCTGGCCCTGATGAAGACCCACGTTACCCCGATCGTGACGATGGGGCTGAAAAACATGCTCTCTAGCGTCCATCCCAACGATCGAATCAGGATGCACGGCCACTCGGGAGGCAACGGGTCGTCGGGCTGGAAGCGGCCGATTATCGAGTTCCTCAAGGGCGATAATCGGCTGGTCAATATCCTGACCAGGAGCCAAGGCCGTCTCCGAAACGTCCTCAATACGTTGACGGGGAAGTCGGGACTCGATGGCTGGAACAAGCTTTCCAAATCCGACCTGGTCTATCTCCGATCGGTCGCCGCGATGAACCGCAACCTGGTCGCATTGAGCGCCAAGGTCAGGCCGCACCTGAGCGTTCTTGACGGCTTCGTCGCCATGCACCGCGAAGGGCCTCGACACGGCACCCCGATCCGGATGGGACTGGGTGTCGCTGGCACCGACCCAATCGCCGTTGATGCGGTCGGGGCCGCTGCGATGGGCTTCGATCCGATGCAGATCGGATATCTCCGCTTGGCACAGGAAGCAGGCTTGGGCGTGGCCGACCTCTCTCGGATCGAGATTATCGGCGACCCCCTCGATCGTGTGTCTCGCCGATGCGTCCCGCACTCGAACTTCGCCGTCCAGCGCCACTGGGATCGGATCAAACCGCCGATGCGATCGGTCATCCCGGGACCCCATCCGGATGCCCAGAAAGTGGGTCATTCGGGGCTGAAGGCATGAAAGCTCGTGTTGCGGTGATCCTCGCCTCGACCGAGACCGGGCCGCACCGGATGGAGAGCCTCAACGCCTTCGTTCGCGAGGCCCACGGCTTGGGCGAGGTCGTTGTGGTCGATGCCTCGACCCTTCGGATTGAAGTCTCAGTCGCCGATCTTCGAACCATCGCTCGCCCGCCCGGGTCTCTGGTACCCGAGCTTTGGCGTGCCGGTTTGCGGGAAGTTGACGCCGAGCTCGTCGTTTTTTCGACGACTCAGATGGTCCCTTCTGTGGGGTGGCTACAGGCACTCGTCACTTCAATCGATAGGTCGGACGCGACGGGAGCGGGGGGGCTGATCGTGGCGGGGGAGGGGCTTGGTTGCGTGGACCGGGCGATCTACCTTCAAAGATACTTATCATACTCCTCCGCGCCGGCGATGCCGGTGAGGCCGAGCGGCGAAAACGCGATCTATCGACGGTCGGTCCTTATTGAACAGGCGTCGAGCTGGGCGGAAGGTTTCTGGGAGACCGAGGTCCAGTCTCGGATCGAGGGGCAGGGTGGATCGTGGGCGAAGGCACCGGGAGCGATCGTGACCTACCGAGGTACCACGCGACTTGCGAGCATCACCCGGCAGAGAGTCGCGCACGCCCGACGATTCGGTGCAGTCCGGGCCGAGGGTTGCTGTTGGTGGAGTCGATGGGCTCGCTCGATAGCAACACCGGTCGTGCCGGCGGTCTTGCTGGCGAGGGTGTTTCGAGGGTTGATCTGCCGCGGGATATCCATCAAGCCCTGGACGCTCGCAGTGCCAAGTTTTCTAGCCGTCGCCGGTGCCTGGGCTTGTGGTGAAACGCTCGGCCGACTATTCGGCCCGGGCGTGAAGTGATGACTCCAAGGGAGGAACCGGGCATGGATGCCAGGCACAAGGGGTTGGGGATTTTGGTCGTCGGGGCGGGATACCTCGGCATGCAGCGGGCGGCAGCCGCCGCCGTCGCTCGCGGGACGAAACTGATCGGGGTCGTCGATCTCGATCTCGCGCGGGCGCGGCAAGTCGCCGCAGCACACGGGGTTTTCGCCTCGGCCGACATCGAAGAGGGGCTCACGCTCGACGGGGTCGACGCGGTCGTCGTCGCGACGCCGCATTCCGATCACGTCGAGTCGGTTGAGCTCTCGCTCGCGAGAGGAAAACACGTCCTCTGCGAGAAGCCGCTGGCCATCGAGACCGAAGATGCCTGGAGGCTCGCCCACCAGGCCGACGAGGCGGGCCTCCGCCTTGCGACCGGCTTCAACCACCGCTTTTACCCCCCAGTGTGCGACGCTCTGGCGATCGAGAGCGAGTGGGCACTCGGCCGGATTGAAAGCGTTCGTGCGCAGATCGGACACGTCGCCTCAGCGGAGTTCCTCGCGGGCTGGCACGGCGACCGCGACCTGGCCGGGGGGGGGACGCTGATCGACAATGGTCCTCATGCTTGCGACTTGATCCGTCGATTTTTGGGAGAGGTTGGCTTTGCCCGCGGCATGCTCCGCCACGATCCGAACGGCCATTTTGGCTGCGAGCGCGAGGCGTTCGCCCTCTTCCGCGGCCATGAAGAGGCGGTGGCGGAACTGCATTCAAGCTGGAATCTCCCGACGGGTTATCTCACGATCGAAGTTCGCGGCGCATCGGGCTGGCTCAAAGTCGAAACAGCCCCGTGGCGGCTGACGGGTCGACTCGCGGACGGCCGGCGGATCGATCGGCGTTATGTCGCCGAACGCCTCCTCGAACGAGTCTACAGACGCCGCTACGGCTGCGAGCGATCACTTGTGAGAGAGTTGGAATCGTTCGCCGCTCCAAGATCGATCCCTCGGGCGGGTGCCACCGGCTGGGACGGCTTCCGCGCGGTCGAAATGGTCCGAGCGGTCTACGAGTCGGATCGGACCGGTCGCGAGGTGACGCTCTCCGCGAGAGTGGCCGGACAAGGCACGCTTTCCGAGGCCCCTGCGGGACACACGGGATGAGCACTTTGGGTCTGCCGATTCTGACCTACCACTCGCTCGACGACTCGGGGGCAGTGACGGCGACCGAACCGTCTCGATTTACGGAGACGATCGAGCGGCTGATCGGGGCCGGCTTCCGAGGTGTTGATCTGGTGACGTGGATCGCCCAGGGACGGCCCGACGTTCCCAAAGGCTTCGCGGTGACTTTTGATGACGGTTTCCGCTCGATCTTGAGCGGCTGCGAGACCCTGGAGAGGCATCGCATTCCCGCGGCGGTTTTTCTTGTCACCGACCACGTCGGGGGAATGAACGATTGGCCGAGGCAGCCGAGAGGCATCCCGCATTCGGAGCTGCTCGACTGGTCGGAACTCGCCGAATTGTCGCGACGGGGATTCACGTTCGGGGCCCACAGCGCAACGCATCCGAGACTCGACCGAATCACGGCGAGGGCGATCGGTGCAGAACTATGGAAGTCCCAACTCGTGATCGAGAGTCGGCTCCAGCAGTCGTGCGGCCTGCTCACCTATCCGTATGGGATCTCGACTTGTGCGGTCCGCGAGCGAGTTGGATATCGATACGATGCGGCCTTCGGAACGAGGCTGGCGATGGCGAACGCCGCCAGTCCACTCTTCGACCTGCCGAGAATTGACGCATACTACTTGAAATCATTTCAGGTTCTTGATCGCTTGATCTCCGGTCGACTGCAACCTTGGCTCCGGATGCGACGGAGCCTGCGGACGGCCCGCCGATTCGCTCGGTCTCTATTCACGGTGACGCCATGACGGCGTCGCTCGTCGCGAACGGGACGAGATCCTGCCCAGCCTGTCGAGCCGCGATGGAGGGCGAGGCGTGCCGCTCATGTCGCCGGGGGTATCCTAGCGTGGCCGGCATGGCGGACTATCGCCTCGGCTCCGACCGCTATCTCGATTTCGCGGACGAACGGGCGAAGGCGGAACGACTGGCCGCGATTGCCGAGACGACCGATCTCGAAGGCGTCGCCCGCGCCTATTACGCGATGACGCCTGACGTCGACCCGCCCCGCTGTCGCAAATATCTGGCCCACATCCTCGGAGCCGAAGCACGCGGCGAAGCATTGGCGTCGCAACTGGTGGCTGATGGTCCGATCCTCGAAGTCGGCTGCGGGACGGGCGGCTTGCTCGTCGCGGCGGCGCGGCGAGGGATCACCATCGAAGGTGTCGACATCGCCTCTCGATGGCTGGTCGTGGCGCGTCGACGGCTCGACGACCACGGTCTCAGTGTCCCGCTTACCGCCGCCTCTGCCGACCGTCTCCCTTGGCCCGACGCCTCGTTCGCGACCGTCGTGGCCGATAGCGTGATCGAACATTGCGACGACCCCTCCGAAGCGTTGAAGGAGTGGCGTCGCGTGATCCGGCCGGGAGGCCGCCTGGTCCTCTGGTCGCCGAATCGATTCACAATCGGCGTCGATCCGCACGTCAGGCTCTGGGGTATCGGATTCCTTCCAAGACTTTTGGCAGATGCTTATGTCGGCTCGCGTCGAGGAGGAGCGTGGGTGCCGAGAACGCTTTCCGCACGAGCGATCAGACGTCTGGTATCGGACGCCGGATTCCGGTCGATCGACGTCGGGCCTCCCGCAATTTCGAGGGATTGGGCGTCGAGTCGTCCCGCGATACAACGGCGGATGATCACCGCTTACGAACGGCTTCGGCGATACCGCGTGACGCGTTCGATGCTCCGGTCAGTCGGCCCGCTCTGGGCTCTTGAGGCTCGGCGATGAGCTTTCGCATTCGACCCGTAGACATGAAGGGCTTCGGGGCCTGTCTTTTGGCGGAGATCGTTGCCGGGTGCATAGGCTTTCTGGCGACTGTCCAC
>JANXSY010000263.1 GCA_025356435.1 Isosphaeraceae bacterium | reverse complement strand
CCCGGCGTGGACGCCGAAAAACACGGCGGTGCTCACGTCGATGCGGCACATCTCCATGATGATGATGCCCTCGGTGACGCTGGCGTCGGGGGTACGGCTGCCGTCGTCGTTCCAGATCTCGCGCATCAGGTTCAGCTCGCGCATTTTCGGAATCAGCTGCTGCGGAAACTCGTCGCGCTGCCAGTACTCGTTCATGATCGGCGCGACCTCCGTTTCCATGAAGTGCCGCACCCTTGAGGCAATATCGCGCTGGCGGTCTGAAAGCGTGGCCATGACGCTGTAGAAATCACCGTCGGGGGCGGGCAGTTCACGCTTCTTCGCCGCGCCGCTGGGCAAGCTCGCCGAGGTCGCTTTCCCGTCAGACGGGAAGGACAAGGGGTATCGCGACAAGCTCCGGAAGGTCGTGAACATGGTCTACGTCGGCGTGGTCGCGCACGTCTGCGGGATTCCCACCGAGGCGATCGAGGCGGGTATCCACCGCGAGTTCCCCGGCCGCAAGGCGAAGGCCGCCGAGATCAATATCGCCGCCGCCGCCGCCGGACGAGAGTGGGCCGAGGCTAACCTCTCGCACGAATACCCCTATCGCGTCGAGCCGATCGACGCCACCCGCGATCAGATCCTCATTGAAGGGAACAAGGCCGCGGCGCTCGGCGTGCTTTTTGGCGGCACGAGCGTACTCACCTGGTATCCGATCACCCCTTCCAGCAGCCTCGCCGAGTACTCCGAAGACTTCCTCAAAAAGCATCGGGTCGAGCCTGACGGCAAGCGGACCTTCGCCGTCGTTCAGGCCGAGGACGAACTTGCCGCGATCGGTATGGCCATCGGCGCGGGCTGGGCCGGCGCGAGGTCGCTGACAGCCACGTCTGGACCCGGCATCTCGCTCATGACCGAATTCGTCGGCATGGCCTATTTCGCGGAGATTCCGGTCGTCATCATTGACGTCCAACGCATGGGGCCGAGCACCGGCCTGCCCACTCGCACCAGTCAAGGAGACGTCGCCAAGCTCCACCTGCTCGGACACGGTGACTGTCGTCAGATTGTGCTCATACCCGGATCGGTTGGCGAGTGCTATTCGATGACGGTCGAAGCCCTCGACCTGGCGCAGGAGTTTCAGACACCCGTCTTCGTCGCCACCGACCTTGACCTTGGCATGAACCTCTGGCTCACCGACCCGTTCCCATATCCTGAGACCCCGATCCGTCGCGGCAAGGTGCTCAACGCTGCCGACCTCGAACGGCTCGGCAAGTTCGAACGCTATCGCGACGTCGACAACGATGGTGTCTGCTACCGGACCATTCCTGGAACCGAGCATCCGCTCGCTGCCTACTTCACCCGAGGCACCGGGCATAACGAGAAGTCAGGCTACAGCGAGCGTCCCGACGACTGGAAGAAGAACCTCGACCGCCTCGCGCTCAAGCTCGAAACGGCAAGGGGCCGCATCCCCAAGCCCGTGATTGACCTCCAGCCCGGCGCGAGCGTCGGCCTGATCGCTTTTGGGTCGACGCACTGGGCCTTGGTTGAAGCCCGCGACATCCTCCGGGATCGAGGGGTCGAGACGAGTTATTGCCGAATCCGTTCGCTACCCTTCGCCGACGAGGTGCTCGCCTTCGCGGCGAAGCATGAGCGGGTCTACGTGATCGAGCAGAACCGCGACGGCCAGGTCTACCACCTGCTTCGCGCTGAGGTGCCCGGCAAGGTGGCTGACCGCATGATCTCCGTCACCCACTACGACGGCACCCCCGCCTCCGCCGATGTGATCCTCGCGCCGATCCTCGCCCGAGAACACGCAGGTACCGTGCGCCAGGCACCCCAGGTCGAGCCGATCGTCGAAGAACCTTCGGCCGAATAAGACAATCTCATGTCGGCTGGGTCTCGATTCAGCCTACGCCTGAAATCGATGTGGATATATTCGACCAATCTCCATGCGAGCCTCAACATGGCCACCGCCGACACCATCCTCGTTCAGTCGAACGGTCACACCCTGAGCCTCTCGTCCCTGGCTTTTCAGGGGCTGCCCTCCACTCTCTGCAAGGGGTGTGGGCATAATAGTATTACGAGCTATTTAATCGAGGCGTGCAAGGCGGTCGGGGTCAACCCCTATCGCACGGTGAAGTTCAGCGGGATCGGCTGTTCGAGCAAGACCCCCGCCTACTTCCTTCAGGCCAGCCACGGCTTCAACGCACTTCACGGCCGGATGCCCTCGGTCGCGACTGGCGCGGGGGTCGCGAATAAGTCGCTCCGCTCGATCGGCATCAGCGGAGACGGCGACACTGCGAATATCGGCATCGGCCAGTTCAAGCATGCGTGCCGTCGCAACCTGCCGCTCGTCTACCTCGTCGAGAACAATGGTTGTTACGGCCTGACCAAGGGGCAGTTCTCCGCTACCGCTGACCAGCACGCCCACCTGCGCCGGGAGACCGGCGAAGAGAACGTGATCCCGCCATTTGACCTCTGCCTCGAAGCGATCGCGGGCGGCGCGACGTTTATCGCCCGGTCGTTCGCGGGGGACAAAAAACAACTCGTCCCGCTCCTGAAGGCGGCGCTTAACCATCGGGGCCTGGCGGTCCTCGACATCATCAGCCCGTGCGTCACCTTCAACGACTTCGCCAGCTCGACCAAGGGATGGGAATGGTCCCGCGAGCACGAGAAGCCGCTGCACGAGGTCGGTTTCGTTCCCCGCCTGGCCGAGATCGAGGTCGAGCAGAAAGAGGGTGAAGCAACCCGCGTGCAGCTTCACGACGGCTCGTTCATCACCCTCCGCGCCCTCACCCACGGCGAGCACAACGTGACCGACCGCTCGTCAGCCTTCCGGCTTCTCACCGAGAGCGCTTCGGAGCAAGAATTCCTCACCGGTCTGATCTATCTCGACGAGTCGCGTGAGAACTTTGTCGAGACCCTGAATATGTCCGACACCCCCCTGGCCCTCCTCACCGACGCCCAACTGAGGCCATCGGCGGGAGTGCTGACCTCGATCCTGGAGACGATCTGAGACCGAGGGAAACGATCTGCAGACGGATTCGCCGTCATGCTTTAGGAGTTAACCCCAGCACCACGTCAAACCGCGCCGCCAGTTCGCCGATTTTCGAGCCTTTGACCGGGGCGAAGTCAACCGTGATGGCGTCGCGCGCCTTGGGGTCGCGGATGCTCCGGTAGATGACATCGCGGTTGTTGCCGGGATCGCCCTTGATGTAACACTGGGTGGTGAGCAGCGCTTTGCCCTTCGAGCCGATCTTGTAGTGGATGTGCGGGGTCCGGCCGGGATAGGCGACGGGCTTGACGGTCCGGAAGTAGTATTCACCGTTCGACCCGGTGGTGAACCGGCCGTAGCCCTGGAAGTTCTTGTCGCGTTTGTCGGCGTTGCTGGTCTCGCTGTGGAGATAGGCTCCATTGCCGTCGACCTGCCAGATCTCGACGAGCGCGTTCTTGATCGGGTCGCCCTTGGCGTCAAGGATTCGGCCGGTGAGGTGCGTCACCGTGCCGACGCTGCTTGTGAGTCCGTCGTTGACAACGAGCAGGTCATTGTCGGTATCGAGCGGCAGTTTGTCGGGATAAAATGGCCCCTCGGTCTGCTTAGGGGTCTTGGTCAACTCCTCGGCGAAAGCCCCCGGCGCAGTGAATGCCATCGCGCCGACGGAGAGCGTGCCGAGGAAGGCACGACGACATCGATAAGAGATCATGCGAGTTGATCCTAGAGGTCGATGGGAAGGATGGACACCTGAAACAAACCTATGAGCCCCCTCATCATGACGCGCCCCGTCCAAGGAATCGAGACCGATCGGGGCTGCGATCTGCTCCTCATTACAGGGGGGCCGCTCTCGAAAGTCTGGACCCATCGCAAAGCCATTCGCTTAGGAAGGCTGAGTCTCCAATTTTATAGCGAACACGCCATCTCAAAACGCCATGTTATATTTGGCGAGTCGGCGTATGACGCCGCATCGATGGAGATGCCTCTTGGATGGGGAGCCGGAACGATGGCCAGCGATCGGCAGATCGAGGCGAATTGCCTGAATGCCCAGAAGAGCACCGGGCCGAAGACGGAGGAAGGCAAGGCTGCGAGCCGCGATAATGCGTGGAAGCACGGGATGGCGGCCGAGGTTGACGAGCTGCGTAGCCCCGCTTTTCTGGCGCGTCGGGCGTCATGGGGGCAGGAGTTTCGTCCCAGGACCGAGTCAGCGGAGTGGGCTCTCGACCGCGCGGTGGCGGCGTCGCTCAGGATCGACCGATGCGACGCCGAGTTCCATACGATGATCGTCGACCACGCCGAGCGGGCCGCCATCAATTGGGACCTCGACCGCGAGGCCGAGGTGGCGGCCTTCGCTCGTCGGCTCGACAAACAGCCCGAACTCCTTTCGAGACGGCTCCAGACAAGCCGGCACGGCTGCGAGTGGATGATTGAGGCCTGGAACCGCCTGCGGATCGCCCTCGAAGCCAACGGCGAACTGTCCGACGCCGAGACGTCGTTCGCGCTCGACCTACTCGGCCTTCACAAAGACCTCCGACGAGGCCGGACCCCGCTCGATCCGCCCGCAGACGTTGACCGCAAGACCAGGATTAACCAGATTATCGATGGCGAGATCGAAGAACTCCTGGGGAAGAAGGCCAGAGGTCTCGACCGGCTCGACGACCTCTACCGCGATCACGCCTTGCGCGGGCTCGGCGTCGAGCTGACCCCGAAATGTCAGCTCTTGCTCCGCTACGAACGCGACGCCCACCGCCGCTATCACCGCGCGCTCCGCGATGTCGGCACCATCGCGACCCCCGCCCCTGCTCCGGTCGTCGAAGCCCCGCAACCCGTGGCAACTGCCGTCAAGGATCGCCCTGCCCCCGCCCCCGCCCCAGTGCCCGCCCCGATACCGCCCCTATCCACGCGCGGGCCCGAGACCCCGATCCCGATCCCCAGCTTCAACGCGAGACGCACTGACGATATCGTCATGGTCCCGCTCCGCCGGTGATCGAGAGGGGTTGAGGAATCGGTTGGTCTACTGGACGGGATCGCGGTACGCGCCGATGTCGCGGTTCTGTTCAAAATGGCTAACTTTCGAGTGGTTTCTGGGGAAATAAAAGGATCGTAACCACGCGGAGACGCATTGGGATCATAATATCCAAGAGCTAACGCATTATCATAGTATTGAGGTCAGCTTTTCGACGGAACGAACCCAATTTTGATCCTGACGTCGGTGATCCAATGTCTCGCAGCGTCCGCTGTGTGGACCTCTTTTCAGGGTGACATTCACCAGAAATCAAGAAGTTCGCACAGCAGCCCTACAGGTCCCAGACCTTCCGGCCGCCGAGGAACATGGTCATTCTGCCGTCTTCGCTGACTTTCAGCGTCGGGCCGTGGAATGAGGCGGCGAGGGCGGCGAGGGTGCGGGCACCTTCGACGGCTCGGGCGACCCGGAGGACTTCGGGGGCGATCCGCAAGATCGCGCCGAAGGTCAAGATGCGGCCGTCGCGATCGATGACCACCGCGCCGTCGATCCCGGCGAGGGATTCGATCACTGTCGGGTCGAGGTCGAGCAATCCTTGGTTGCGGACGACGTGGTGGAGCGCCCGTTTGGCGAGGCGTGGGGAGAGGTTTTCGGGGTCGAGCGGGTCGTCCTCAGCCACCTCGGCAATGATCCGGTCGGTCGGCGCGATCAGGCTTGAGAGGGTCGCGGTGGGGTCGCGGGCGACGACGAAGAGTGCCCCGCGTCGGGCCTCGCTCAGGTTCAGTCCGGCCTGGAAAATCAGTTCGGCCAGCCCGGCGGCCGGTGTCGGGCCGACCGCCTGGCACCACGTCGCGTATTTCGTCGGGATGTCGAGCATCCGCCAGCGGGCGTCGCTGAACGAGAAGGCGAGCGTCCCCTCGCTGAAGACTTTGATCTCCTGTGAGGGGGTGAGCACAAGGCACGTATGGCGATCTTTTCGTGTCGCCTTGGCGTGACTGCTGTAGGGACGCGGGCAGGGATGGCCCAGCGGTTCGGGGCCTTGCACTTTCTCTGCCCAGCGGTTGACGTCGACGACCCGGACCAACTCGCCGTTGTAGTCGACGAGGTAGAGGGTCTTCACGCCGTCGCAGAGCCGGTGGAATCCCTTGATCGCGGTCAAGCGGACGTTGTATCGGGGAGCGCCCGAGGGGTTGACCCGGCCCGGACTGGCGGGGTCGTCGGTGGTGCCGAGCAAGAGAGCACCGGTCGAGACCCGCCGATTCTCGTAGGTCGAGAGCGCAGCAACGCGGAGCGTCTCCAGACCGGCGTGGACGCGTTCGGGGTTGGGCAGGTCGATGAACTCGGTAACGATCAGGTCTTCGATCGCATAATGGAACAACTCGGTGAGTTGCGACATCTGCGGGTCGAACATCGACCGGAACCGAAGGTCGAGCAGCCGGAGGATCACCGCGACCAGCCTGCGTTCGGCGGGTAGGAATGGGGTTGGGCTGTTCGGCTGAAGCATGTAGCGGGTTTGGAACCAGTCGATCTCGATCCCCAGTCCGTTGGGGTCGTCAAACGTCTGATAGTTCGCGTGGTGCGTCCCGCCCTCCCAGTGGATCACGCTCCGGTCGCCGCCGGAGTCGAGCACAGCGTCGGGGAAGAAGTGCTCGAGATGGCGGCGGAGCAAGTTCTGGTAGAGGCCGACGATCTTCGAGAGCGTTGGGCTGGTCTTTTCGACCATGCGGCTCAGCTCGTTTATCATCGGTCCGGCGCTCCCTGGGGCAGTCGACAGCTCTCCCACTTCGTATCTTATCCTAACGCGCCTCGACGTTTAGCGCCACTCCGACTTCCCCGCCGCGATCCGCTCCAGCGCCGTCCGTTTCGGTCCCGCCGCGTACTCGAACGGGAACGCGATCACCTGGCGGCGACACCGATAGAATCGGGCCGTCCGCAGCGACTTCCCCTCACGGACGATCGCCAGTTCCCCGGCCGGCTCGATCCGGTCGAAGAAGCGGGAATAACAAGCGGGCTCGATGCCCGGGTCGCTGAACGTGACAAGGATGCCGTCATGCCCGACCCAATCCCCCGGCTTGCTCCAGAAGGCGAAGCTGCGGGCGTCGTTGGGGTTGTAGCAGACGACCGGCCTCCCAGCGGCGCGGGTCGCGTGGCCAACGTGGCCGCTGTGATACCACATGCTGGTGAACAGGAACGTGCCGGGGTCGTCAAGCAGCCCCAGCCGCTTCAATTCGGCCGCGATCTGGTCCCACCCAAAGAGTTCGGCTGTCGGGTCAGCGCGAACGGCGTCGACCTTCTTCGCGACAAACCGGTCGATCGGCACGATCCCCCAGCGATACTGGGCAACCATAAAACCGGCCACGATCGGCGGGACCAACGCCGCGAGGGCCAGTCGGCGACGAAACCTGACCGGGTCTTGATCGAGCCTTGAGGCCCAGTACCGCCCGAGCAGCGGATAGGCCGAGAGGTAGCCGACGAGGGTCCAGTGCGGGAGGATGTCGCGGACGCTCGCCACGGCCGAGAACAGCAAGAGCGGCGTGACCGACTGGCAGAGTAGGAACCGCTCGGGCTCGCCCGCCTCGCGCCGCCAGAGCCTCCGCAACGCGCCAGCGAGCACGATCAGCATCCCAACCCAGACCCACGGCAAGAGATACACCGCCTGCCCGGCGATTGACCCGAGCAGTGAGAGCGGCTTGAATCCTGCCTTCGCGACGGCCCTCCCCCCTTGGAAGACGAACGAGGCCCACCCGTGCCGCGCGTTCCAAAAGAGCACCGGCGAGAAGATCGCGATACCGATCGCCGTCGCCAGATAGGGGCCGGGCCGCAGCAATAGCCTTCGCGCCGAGGGGGTGATGAGCAGATAGACCACCAACCCGGCGGGCAGGAAGATCGCGTGATATTTACTGAGGAGCGCCCCGCCCCACGCCAGGCCAACGAGCCCCCAAAGGCCAAGCTTCGTGGGCGATCTCAGAGCGAGGTCGATCCGATCGAGCGTGAGCAGCCAGAAGAACAGGAGCGGGCCGTCGGGAAGCGCAAAGGCTCCTGCCGCCGCCGTATGGTAGGCGGAGACGTTGATCGCGAACGCTGCCATCAGCCCCGCGCGGTCGCCGTACGATCGCGCGGTCAGCCGGTAGAGTAACCATGTCGAGCCGGCAAACAGGAGGATGAAGCCGAACCGGAGCGAGACCGCCGAGGTCGAACCCGTGAGTGTCGGCCCGATCGACTCGATCAGGGCGAGCATTGGCGGGTGGTCGAAATAGCTCCAGTCGGGATGGATCGAGAACAAGAAGTGATACGCCTCGTCGTGCCCCAGCCCCACCGAACCGGCCCAGACCAGTCGGAGGCAGGCGGAGACGGCGATCAGGCACACGAGAGCGCGGCGTACGGTCATCCTTGACCTCGATCGGACCAGGACATGGCTTAGGCAGATCTTCGCGGTGCGTAGTGTAGCGACTTGGCTGTCTGTGACGATCTCAAAATCAAGACCTGGATGCCGACATCCCGGCCTCGCCCGTTCCGCCTTGTCCGACCGAATACAAGTTGATACGATCCGCGCGCCGGCAGGGCCGCTGGATTGAATCAGGGTGAATGGAGTCTCGTCTCGATGTTAAGACAGCATCGCTGGTTGCGCCTGAGCCTCGCGCTGGGACTGATGGTCCTGGCCGGCCAGCAACTTTGGCGACATGGCCATGATTACGTGCTGATCGAGCAATTCGCCGAGGTTGACCCCGGGCACATCTACCGAGGCGCCTGGCAGCGCGACTGGCCGATGCGCCGGATCGTCCGCCAGGAACACATCAAGACCGTGATCGCGCTGGCGCATTCACCCGAGCATCCGCTCGCGATCGGCGAGAAGGCACTCTCTGAGGAGTTGGGGGTCCGCTGGCTGCATATCCCGATCGTCGACGAGCGGCAGACCGGCGACCCGAAGTCGATCTTCGACCCGATCGAACGGGCCGCCGCCGCGATCGCCGACCCGGCGAATCAGCCGGTCTACTTCCACTGTCATCACGGAGTGAATCGGGCGTCGATGGTTCAGATCGCCTATCGGACCCTCTATTGCGGCTGGACACTGGAGCGAGCGACGGACGAAATCGCCCAGACTTTCGGCCTCCGCGAGGTGAACCACGGCCCCGACTATCGGATCATGGCCCTCTTCTACCAAGAGCGCGTCCTTCCGAAACGGGCCGAATTGGCGAAAGCAGCGGTCGAATCGACTCAACGTTAAGCGTTTGAGATCGAGTTTTCCAAAAAACCGGATTCCGTGCGTCACAGGGTCCTTGAGCTTCGTATACTTCGACAATTGGCGAAGCGGTGCGCCTCGAACCGGCCGACGCTGGCGGTCCGTCGGGATTCTTGACGCGGCAACGTGAGGGCCGACCGATGCTCGAATCACTCAAAGAGATCTTCAAGCCGAAGCCGGTCGGTGCCGTTCACGGCGGTCGGATCAACCTTGAGCGCCGGTTTATCCTTGCCGAGAAGACGTCTCAAGGATCGATGTCGCGAGTCTATAAGGCCCTCGACCGCGAGACTGACCGGACGGTCTGCCTCAAAATTCAGATCCGAGAGAAGTGCGAGGCCGCCGCCGAACGGTCGAGTAAAGACAAGCCCTGCGAGGGCGAGATCGGCTTCCAGATTCAGCACCCGCACGTCGTCCAGACCCTCGACTGGGGCCAGACGACCGACGACGAGTCGTTCATCGCGATGGAATACGTCGACGGCGTGAGCCTCGAATACGTCCGCACCTCGGTCAAGCTCGGCCTACGAGGCAAGCTGAAGGTCTTGGTGCAGGCGGCTGAGGGCCTCGCCGCGATCCATGCCGCCGGGTTCATCCACCACGACGTCAACCCTGGCAATGTGCTCATCAACAAAGCGAATCAGGTCAAGATCATCGACTTCGGCCTCACCGTGCCGAACACCCCGACCTTCCATAAGCCCGGCAACCGTACCGGTGCGCTCGCCTACATGGCCCCCGAGTTGATCCGTCGCGAGGTGACCGACCATCGCCTCGACATCTTCGCGTTCGGTGCCGTCGCCTTCGAGTTTCTCACCAATCGCCTGCCCTACGAGTCGACCGGCGGCAACTCGATGGCCATGATGCTCCAGCGGATCAATCATGACCCGATCGACCCGGCCGTTGCCAACCCGAAGCTCTCCGAAGAACTCTGCGACGTCCTCCGCCGCGCCCTCGCCCGCCGTGAAGACCGCTGGCCCACAATGGCCGCGATGGTCAAGGCACTGACCCAAGCTCCGGCCAGGCGGGTAAAGGACAGCGAATCGGTTTAAGGATCTTCGATGCGAGGCGTTCCGTGGGGTGTCGCTTGCCGTGTGTCATCCTATTGCGACCAGTGTGGGCCGGCGTCAGTCGACCCTGGACTCTGTCCAAGTGTATCAGCGACTCAATTTGATCGATTCCTGAGCGGTCAGTAGCCGGTTCGAGGTGCAACGAAGATCGCGACATCTTCTATCTACGTCTCGCCCGCAAGACGCGAGGGTGATGGGCATGATCCCGCACCGTCGCGACGAGGATAAGTTCGGGCTCGGAATCGAGCAATGCTCGCACGTCGGTCTCTTGATCCGAGCCGATCTCCAGGATCAGCCAACCGCCTGGCTTGAGCAGTGGCACGGCCTGATGGATGAGCGGGGCGACGAGACGGAGGCCATCGGGGCCGCCGTCGAGGGCGAGGTGGGGCTCGTAGTCGCGCACGCCCGGTTCGAGGAGCGAGACGACCTCTGACCGGATATAGGGAGGGTTCGAGAGGATCGCGTCGAACGACCCGTCGCTCGACACCGGTTCGAGGAGGTTGCCAAGCCGGAACTCGACCCGGCTGCTCAGCCCCAGGCTCTCGGCGTTCTGTCGGGCGACTGCGAGGGCCTCTTCACTCAGGTCGATGGCGATCGCCGTCGCGGTCTTGTGGGCGTGGAGGCAGGCGAGGGTCAGGCAGCCCGACCCGGTACCGACGTCGACGATCCGGGGAGACGCGGTGTCTTTGAACGCGCTGAGGAACTCGACGACGACGAATTCACTGTCGGGGCGGGGGATCAGAACGGCCGGGGAAACGGCGAACTTGAGCGAGTAGAACTCCTTGCGGCCGACGAGGTAGGCCACAGGCGACCCCTCGGCACGTCGGCGGACGAGGTCGCGGTATTGGGCACGGCCCGACTCGCCGACTTCCTCCTCGAAGTGGGTATAGAGTTTGACGCGATTCCAGCCCAGGACGTGGGCGAGCAAGACCTCAGCGTCGAGCCGGGGGCTTTCCGAACCCTTTCGGCGGAGGTAGTCGGTGGTCCAGGTGACGAGCCGACCGACGTTCCAGCGATCGGCGGTCTCGGGCGAGTCTTGGGGCATCGGGCGTCAGGCCTCGCCGAGTTGCTCGCGACGGTCGTGGTCGATGAGGGCCTCGGTCACCAGACCGAGTTCCCCCTGGATCACGCGATCGAGGTTGTAGAGGGTCAGGCCGATCCGGTGGTCCGTCACCCGGTTCTGGGGGAAGCTGTAGGTGCGGATGCGCTGGGAGCGATCGCCCGAGCCGATCAGGGTCCGGCGTTGCTCGGCGCGTTCGGCCCGGCTCGCCTCCTCCCGCTGCTCGAAAAGTCGGCTGCGGAGGAGTCGCATCGCCTTCGCCCGGTTCTTGTGCTGCGACCGCTCGTCTCGGCAGACCACGACGATTCCCGAAGGGACGTGAGTCAGCCTGACCGCACTCTCGGTCTTGTTCTGGTGCTGGCCGCCCGGTCCTCCGGCGCGCATGACGTCAGTCTCGATGTCCTCGGCGCGGATCGTGATGTCGACCTCTTCCGGCTCGGGCATCACGGCGACGGTCGCGGCTGAGGTGTGGATGCGGCCCTGTGCCTCGGTCGCCGGGACTCGCTGGACGCGGTGGCCGCCGCTCTCGAACTGGAGGTGGCGGAAGGCCCCTTCTCCCTTGATCCCGAACGTGACTTCGCGGAACCCGCCGAGTTCGGTCGGGACCATCTCTATCGGCTCGAACGACCAGCGCTTGATCTCGCAGTAACGCTGATACATCTCGTAGAGGTCACGTGCGAAAAGCGCGGCCTCATCGCCGCCGGTGCCGGCGCGGATCTCGACGATCATGCTCATGTGATCGGAGCCGGCGACCTTGTCGTAGAGCACATTCCGCAGCGACTCGCCGACTTCGGTCTCCTTGACCCTCAAGGATTCGACCTCGCCGAGGTAGTACTGCTTCAGGTCGTGGTCGGCCTCGGAATCGGCGAGTGCCTGAGCCTCGGCGATGTCTCGACCGAGTTCGAGATAGCGGCCGTAAGGCAGGGCGAGCTTCGCGAGCGTCCCTCGCTCTTTGGCGAGCGCCATGAGCCGCGAGGTGTTGGCCGTGACCTCGGGATCGAGCAGCGCTGACTCGATTTCGAGGAAGCGTTGATAATCGGTCTGGAGCTTCTCGAACACCGCGTGCCTCGCTCAGGTCAGACGACGCCAAACCCGGTGCGGATCGCCTCTGGAAAACGACCGACGGCCCGGACGATTGGGGTATCCCCCGACCGTCGGGCCGCGCGGATGGTCGTCAAGGTCGGGATTAGGCGGTCGGGACCGGGACCTCGGTCGCCACTTTGCCCTTGCCGTACTTGCCCTGGAACTTCTTGTTGAACTTGTCGACGCGACCGGCGGCGTCAACCATCTTCTGCGCACCGGTATAGAACGGGTGGCATTTGGCGCAGACTTCGACGGAAATCTTCGCCTTTGTGCTGCGGGTCTCGAAGGTGTTGCCGCAGCCGCAAGTCACGACGCTGTCGAGGTATTTCGGGTGGATGCCGTCTTTCATGATCGTCTCGCCTTCTCTTTTTATTCGCAAGAGCCTACGAAGCTTCGCCTGTCCGTCCGACGGGCTCGCTCGCGGCAGACCAAAGAGTGTAACAACCCGATCGGGCCAAAGCCAGACCATTGATTCACTTGGAGACGCCGAGCGCCGCCACAATGGCCTTCTCTACTTCGTCATAAGTAAACTGTTTGTTCGGATCGTCGAGGGTGAACCGCTTGATCTCTTTGCCGTCAGGGCCGAAGAGGAACACCGCCGGGATGGCGACGATGTTGAGCCGATCGAAGGCGGCGTCCTGGGTCTCGTCGAGGACGAAGTTCGTGAACACGGCCTTCGTCTCGGTCAGGAAAGCCTTGGCCTCGGCGATCTTCTTGGGCTTCTCGACGTCGTCGAGCGAGAGCGAGATCACAGCCAGGCCCTTGTCGGCGTACTTCTTGTGCATCTCGACGAGGTGGGGGAAGTTTTCCTTGCACGGGGCGCACCAGGTGGCCCATGCGTCGACAACCGTAAGCTTGGCCGACTTGTTCGCGGCGATCTTGGCGAGGTAGGCGTCGAACTTGATCGGGGTCAGCGTGACCTCGTCCCCAGCCGGGGCGGCCGACGAATACGACGCGACCGCGGCGACCAGCACGAGCATCGAGACCGTTAAGAAGCGGATAGGCTTGGACACGGGCGTCCTCCCGGAAGGGGAATGCGTCTGGGATCGATCGGTTGGGAAACAAGCACGCCGCCGAGGGATGGGTCGGCGGCGTGCTCGATGGATCACGTTCGTCGGCCCGGCGAGCCGGGCGTTCGGCTTACTTGCCCGAGACGTAGGAGATGCCGCAACCCTGTGGGCGGGTCTCGGTCACTTCGACGTCTTTGCCAGCGAGGAGGGCGCTGACAGCGTCCTTGACGAAGGTCTTCGAGACCTTGGTCTCGTTCATGGTGCTGTCGTCGAGGGCACCCATGTAGCGGACGTTACGAGCCTTGTCGAGGACGATAACGGTCGGCGTGGCGGCGGCCCCGTAGGCCTTGCCGGTCTTCTGGCTCTCGTCGTAAGCGTAAGCGAAGTTGTAACCCTTGTTCTTGACCTGGTTCTTGATGGCGGGGAGATCGTCGATCTCTTTCTGGCCGGGAGCGGCGGTCACGGAGATCCCGATGACCTTGACGCTCTTGTCGCCGAACGACTTGGCGAGGTCGATGAAGCGGTCTTCGGTCGCGACGACGGCCGGGCAGTGGTTCGCGAGGAAGGCGATGACGATGACGTCTTCTTTGACATCACCGAGGCTGACGGAAGTCTCCTGCGCACCACTGATGGCGGGGAGGGCGTCGAAGCCGGGGGCCTTCTCGCCGATGGTGAGGGCCTTGTTGTACTTGCCGGCCGCGAAGACGGGGCTGGTGATGAGGGCGAGGCCGGCGAGGCTAAGAATCCACTTGCGCATCGTTTCAAACTCCTTGGTGGTTTCGATCCAAGCCCGCCGCCAGGGTTTCCTGATCGAGCGGGCCATCCCGTCCCAATCGATCAAGGTCGACCGTGCGTGCGGCCTATCGACTCTCGGCCCGGCCGAGAATGTCGTACAAGAACTAGCGTCAGGGCCTTTCAAGCGGTGCCGATATTCGATCCGACACCGTGTCGAACGCGATTATAGACAGCGATTACGGGGAGTCAACAAGGGGGCAGGCTCGGCCAGATCGCTCAAACCCGCCGCGCTGACCACTCGACCGAGTTGGCGATCACCTGGCGGACAGCGGGGTGAAAGAAGACGGGGAAGCCGTCGTGGCCGGGGCGGAAGTAGGCAACACGTCCCTTCTGGACAGCCCACGTCATGCCGCTGCGGAATGTCTCGCCCCGGTCGAAGGTCGACACCATCACCACCGTCTCGGGCTGGGCAACCCGGAATGGCTCGGCGAACATCGCCGTCCGAGGGATCGTAAACGGGGCCACACCACGCGCAATTGGGTGGTCTGGAGCCTTGATCGCGACCCGTTCTGGATGGCCGTCCTCGCGGAACCCACCGATCTCGCACACGCCGCCCATCAACTCGTTGAACGGCTTGCTAAGGCAAGAGGCATGGAGTGCGATGAACCCGAGTCTCCCGTCTCGGACCCGCGCGGCGATGGCTCGGGCGCGAGAGTCGGGCAGGTCATGATGCCGGAGTCGGCCCCACCAGATCAGGGTGTCGGTGGCGTCAAGCGCAGCGTCAGAGAGGCCCGCGTCGGGCTCGTCGAGCCGTGATCGGGCGACCCGGAAGTCGGCTCGCTTGGCGAGGAAATCGCCGATGGCCCCATCGATATCTCGCGGATAAACCGACTTCGGCGCAGTCCCTTCGCACCAGATCCGCACCCGGATCGGCGGCTTGGATTGCGGGGCTGATCCAGCAATCGCCAAGGGAGCAAGAGCACTCGCACTCGCGAAGGCCGCGGCTTGACGGACGAAGGAACGGCGATCGATCGAAACCGATGGGGTCGCTTCGGAAGGTGTCATAGATCCTATCCGTCGCCCTCGGGGACGACGTTTCCTGCGGAGGGAGGGTCGGTCTAGGAGATCGCGAGGGAGGGATTTCAGGCCAGAATTAGATCGTAATCGACGGATATCACCGAAGCAAGGGAGATGTTCAACAGTTCGTGACCATCCCGCTCCGCGACTTCCCCTCGGCGATCCACGTCCAGAGGTCGAAGGGGCCGCCCATTCGGCTCGTTTTCGTCACTTCAGCCGGAACGGCATCGGCAGCAGATCGGCCATCGTCAGGCGACCGACGCGGTCAACGACTACCGGCGTTTCCAGTCCAGCGAACTCGGCGAGCACCTGCCGGCAGGCCCCGCAGGGCATGAGCAGGCCGGGATCGCAACCCTCGGGGGCGTCGACGCACGCGACCGCGATCGCCTCGATCCGCTTGTGGCCCGCGAGCACGGCTGCAAAGGCGGCGGTCCTCTCGGCGCAGACAGTGAGGCCATACGAGGCGTTCTCGACATTGGCCCCAGTGTAGATCGTCCCGCCCGCCAGGACCGCCGCCCCGACATGGAAGTTCGAATACGGGCAATAGGCCGACCGGCTCGCGGCGCGGGCGGCTTCAAGCAGGGCGTCAAGGTCCATCGAGACCGGCTCCGGGAAGGGGCTGAGGGGACGAGGGCCGACAACAGGCCCCCTGCCCTCCCGTCAATCGATCTTATCGCGAGCCGAACTTCGTGTCCTGGATGTCGTCGCCATTGTTGTGACCGACGAACTGCCAGGAGAGTTCGGTCGCCACGAGCCGGAGAAACTTCGACCGGAAGACGGGCCGCGAGACGCCTTGATCGAGCGAGATCGGGGCGTTCTTGGGGAAGGTCGTCTTCCAATCAGTCTCGAAGACCTGGGTCGCTTCCTTGGGGGCAGAGGTGTTCCGCTTCCCCTTCGAATTTTTAGGGTGGGCCATCTCCGTGACCCGGATGTTGACCTCCGAGTTGCCTTCGAGCAGGCCGGGGCTGCGGAAGTCCTCGATCGAGAATGACTGGATCTCGAAATGGATGACCATGTCGGCGTCGAACGCCTTGACGATCTCCGCCTGGTCGGTCCAGGTCGGATGGGCCTCAACCCACGCTGAGACCTTTTCGGGGTCAACCACTTCGAGCTTCTTCACGCGGTCGCGGAAGATCTTGATGACCTCGCGGTTAACCTCGCGGTCGACGGCCTTCGAGTCGCTCTGCACGGTTGGCGCGGCAGTAGTGACAACGACGATCTTCTTGCCGGACAGGTCGGGGCCTGCACCCGGGATCTCGGGCTGGTCGCCCTGAAGGAAGTAGGCCAGGGTCCTCGGGTCGCAGCCCGAGAGGGCGAACGTCCCGGCAGCGGCGACGGCCATCAGGCCGAGGGCTGCTCGGCGCGTCCTAACGCGGATCTGAGGGGTCATCCGAACGCCCTCCTCTCTTGTCAAAGCAGCGATAACGTCCGGCGGACGAACCACGTCAGCACGGCCAGGGCCGAGGCGACCACCACCAGGGCCATCAAGGTCTCACCCGGCGACCGGACGCCCAGAGGACGACCGACCACCGCACAACCCACGAGCCAGGGGACGAGAGGCACGCAGACGCAGGCTACCAGCAGGCCCGCGGGGTTGGCTTGCCACGATTGGACAAGCTCCGCACGGACGAACCAGCTAAATGCGGTTGTCATGCCGCACGTCGGACATGGCCTCCCCGTCAGCTTCAGGATCGCACAGGGGGGTCGTCCGAGTTGCTCATGCGTGCTGTAGCCTCGCGGGTCAGGCCTGAGTCGGGCCGCAACCGCAAAGATAACCGTGATACCGACGGCCAGGGCCATCAGGGCCGCGCGGGTCCTGGGGCCAAGTCGCAGGAGGGGGACTCCCGCGTCACGGCTGTCGGGGCATCGATCCTGTCTGGTGGGGAGACTCATGATGACGTGCCGGGGGACGATATCCCAGGTCCGAAAACGTCGCAAGGCCAAGATCAACTCGACGCGACGAGCCGAGCACCCTTGCGGGTCGCTCCAAGATGTTCGACCCACGCTTCGGCCTCGTCGGTCGAGCGGTTCATCCTGACCTCAACCTCCAGCCGGGCCGCCTCGATCGCGTCCCGGTCAGCGTCAGGGGGGACGAATAAAGGCTCAGGCATGACGCAGGCCGCCGCGTGGAATGGCCGGGGAACGGCGAACCGGTCCCAGCTGTTCGCTCTCCAGGGACGATGGAAGGCCAGTCCCAGGCCGACGATCGGTAGGCCGGTCCGGCTTGCGAGATAGGCCAAGCCGGGGTGAACTTGTCGCCTTGGTCCCTTGGGACCGTCAGGAGTGACGCACAGGTGGCCCTTGTCGACCCGATGGATCATCTCGCGAAGGGCACGGGCACCGCCCCTCGTGGTCGAGCCCCTGATCACCCCGAAGCCGAGCCGCTTGACGACCTGGGTGATCAACTCGCCGTCGCGGTGATCGCTGATCAGGATTTGCATCTCGGGCCACGCCCAGAAATAGGCCGGGAAGAGCATCATCTCGTGGAAGAAAGCGTAGATGAACCGCTGTCCTGTCCGTCGCGCCACCTCGGGATTCACTGAGGGGTCAGCATAGCGGAAATGGAACCGACTCGTGCCGACGAGCCGCTTGACCAGGAACGAGCCGGTCACTCCCACAGCGCGGACCAAGGCCGGGTGCTGGATCTTCAAGCCTCGTCCCTCCTTCCCTGGCGGACCGTCGACGAGCACAGTGCCGACGACGCGGTATGTCTCCTCGGATCGGGCCGAGGCCCAGCCGACGGGATAACTCCGTTGTCATACTCTTCGTGGCCGATCACGCCTAGATCGATCAAGAGGCGGGAGACCCTAGCGTGCAAGCTCAACCGGCTCCGACTCGTCCGCGCGGCATCGCGATCTGGGAATTGGGCGTGATGATCGCGGGGATCGCAGTCGGCCTCTGGCTTTTTGGGCTGGGAGTCGAAATCGGGGGATTCGGCCCGCAACCAGACGCTCGGAGGCCGAACGCCTATGGCGTCTGGATCGGCCTGCTTGGGGGCGTCTCAGTCGTGGGATCTCCGCTCCTGATCCTC
>JANXSY010000219.1 GCA_025356435.1 Isosphaeraceae bacterium | reverse complement strand
TTCGGGTGCGAGATCGGGGGTGTAGGTTCGGTTCATGTCCCCCTTACGAACCAGTCGGGGCGATCGTTCGTGGGAGCTAACGGAGTCGTATTAGACCGTGTAACAATACCCAACCACACCGTCGAGTTTGGCACGCCAATCGCCATGATTTGTCTCCTCATCATCCTTGAGAGATCAACTTCATGGCCAAGCCACTCCTGCCCGACGAACTCTGGGCGATTATCGAGCCGATCCTCCCCAAGTGGACACCGAGCCCAAAAGGTGGCCAGCCTCGGCTCGATGACCGCAAGACCCTCACCGGGATCTTGTTTGTGCTCAAAACCGGCATCCCCTGGCAGGATTTGCCCCAGGAGATGGGCTCTGGATGCGGCATGACCTGCGGGCGGCGTCTGCGTGACTGGCAGAACGACGGGACCTGGGAAAAGATCCAGAAGGCCCTGCTCGACCGTCTTCGAGCCAACGATGAACTCAACCATGGTTTGGCGATCATCGACAGCAGCTCAATTCGAGCTGCATACGGGGGCGAAAAGACAGGCCCCAGCCCGGTAGACCGGGCCAAGCCGGGCACCAAGCACCATACGATTGTGGAGGCTCATGGCATCCCGCTGGCCTCCAGCGTCACAGGTGCGAACGTGCCAGGTAAGGAGTTGGCCCCCCTGTACAACTCGCTGCCGGCGGTAGGTGGCAAGGTGGGGCACCCGAAGACCAAGCCGGATACGATGATGGCGGATCGAGGCTACGATTCGGAGCCGCACCGTGAGGGTCTGCGGCAGATGGGAGTGGAGCCGTTTTTGGCGGAGACGAATACGGAGAACGGCAGTGGCCTCGGAATATTCCGCTGGGTGGTGGAGCGGACGTTGAGCTGGATTCACCAAAATCGTCGGCTTCGGATCCGGTATGAGCGACGAGCGGACATGCATCAAGCATTCCTCACCCTGGCGTGCATCAAGATCTGTGCGTCATTCCTTCTGGATCGGTAGTGTTACACGGTCTAAAGATGGCCCACGGGTGTTGTGCAGCCAGCATCAGCCCCTGGGGGTAAACCGACGCATGGGGGTCTTATGCACGCTGTTCGGATCGTGATAGCGGCTATCGTCATCCTGGCGGCCTACGGCGAGAGTCGGGCTCGGCCACCGAAGCCCACGCCGGCGAAGCGGCCCGCGTTATCGGCCCGCGAAGAGAAGGCGGTCGCGACCTGTCTAGAAATTATCCGAGGCTGCCAACTTCCGGACGGGGCGTTCGTGCAGGTGAACCATGGGGGCAACCCCGACTCGCCCGTCTGGATCGCCCCATACTTCGCGGACCATGCTGCTCTGGCGCTGATCGCCGGACATGAGCATCGAAAAGCCAGCTCGGACCTCAGACGCGTCGGTCGTTGGCTCGAATGGCGCGCAAGGAACCAAACCCGAGACGGGTACTGGAACGACTTCGAGGGCACTGTTTCCGCCTATCGGAACAACGGCAAGGTTGACGCATGGGATAGCTCGGCGGCGATGTTCCTGCTCGTCGCCGGGCGCCATCGGAGTGCCGGAGGCGAGACGACGCCGGCGGTCATGGTGGCGGCCCGCAGGGCGCTCAATTGCATCGGGAAGGTCGGCGACTCGGACGGACTGACATCGGCCTCCCCGACCTACAAGGTCAAGTTCCTGATGGACAACGTCGAAGTCTACGCCGGGCTCCGGGCGGCGGCAGGCCTCTTCAACGCCGCGGGAGCATCGGCCGAGGCCCGAAAGGCGAGCGACCGGGCTGACCTGATTGCCAGGAGGCTACCGGCCTACTGGAGACCTGCCGACGGGCTGTTCGCCTACGCGTTGCACCCGAAGGGCTCGTTCGAGGTCGGGCTCGTCGAGTCCTACCCCCACGGGCTGGCCCAACTCTTCGGCATCGGGTTCATCGCGCCGAAGGCTGAGGCCTGGGCCGCCATCGGGACATTGCTCCCGGATAGGGGGCCGACGGCCGCGGCCGGCGTCGAGCGTTGGCTGGTCGCGGCGTCGCGGCTCGCCGGCGAGGAGGAGAAGCGATGGAGGGCGAGAGTGGTCGACGAGGTCGCCACATTCACGACCCTCAACGTGCATATCTACCGGCCGGGGGTGGCAGCGCTCGCCCTGCTCGAAGGCGCGGACTGGATGCCAAGCGTCGCCGGTGGCGAATCCGTGAAGCGGCTCCACGAAGATCCTGCGAGTGCATTCCAAGTCGGGACAGCGGAAACGTCGGACGGCCATCCGGAGACAGACTCGGTGCCCGAAGTCGGACTCCTCGGCGAGCACGCGATTGTAGCGGCTATGGATTCGCCAGGTCTCCTGCCCACAGGCGGGACAGGAGACATAAGGGGTCGTACTGGCGATCTCGAGGGTCAGCGTGGTGCCATCGAATTCGGTGCAGACCAGGCGGCTGCCGACGGGGGCACGAAGAGCTTGGAGCGAAGCAAGCGACGCTTCCATGTGATGAAGTATAAGATCGGACGCAAAACGGGGATAACCCATTTACGTTCTTCGATCATCAAAAGTACGGAAGAGCCCGTCTTACACGATCATTTCCAAACCCGAAGCTGAGACAGAAGCGCATGCGAAACTCCGAGGACGACGGGGTGGACTCCTGGCCGAGGAGTTCTGTAACTGAAAATTGAGTTACGAGTGGTCGGACAAGCCCACCGATCTACGCAGGCGTACGGAGTCGAGGGATGCAAGGTGTCGGGAAACGCGCGAGACCACGGCACGACACCGTCTCACGGAGTGCCAACTTGGGCTGACCCAGGCAAACGCCGGTGAGACTCGCCAGATCCAGCGAATCGAGTGCGGAAGTCGTGTCCTGGGTGGGGACGACGTGGTCGCGTTTGGGCATCGGTGGCGGCTCCTGTGCGTGGGAGTGAGACACCCGATAATACGTCATCATCGAGCGCCGGAGCCGCCGCCGACCTCTCTCTCAACCCTCCACTACGACGGGGACATCATCCTGTCCCAGCCCGGCCAACAACTTCATCAAAGCGTTCATATCAATCGGCTTGACCAAGTGGAAGTCGAACCCGGCATCCGAACTCTTCTTGCGGTCGTCCTCCCGCCCCCAGCCGGTCAGGGCTACCATCACCATGTCCCGGCTCCACGGCTGTTCCCGGATGCGGCGGGCGGCTTCGTAGCCGTTCACCTTGGGCATCCCGATGTCGCAGAACATCACTGCGGGCCGGAATTCGCCCGCCCTCTGCACCGCGGCTTCCCCGTCGTAGGCCGTGCGGACTTCGTTCCCCAGCATTTTGAGCAACTTGCCGAGCGAGTCCGCCGAGTCCGTGTTGTCGTCCACGACGAGGATGCGACGAAGGCCGGGCGTCACGATCTCCTCGGCCCGCCCGTCCGATGGATCGGCCGTGCCGGGGTCGGGCGGCACGACCGACAGACGGACGACGAACTCACTGCCCATGCCCTCCCCGTCGCTGCGGGCCTCAATGGTTCCC
Organism: Isosphaeraceae bacterium; assembly: GCA_025356435.1. Taxonomy (GTDB): domain Bacteria; phylum Planctomycetota; class Planctomycetia; order Isosphaerales; family Isosphaeraceae; genus CAMFLR01. The sequence continues at coordinate 6,735 of JANXSY010000219.1, read as the reverse complement.
CCGTGCATCTCGACCAGCCCTTTTACCAACGACAGCCCGATCCCCAGCCCGCCCGTCGTCTTCTCCAACGTCCGGTCTACTTGCGTGAACATCTCGAACACCCGGCCGAGCATGGTGAACGGAATACCGATCCCATCGTCTTTGACTGACACCATCACCGTCTCGCCATCACGCTCAACCTTCAGCCGGACGTGGCCGCCACGGTGCGTATACTTGGCTGAATTGTTGAGCAGGTTGGACACGACCTGAGCCAGCCGGGTCACGTCCCCAACGACGAAGATCGGTTCGTCCGGCACAACCAGTGAGAGCTCATGGCCCGCGTGCTCGATCACCGGGCGGCTCGTCTCCACGGCGGCGTCGATCACCGCCCGCAATTCGATCCGTGCTGTGCGGAGTTCCAACTTGCCGCTCGTCACCCGGCTCACGTCCAACAGATCGTCCACGAGCCGCACCAACTGCGTCACTTGCCGGTCCATCATCGACCGGGCCTCTTCGATCGTCCCGCTCGCCCCGGCCATGCGCATGACTTGAAGGCCGTTGCGGATCGGGGCCAACGGGTTACGGAGTTCGTGGGCCAACGTCGCCAGGAACACGTCCTTGCGGCGGTCGGCATCCCGCAACTCCTGTTCGGCGTGACGGAGCTTCGTGGCGTCGAAGTAGTAGCAGACCACCCCATAACGACCGCCCGGCAAGGTGAGGCGGTGCAACTCCCACTCGTACCCCTCGGTCACGCCGGTGTCGGCACGGATGCTGACGAAGTCTGTCGAGTTGTACGGCTCCCCGGTGGCGAGCGTGTGGCGGAACATCTGGATGACCTCAACAGCGAGCGGCTCCGGCCACATGATCCGCATGGCTTCATCGAACGGACGCCCGATGATCGGCCGCACGTTGATGAACGTCTTGTCGTGCGATCCAGCGTTGACGGAGACAATGCGGAAGTCGGCGTCCACGATGAAGATGCCGAATGGACATCGCTCGATCAGGGTGAAGAGCGTCTTCTGGCTCTCGGTTCGCTCCTCCTCGACCCGCTTGCGGTCGGTTACGTCCACGCACGCTCCGGCGAGTTGCGTGGCCGTCCCGTTGGTCCCGAAGACCACGTCCCCCTGGTCGCGGAGCCACCGCGTCGAGCCGTCGGCTTGGGCCACGCGGAACTCGACGGCGAACGATCCGCCCCCCTCCACGGCCGCGTTGAAAACGGCCCGCACCTGGTCCCGGTCCGCCGCGTGGATGAGGGCGTAGAACGATTCGACGGTGTCCGCGGTTTCGATCTCTGGCAGGCCGAGCATTCGGCTCAGCTTGGCGTCGCGGGCGTGGATGTCCCGCTCCACGTCCCACGTCCAGACGCCCAGGCGGGCGGCGGACAGGGCTACTTGCAGCCGCTCGTCGGCGTGCCGCAACGCCTCCTCGATTCGCTTGCGGCCGCTGATGTCGTCGTAGACTATAACGAACTGCTCGGGTCCGCGAGCATAGATGCTCGCATGATACCATCGATCGACCAACTTCGCGTAGTACTCGATCTGCTCGGGCTCGCCGCTGTCCACCACCCTTGTGATGGTCTCGCCCCAAAAGGGTTCCAATCCGGGAAAGATCGCACCGGCGGTCAAGCCGATCGCAGCCGCCCGGCCGACTCCGGTCTGCCGTTCCCACGCCTGGTTGATCTGCACGAAGCGCCAGTCGATCACACGCCCGTCGGCGTCGCGGATGAGGTCGCAGACCGCGACCCCTTCCGTCATTGCGTCGAACAAGGTTCGATACTTCTCTTCGCTTGCACGCAGTGCCACTTCGGCGCGGGCGCGCTCGACCGCTGCCCAGACCCGATCGGCCACCTCCCGGACGAGTTCCACCTCCGCGTCAGTCCAGGAGCGCGGCGCGTGGTCCGCAACGCAGAGGCCGCCGACGAGCACGCCCCCTCTGATCAGCGGCACGGCCACGATGGCACCGATGCGGACGGCGGCCATCGTCGGCTGCTCCGCGTCCGGCACCAGCGGCGACGCCGGCACGTCGGAAATGCGGAGGATTTCGCCGCCCTGCATCGCAGGGACGATCCAGCCGAAGTCGGCGAGGCGGTCCCCCCCCTCCAGCGACGGCGAGTCGCCGCGGGTGTAACAGTCGAGGACATCGACCGACCCCGCGGCGGTGTCGATCTCGGAGTAGTACGCCAGTTCCACGCCGAGGTGCTCGCCGAGCATGCGGGTGACCTCACGCTGGACCTCCGACGGGTCCGACAGCGGACGCAGCGCGTCGCTGAGTTTCAGCAGGAACGCCTGACGCTCTTCGCTTTCGCGCAGCGCCGTTTCGACACGCTTTCGCTCAGTGATGTTGGTAAATAGCACCGCGACTTTGTGCTCTTCCAGTCTTCCCAACGAAAAGGCGTTGCAGCAAAACATGTCTCCATCAAACGCAAGAGAACTTTCTTCAAATTGCGTGCTCTCGCCCGTCTCGGCGACACGCGCATAAACTTCAATCCACTTACGTTCAATGCTTGGAGCCATGTCTAGTATGGTCCGGCCGACAGCATTGTACATGCCAGTATGCTTTTCAAAAGCTGAATTGGTTGCTATGTAACGCCAATTCACTGGTACGTCGTCTTCATACAACATCTGGAAGATGCAGTGTCCCTGGTCCATTGAGTCGAAAAGCGAACGGTATTTCTTCTCACTTTCTGATAGAGCCGTCTCGACGCGGGCGCGTTCCATGCGGAGCCCGATACGCGACGCCAGTTCCGTCAGAAATGCTGTTTCCTCCTCGCGCCATTGGCGAGGCTGGTTGACTTGCACGCCTAAGGCGAATTTCCAGCGCCCCTCGCGCACATACGGCGCGGTAACAAACGCGCGTGTGCCGAGCGCGTGGAATTTCGCCCCGCTTACCGGCGGATGCCGTTCATCCAAAACGTCGTTGACGACAACCGGCTGTCCGGCGGTGAGCTGCTGGATTTCGGCCGCGGAATGAAAATTCTCAAGCACGTAATCGCCGACCAGACTCGGCAGCTCCGCCGTCGCCCGGTGGTCGTGGAACACGCTTGCCACACTCATCTGTTCGTTAATATCCACGAGCAGACAATGCGAAATGTTGAAGTGTTCGCCGATCGAATCGCCCGCGATTTTCGCAATTTCCTCCGGCGAGGTGAGACTCGCGAATCGGCTCTCGATGTCGGCCAAAAAGGCGAGATTCCGCTCGCGCCGCTTGCGTTCGGTGATGTCCGTGAACAGCACGGCGACCTTGCGCTCGCCCGCATCGCCGACGCGGAAGGCGTAGAGGTCGAACGCCCTGCCATCGAGCGTCGGCGAATCTTCTTCCAAGCGGATGCTTTTGCCCGTCTCGGCGACGCGCCCGTAAATCTGCATCCACTTCTGCTCGATCGTCGGGGCCATTTCCCGCATGGTCCGACCGGTCGCGTTGGGCAGACCATTGTGTTTTTCGAAGGCCGGATTGACTTCGACGTAAAGCCAGTCCACCGGTTGGCCGCCTTCATACAACATCTGGATGATGCAGTAGCCCTGATCCATCGAATTGAAGAGCGACCGGTACTTCTCCTCGCTCCGCCGCAGGGCGTCTTCGCTCCGCTTCCGGTCGTTGATGTCGAAGAGCACCACGACCGCCCCGTCGATCCGGTTGTCCGCGGTCCGGTACGGATGAAGGCGGAGATGATACCAGCGGCCGTCGCGGTCCTGGACCTCCCGCTCTCGGACCTGCACGGTGGCGATGACGTCCAGAAGCAACTCTTCCAGGTCGGGCACATCGACGGTCGGCTTGATGTTGCCGATGGGGCGGCCGACGTCGGTCGGGAGCAGGTTCAGGACCTTATTCGCCGAGGGGGTGAAGCGGCGGATGCGGAGATCGCTCCCCAGCATGACGACGGGGATGGCGGCGCTGCCGATGAGGTTGGTGAGGTCGTTGTTCGAAAGGCCCAGTTCCAGGTTTCGGTTCTGGAGCTGCTCGTTCACCGTCGTCAACTCCTCGTTGACCGACTGGAGTTCCTCCTTGGCCGTTTGTAGTTCCTCGTTCGTGCTCTGGAGTTCCTCGTTACTGGAGAGGATCTCTTCGTTCGCCGACCTCAGCTCCTCGTTCGAGGCGTCGTTCTGCTCGGCGTTGAGTTGCTGCTGCTCGCGGGCCGTGGCCAGCTCTCGGCGAAGTTGCGGGAGTTCGCGGTCGCGTTCGGCCCGCGTGTCCGCGGCCGGCCGGGGGGACGCGAACGCCCACGAGAACCAGGACGCCGCCCGCCTGTCCTCCGTCGCCTCGTGCCCGGTGGCCGGCCGGGCGTCCTCGAACAGGACCAGATAACACGGCGTGTCCGTGCCGGCCGGCTTCACTGGGACGACCTTGAAGTTGACCTCCCGGGTGCGGTCGCCGTCGCGGACCCGCACGCCGAACTTCTCGACGGTCGCCTTCTCCTTCTTGGCCTCGGCCAGGGCAGCCTTGACTTCGACGAACAAGCCCTCGCGGACCAGCTTGAGGAGGCTCACGCTCGGCTCGCCGGGCGGGGCCTCCAGGTAGGGGCTGGTCCGCCCGCGGTACTGGAGCACTTCGAAGTTGTCGTTCACCAGCACCCCGACGGGGGCGAACTGGCCGAGGACGATCCGGTCCGCTTCCTTCTGATAGTCCGCCGCGGTCGGCGCATGCGAGACGATGCTAGGACTGCCGGCCGGCCCCCCCGCCGAGTACCCTTCGGCGGCGAAGAAGTGGGGATACTGCCGGATGGGGGATGGCTTCTTCGCGTAGATCCTATGCGTCTTGTCCACGACGTCGAACAGGTCGGCGAACCCGCCGACCGTCTCCGACGACCCGAGCATCAGGTAGCCGGTCGGGTTCAGGGCGTAGTGGAACGTCGGGATGATCCGCTTCTGGAGCGGCGACGCCAGGTAGATGAGCACGTTCCGGCAACTGATTAGGTCCACCCGGGAGAAGGGCGGGTCGACGGCGATGTTCTGCTTGGCGAACACGCACAGGTCGCGGAGCGTCTTGCTGACGCGGTACTTGCCGTCCTCCTTGGTGAAGAACCGCCGCAGCCGCTCCGGCGACACCTCGCCCTCGATGCTCTCCGGGTAGAGGCCCATCCGCGCCTTCTCTAGCGACACCGCGTCGCTCAGGTCGGTGGCGAAGATCTGGATCGGCGGGCGGACCGGCCGGTCGTCCAGGAACTCCGACAGGGCGATGGCAATGGAGTATGCCTCCTGGCCGGTCGAGCACCCCGCCGTCCAGACCCGGACCGGCGTCTGGGCGGTCTTGGCCCTCACGATCTCCGGGAAGACGCTGGTTTTGAGGGTCTCGAACATCTCGGGGTCGCGGAAGAAGCTCGTCACGTTGATGAGGATGTCGTGGTAGAGGGTCTCGACCTCGGCCCGGTCGGCGTCGAGCAGCCGGGCGTAGTCCGCGAGGGTGGCCTTGGCATGGACGGCCATGCGGCGCCGGGTCCGCCGCCGGATGGTCGTGTCCCGGTAGTGGGTGAAATCGACCCCGAAGGCGGAGCGGAGCAGCGTGATGACCTTCCGGAACGCTTCCTCCTCGCCAGCCGCCGCCGGGTCACCTTTGGGAATCTCGGAGGGGGCAAGGTAGGGGTGGTTGCCGATCCGGACCAGTTCCCGGGCGATCCCCTCGGGCGGGAGGACGAAATCGACCGTGCCGCTGGCGGCGGCGCTCTCGGGCATGGCCGCGAATTTAGCGGACTCCCGATCCTGGGCGAAGGTAATGCCGCCCGCGGCCTTGACCTCCAGCAGCCCGAGTGTGCCGTCCGTGCCGGTGCCGGAGAGGATGACCGCGACGGCGGCCGACCGCTGGTCGTCGGCGAGCGACTTGAGGAACGCGTCGATCGGCAGGTGCGGGCTGCGGGCCTCGCCGCGGGGCACGAGCCGCAGGGCACCCCGGGCAATGGTCATCGTCGTGTTCTTGGGGATGACGTAGACGTGGTTCGGCTCGACCGCAAGGCCGTCGGTCGCGTCGGCGACGGGCATCCGGGTGGCCTTGGCGAGCAGGAACGCGAGCTTGTTCTCGTACGTCGGGTCCAAGTGCTGGACGAGCACGAAGGCCATGCCCGTGTCAGGGGGCAAGTGGGTGAGAAGTTGGCCGTACGCCTCAAGCCCGCCGGCGGACGCCCCGACGCCGACGACCGGGAAGGGGGTATTCGCAGGCCGCTCGTCCGCAGCCTCCGGGTGATCGACCGGCAGTTCGTGTTCCATGGTCATATCGACGCCTCCCGGCCGGCACCCGTCAATCGAGAGAGCAAAACATCTAGGTCGACCCGGCGGTAACCGTGACCGGGTGCCGCCGGGCCGTGAGCTTCCCCGTCCAGTCTCAGTGCCGCAGCGTCGAGGGCGAAACTCCGAGTACCTCGGCGGCACCGGCGACGGTCAGGAACTCGCGGAACGTGACGGAAGCGGGTGGCGAGTCGTCGAACTTCTATAGACTTTGTAACATCGGTTATCATAGTTAAACGGCTCCGGTCCCGTCAACTGCCGGGCCAGGAGCAGCAGGAGCATTGAAAAGCCCCTAACTAGCAAGCTCTAATGAGCTTGCGCGCTTTGCGGACCTCCCGGCTCCGGTGATCGGCTCGGGCGCGGATGGAGAGAGCCGGAGGTACGTTGGGGATCAGCCGCAAGGTCGCCAACGCCGTGATCAGCGACAACTAGAATTCCCGGCCCCTGACCCCGGTAGGCTGTCCCATTTCGGCTCTCTCGAGACCGGAGCAAAGGGATGGTCACCCATCGTCAATTCAGGAGGCTGAGGATGACCTTCCCCAGG
>JANXSY010000203.1 GCA_025356435.1 Isosphaeraceae bacterium | reverse complement strand
CGCGTGGCGGCGTCGAAGGGTCGTCTCCAATCGAGCACGGCGGCATGAATTCGCCCGTAGACTCAAAGTCTCTCTTCTGGAGCGAATCGTCATGAAAGCAATCATTCTCGCGGGCGGAAAAGGGACGAGGCTCCGCCCGTTCACGGCTGTCTTCCCCAAGCCGCTCATGCCGCTGGGTGAGGACGACCCGATGCCGATCATGGAGGTCGTCCTCCGCCAGCTCGGGCGGTTCGGATTCAAAGACGTCACCGTCATCACGGGCTATCTGACCGAACTGATCGAGGCGTTCTTCGGCGACGGCCACAAGTTCGGCACCCGAGTCGACTACCGCCGCGAGGTCACTCCGCTCGGTACGGCGGGCGGGCTGGCGATGATCGATCGGCCCAAAGAGCCGGTGCTCGTCCTCAACGGTGACATCCTCACGACCCTCAACTTCGCCGAGATGTATCAGTTTCACATCGACGGCGGGGCCTCGGCGACGATCGCGTCGTATCCTCGCGAAGTGAGAGTCGACTTCGGTGTCCTCGAATTCGCCAATGAGCCGCATATCCTGTCGGGATATCGCGAAAAGCCCGAATATTCGTTTGAAGTGAGCATGGGTTTGTATATCCTCTCGCCCCTCGCCTGGGATTTCCTCCGGCCCGGACAGCCCTTGCAGATGCCCGATTTGCTCGAAACGATGAGACTAGCGGGCGAGCCGGTTCACTGCTTCAAACGGCCGTGTTACTGGCTCGACATCGGCCGCCACGACGACTATGCGACCGCGAACGAGATCTTCGAGTCGCGGCGCTCGTCGTTTCTGGGTGGGCCTGAGGTCGGCACGAAGGTCAGGGTGGGGCGCGATCAATGAGCACGATCTTGCTGGAGACGCTCGCTTGCGCGGTCGCCTATCTTATTGGGTCGATCCCGTTCGGCTACTTGATCGCCAAGGGGGTCGCCGGGATCGACATCCGTACTGTCGGCTCGGGGAACATCGGCGCGACGAACGTCGGGCGAACGCTCGGTTTTCGGTTCTTCCTGATCGTCTTCTTGCTCGACGCTGGCAAGGGCTTCCTACCGACGTTCTTCCTCCCACGACTCGTCTCCCAGGTCGTCGGCCATGCCGTTCTCGACCTCTCGCCGCTGCTCGCGCTGGCCGCGATCCTCGGACATAACTACCCGATCTTCCTGCGATTCAAGGGCGGCAAGGGCGTCGCAACGACGCTCGGGGCTGTCACCGCTCTTGACCCGATCGCCAGCGCCGGGGCTGTCGTCGGCTTCGTGATCTTCGTGCTGCTCACCCGTTTCGTCTCGCTTGCCTCGCTCGGCGGGGCGCTCGTCTTCGTCGCGGTCTACGTCACTCAGCACCCCGAACCGTTCGCCCGCGACTCTCGGGTCCTGAGCGTCCTGACGTTCACCATGCTCTTCCTGCTCTTCTACAGACACCGCAAGAACCTCGGGCGGATCGCCGCCGGAACGGAGCCGAAAGTGAGCCTGCGCAAGAAGCGTCCGACCGAGGGGAAAATTCACGTCGGCCTGATCTTCGTCCTCGTCGCGGTCGCCGCCGGCAGCGCTCTGGCCCTCAACGCGGCACGACGCCCTGAGCTGGTCGTCGGGGGGCGGCGGATCACCGAAGTCTCCCGGCTTGCGACTGGGCACCAACGCGCCGAACGGCCTATTTTCCTCGACGGCGGCAAGATGCTCGCCGTCACCTGCCCACGCTATATGCGTGTTGTACTCGCGAGCGTGACCGCATCGCCCGGGCTTGAACTCATCAGAGATATCAAGCTCGAAGGCCGCCCCGTCGCCTTGGCCGCCGCGAAAGACCGGTTCTACGTCCTTCAACGTCCCCACGGCGACGCCCGCCACATGGAAGAGGCGTGGTGGGAGACCTTCGACTTCGATGGCCGACCAATCGGCTCGCGGGTCCGGATCGGCTGGGACCCTGACGACATGGCGATCTCGGCCGATGAGCGATATGCCTACGTCCTCACCTCAGGCCTAGCCGAAGGCGAGACAAACCGTCCCGCGCCCGCTCTGATCTGTTTCGACCTGACCTCCAGCCCGCCCAAGGCCGTCGGCCGCGTGTCGTTCGACTTGCCCAAAGATGATCCCGAGCGACTCCTGCTCCTCCCAAACGGCAGGGCCGCCGTCTCGCTCCGGGGCACGAACGCCATCGCCCGGATCGACCTCGCCGACCCGACCTCGCCGAAACTTATCGACCGGATCGAAGCCCCCTCGCCGCTCGTCCCAGATGCGATCACCCTGACCAAAGACGGTCGTCTGCTCGTCGGCGACCCCGATGCCCATGCCTACTGGCGTCAGGCGGGGGATGCACTGATCCGGGTCGATGTTGAAGGCGGCGCGGCGGATCTCGTTGAGGCTGAGGGTCTGGTGTTTGTGACTCTGCCCAAGGGGAGCGGCGTGGCCGTCCTCTCCGCCGAGGCCCACGTCCCGCTCGGAACGCTTTCCCTCCGAGGCACCGCGAACCTGGCGACGACTCGCCCGCTTGGGATCGCCTATTCGCCCGAGCGGAGGCTGATCGCCGTCTCCAACCGCGCGGGCGGAAGCGTCCACCTGATCGCGGTCGAGTGAGCCGTCCGCCTCAGAGTCGACGGAGCTTGAGGTTGCGGAACTCTCCCGGCGACCCGTGGTTCTGAAGGCCGATGTAACCTCGCGCCGGCGGATTCGGCAGGGTGAGCGGGCACTCATCGATTCTCGCGTCGAGTATCTGCTTACCGTTCGACCAGACCTCGACCCGCATCCCGCGACTCCTCACTGTGAACTTGTTCCACTGCCCGGCCGGGTGGGTCGGGTTCTCGGCTGTCGCGGCGTGTCGATAGAGTGATCCGCTGGTGTATTTGTCGGCCTGCCCGTGGTCGTCCTGCGCCTGAAGTTCGAGGCCGGTGCGTGAGGGCCAGTCGAGACCGAGGGCCGACACGATCTGCTTGTTGCTCTGCGACGGCGGGAAGTTCCACGGGACTGGCTTCGCGCGGAGGAAGATGCCCGAATTGCCGCCGACGGGAACCTTCCACTCGGCAGTCAGGATGAAGTCGCCGACCTCGATCGGGGCGCGGAGCCAGCCGTATTCTTCCTTGCCCGGCTTGCAGGCGATCACGCCATCGGTCCAAGTCCAGGTGCCAGGCCGCTGCGACATCTCGGGCACCCACCCCGCGAGGCCGTGCGGCGCGAGGTCGATGAACTCGGCCGTCACCTCCGGTTCGGGTTCGGGGGCGTGGCCGAGCGGAGTCGGCCCGTGCGGGAAGAACGCCTTGTCGAGCATTTCCATCGCGCCCATCCACTGGAGACGGCCGTAGCGTTCGTCCTGGCGGCCGAGGTGGGTGACGTGGAAGCCGTGACCGTTGCCGACGAGCGTCGCCATCGCGTGGCCCACCGTCTCGACAACCGTGACCGACGACTCTGGCGAAGACGGGTCGCGATCCCCGACCGTCCAATCGAGGAACCGACCGGCGCAGAGGGCGACCAGGGTGTCGGTGTCGCTTGACTCGTGGAGGAAACCTTGCGGGGAGGTGCGACGTGCCACGCTGAGTGCGACAAGCGTTTCGTTGTCCATCTTCTCGTCGCGGTACTGGGCCGTAAGGTCGCCTATCCTCGACAACCCGCCGATCGCCTTGCAGTATCCGATCCGATGGTCGAGTCCCATGACCCAGACGGCCCGTGTTCCACCCAGACCGATGCCGATAGCGCCGATCTTGTTCGAGTCGATCTCCGGGCGGTGAACCAAGACTTCGATCGCCGCCATATCGGTCTCAAGAATCCAGTTCCATCCACCGGGATTCTGGACCGAGGGCCGTATCGTCGGCTCGGCTTCGATCCAGAGCACCCCCATCCCCCGCCTCGCTATTTCCAGGGCAGGCGGAAGACCATCGAGACCCGGCCGCATCGCCGCATCTTTGCCGTCTGCCAGGAAGAGGACACCGGGCAACTCTCCAAGCCTGACAGGACCGGCTTTTCGCGCGAAGAGACCGTGAACGATCTTTTTACGGCGAGGAAAAGTCAGATGAAATCGCTCAACATGTATCCCTTGAATCTCCGCGACTTCATCGGTTTTGACCTCAAACTCGGAGAGTACTTTGGGACGTGATTCGAGGATCGACTTCGAGATGTCCCCCTTCTGACGCTCCCAAGCCTCTCTCGACTTCGGAATGACGAATCGAGACGATCCATCGGCCTCGGCTCCTTCAACGAGCACGGTAAGCGCGAATACGGTACCAATGGCGACCCAACCCATCCGCATGGCGAACCTCCCCGCGTTCCGATCTGATCTCGTGTCGCCGGACCCAGGAAATTACCGTACCGAACCCCACGCCCGCTCGCCAGGGTTGGCCGGACCCTTGACACTCTTGTTCTCCCGCGATAAACACGAAGCGATCTCGATTCCGTCCAATTCCCCTGATGGCGTTCCCCGATGTCTCAACGGCCCACGCTCTACATCCTGGACGCCTATTCGCTCATCTATCAGGTCTTCCACGGCATCCCGTCGATGTCCGGCCCGGCGGGACAGCCGACGAACGCCGTGTTCGGGGTCTTTCGCGACTTCCTCAACATCCTCAAAACGCGCAAGCCCGACTATCTCGCCGCCGCCTTCGACGGAGCGGGGCGACTCGATCGCAAGGATGAATTCGAGGACTACAAGGCCAACCGCGCCGAGATGCCGCCCGACCTTCGGCTTCAGATCCCGGTGATCCGCCGGGTCGTCGAAGCGTTCGAGGTGCCCGTCTTGATGCACTCCGGGGCCGAGGCTGATGATGTGATCGCCACTGTCGCCCGCCGAGGCGTCGAGCGCGGGCTTGACGTCATCATCTGCACTGCTGACAAGGACGCCCGCCAACTCCTCGACGACCACACCCGTATCCTCAACCTCCGCACGGGCAAAATCCTCGACATCGAGGGCCTCAAGGCCGACTGGGGTATCGCTCCCGACCAGGTGATCGACCTGCTCTCGCTGACCGGCGACGCTGTCGACAACGTGCCTGGCGTCCCCGGTATCGGACTCAAGACGGCCACGACCTTGCTCCAGGAGTTCGGGACCGTCGACAACTTGCTTCAGAATATCGACAAGGTTTCCGGTGCCAAACGTAAAGAAAACTTGGAGGCGAGCAGGTCGACTCTCACGAGGGGCCGCAAGCTCATCACCCTCGATACCAATCTGAACCTGCAGCTCGATTGGGAGAAGCTCCGTACCACTCTGTTCGATGCCAAGGCCCTTCGAGCCCTCTGCGTCGAGTGCGGCTTCCATGGCTTCCTCGCTGAGATCGTCGACGAGAAGGAACCCGAGACGCCCTGGAACTATGCCTATCAGACCGTCGACACGCCTGAGGCCCTCGCCGAGTTCGTCAAGCAGCTCGAAGCCCAGCCGAAGTTCTGCTTCGACACCGAGACAACTGACCTCGATACCAGCCGAGCTGACCTCGTTGGTCTCTCGTTCTCGTGGAAAGAGGGGGAGGGCTATTACATCCCGGTCCGTGGCCCGGTCTGGGACAAGACGCTCGACGAAGGGCTTGTCCTCAAGGCATTGACGCCCGCGCTCGCCAACCCAGAGACCGAGAAGGTCGGCCAGAACGTCAAGTATGACATGCTCGTCCTCCGCCGCGCCGGGATCAAAATCGGCGGGCCGGTCACAGACACGATGGTGTTGAGCTATCTGCTCGAATCGGGCGAGCGGAATCACAGCCTCGACCAGCTCTCGAAACGGCTCCTCGACCACACGATGGTCCCGATCGTCGAACTGATCGGCAAGGGGAAGAGCCAGATCACGATGGATGAGGTCGAGGTCGAAAGGGTCGCGAAGTACGCCGGAGAAGATGCGGATGCCACCTGGCGAATCGAGGCCATCCTCGGCTCGAAGGTCAAAGAGGAGGGGCTCTGGTCGCTCTATGCAGAGCTCGAACGCCCGATCATCAGTATCCTTGCCGAGATGGAAGCCGTAGGGATCAAGGTTGACGTCCCCCGGCTTAAGGTGCTCTCGAAAGAGTTCGGCATCAAGCTCGGCGTGCTCGAAGAGCTGATCTATACAGAGGCGGGTCATCCGTTCAACATCGGTTCACTCCTCCAACTCCGTCAGGTCTTGTTCGACGAGCTCAAACTCCCCTCGAACAAGAAGACTCCCAAGGGGGAGCCGAGCACCGATGCCGACGTGCTCGAGTCGCTCGCGGCCACGCATCCCCTGCCCGCCTTGTTGCTCGAACACCGGCAGCTCTCGAAGCTCAAAAGCACTTATCTTGATGCACTCGCCACGATCGCTGACCCCGAGGGGCGAGTACATAGCTCGTTCAGCCAGGTGGTTGCCGCGACCGGCCGGCTCAGTTCGAGCGACCCGAACCTGCAAAACATCCCGATCCGGACCGAGAACGGCGGCCAGATCCGTCAAGCGTTCGTGGCGGGCTATCCCGGCTGGTCGCTGCTCACGGCCGACTATTCGCAGATCGAACTCCGCGTGCTCGCCCACTTCACCGGCGACCCCGCTCTGGTGCGGGCCTTCGCTGAGGATCGCGACATCCACACGGCGGTCGCGTCGAAGATCTTCAAGGTTCCCGAGTCTGATATCAGCTCGAACCAGCGCAGGGTCGCCAAGACAGTAAACTTCGGCGTAATCTACGGCATCTCGCCATTCGGTTTGGCGAAAAGCCTGAAGGTGAGCCAGGCGGACGCGGCCGAGTTCATTGAGGCCTATTTCAACGAGTACGCTGGCGTTGCGGCCTTCATGACGAAGACGCTCGAATCGGCCATGAAGGACGGACGAGTCGAGACGATCCTCGGCCGTCGCCGCGCGATCAACGGCGTCAAGAACACGACGGGCCGGAATATGAACCAGCCCGAACGCGAGGCGTTCAACGCCGTGATTCAGGGTTCGGCCGCCGACCTCATCAAGCGGGCAATGATCGCCGTCGATCGAGAGGTCCGCGCCGCGGGGCTGGAGGCACGGATGTTACTTCAGATCCACGACGAACTGGTATTCGAGGCCCCCGACGCTGAGATCGCCAGGCTCGCCGATCTGGTGCGGTCGGCCATGACCTCGGCACTCGAACTAACGGTCCCGATCCGGGTCGACGTCTCCACTGGGCCGAACTGGCTCGACCTCCGCGAGATCCCGTGACGAGGCCCGATCCTTTGCCGAAAATCGAAGTTCTCGGGCCTGAACGGTTGCACTGGGCGCGGTTATTCGGTAAAAGAGTTATGGGTTCTTCCAAGTCCTGTCCTACGGCTTGACATCGCCTCAACCCAACTCCAACGCTAGGCTTCCTCCGGCCTGTCTCGCCTCGATCTGTCGGGTTCAAGCCCCAGGGGCTACCCTCAAACAGCCCTTCGTCGAGACCGTCCCCCCAATCCCGAGCGATTCGGCCCCGAATCCAAACCTCCTTGACCATCCATCGCGTGTCCATGATGTCGCGCGTCATCGACTGACACGTTTTGACGCGGTCTCCCACTACCGACGGTTGACTCGCTTCGGATCACGCTGCCTGACCCCAACCCCTTCTTCCATACCCCCTAGGTACTCGTCCCCGGCCCAACGCCGTGGCGGCGAATCTCTCGACCCACTCATGGCCCATTCCTCGCGACACAAACCTAGACATCATCGAATGCACCGGCCCCTCAAGCCGAGAGGCCCTTGGGTCAACGGCCCGACTCCCGTCGTCGGCCTGGTTGGCGGCATCGGAGCGGGCAAGAGCGTTGCCGCGTTCGCGCTCGCCGAGATCGGCCTGCACCGGCTCGATGCCGACGAGGTTGGCCACGCCCTGCTCGCCCAGCGGCCGGCGCGTGACCTCGTCGTCGATCGGTTCGGCCCCGGCATTCTGCTGCCGACGCCCGAAGGGGTTGATCCGTCCGAGGCTGAGATCGACCGCAAGGTGCTGGCCCGGATCGTATTTACCGATCCCGCCGCGCGTCGCGACCTTGAAGCAATCGTCCACCCCTCGATGCGAAAGACTTTCGATCGGGCGATCCGTCGGGCCACGCGCAACGGCCAGGTCGGCGTCGTGCTCGACGCCGCGATCCTCTTCGAAGCTGGATGGAATACGCTTTGCGACGCCGTGCTGTTCATTGATGCTCCTCTTGACCGGCGCGTCGCGCGGGTCGTCGCCGAGCGCGGATGGACGGCCGAAGAAGTTGAAGCCCGAGAGCGTGCCCAGGCTCCGCTCAACGGCAAGCGTGACCGCGCCAACCAGGTGATTGTCAACGACGGCGACCCCGAGGCGTTCCGGGCCGCTGTCACCGCCTGGTGGTCGGCCTTCGTCCCCCCCCGACCCGCTCGCGGACGTCCCGCCGATCCCCGGCCCGGCCGATAATCCTCTCCCAAGATCGACTCCCATCTCATCTGACCCATCGACTCGAACCCATCGCCCCACTCGCGCGGACCCGACCGGAACGAACCGAGGAGTGCTGATCCCATGACCAATGATACTCGCCCCCGTCGCGAGCCGTCCGGTTCCTCTCGGCTCCGCGCCAAGTCCGGGGTTGCCTCTCCCTCAAACGGCGACGCCCAGCCCACGGTCGACGGCGTAGTCCCGGTCCCCGTTGCCCCACCCGCCGAGGTCCGCGAGCCGCGCTTTCGCGAGTCGGCCCCCCCGTCCGTCGCCCGCAACGACCGCGATGGGATTGGGATCGCTGTTCGCGAACGTCTCTCCTCGCGGGGCGAGCGTGCCAACCGGGAGACTCCGCCTGCTCCCCGAGAAGTCACGCCCCCCGTGCCCCGCGAGCCCGAGGGCGAAGATGGCTTCGCCGCCGAGATTCTACACCCCAAGCCCGAGTTGGTCGCGATCGCCGTGGCACCCATCGACCCGGCCGGCGGCAACGCGGCGGGGTTTGCTGAGGACGACGAAGATCTCTACGGCGACGGTGCGCTGCACGACCGTTATGAAGACATCAAGCGCGGTGAGATCCACCTCACTGAGCTTCAAAAGATGACGATGCCCCAGCTCATTCGGACCGCCAAGTCCGAGGGCGTGGTCGAATACACGGGTCTCAAGAAGCAAGACCTGATCTTCAAGATCCTCAAGGAACGGGTCAAGCAGAACGGCCTGATGTTCGGCGAGGGGACGCTCGAAGTGCTCCCCGACGGCTTCGGATTCCTTCGCAGCCCCGACTACAACTATCTCCCCTGCCCTGACGACATCTACGTCTCCCCCAGTCAGATCCGCCGCTTCGGCCTCAAGACCGGCGCGATCGTCGCCGGCCAGATTCGCCCGCCCAAGGAGAACGAGCGATACTTCGCCCTCCTCCGCGTCGAGGCGATCAACTATGAAGACCCCGATCGTCTCAGCGAGAAGGTCGGCTTCGACGACCTGACCGCCCTGCACCCCAGCGGCCGGCTCATCCTCGAAACGGGCAGCGACGAAATCAACATGCGGGTTGTCGACATCGTCACGCCGATCGGCAAGGGCCAGCGTGGATTGATCGTCGCCCCCCCGCGCACCGGTAAGACGATCCTCCTCCAGAAGATCGCCAACAGCGTCCTCAAGAACCATCCCGAAGCCTACGTAATGGTCCTTCTGATCGACGAACGTCCTGAAGAAGTGACCGACATGGAGCGATCGGTCAAGGGGCCGACCGCCGAGGTTATCTCTAGTACCTTCGACGAGCCCGCCTCACGGCACATTCAGGTTGCCGAGATGGTGATTGAGAAGGCCAAGCGGATGGTCGAATTCGGTCACGACGTCGTGATCCTGCTCGACTCGATCACCCGGCTCGCCCGCGCTTATAACACAGAAGCCCCGCACTCGGGCAAGATCCTCACCGGTGGCATCGACGCCTCCGCGCTTCAGAAGCCCAAACGCTTCTTCGGGGCCGCCCGTAAGATCGAGGATGCCGGTAGCCTGACGATCCTCGCCACCGCCCTGACCGAGACCGGCAGCCGGATGGACGACGTGATCTTCGAGGAGTTCAAAGGCACCGGTAACATGGAACTGCACCTTGACCGTCGCCTGGTCGACAAGCGCGTCTGGCCCGCCATCGACGTCAATCGCTCGGGAACTCGCCGTGAAGAGCTGCTCATGGACCCCGAAGAACTCCGACGCGTCTGGATCTTGCGACGGGTGCTCAACGACATGAACCCCGTTGAGGCGATGGAGTTGCTTACCGGTCGGATGCGCAAATCGAAATCGAACGGCGAGTTTTTGATGAGCATGAATCTGTCATAATCAGACTCGGGAGGTGATGATGGCGACCGTCACCATCGTGGAGATTCCCGCCTCAACGCTCTTGTAGGGGGTGTCGTACGACTTTTACGAACGCCTTCGAGACGACCCGAAGAACGATCATCTCCGGATGACGTATTATGACGGGTCGTTGGAAATTATGTCGCCAGGATATCTTCATAAAAAGTCATCGTGCCGATTAGGACTGTTTGTTTTCCTCCTCACCGAAGAACTGGCGATCCCGTGTGAGGGGACGCAATCGACCACATTTCGACGCGGCTCTCTCGACCTCAAGGGAGGATTCGGCAAAGAGCCCGATCAAAGTTTCTATCTCGCCAACCTCGATCGAATCGTCGGCAACAATACCATCGACCTCGATTACGATCCGCCTCCCGATCTTTGGATCGAAGTCGATCACCGAGCTAGTTCGCGCGGTCGACTACCTCTCTATGCCGGTCTGGGCATCCCAGAGGTCTGGCGTTATCAGGTCGGGCGAAATCTTCTCTGGTTCGGTCGGCTCGTTGACGGAACCGATCGAACGAAGCCAAGCCTTCCCGATGCTAACCGTCTCGCACGTTCTCGAAGCCCTCGCGATGGGCGAGGGGATTTCGGAGTCGCAATGGGGCCGACAGCTTCGCACCGGGGTCCGCGAGACGTTTGGGCCGACGGATGGATCACGTTCGAAGTAGCTTGTCGAGGAAGGCGTTCTCATGAGCTACAACGTGGCGATTATCACCCCTCTTGTCCCGGCAGACGACACCATCGCCTGGCCTGAGTTGAAAATGTTGACCGCTCAAGAGGTGCTGAGGCCACCAGTTTTTCTCAAGGTTTTCGATTGGCAGACGGCCACGATTTACCGACCTTGAACCATTCCAGCCAGACCCCGCGCGTCGGGTCCGATCACGGTTTAGACTTCTTGAGATGCTCGTCGAATCGGCCTGATTCCCCGATGAAATAGCTCGCTAAGGCATCATGTAAACGAATCGTCGATACATGATTTGACGACCTTGGCAATGTCTCCGGCCCTCGCCGACCTTCACCTTCGAGGCTACTCGCACTGGCGCACTTTTAACCGAGGTCGCAGAGTCCGGCCATGTCGCGGATCGCGGCTTGGGCGACGGGGCGGGGACACGACCAGACGAGGAAGAATAGGGCCTGACGCGCCCAGCGCTGGGCTGGGTCGGTCCGCAGGAATCCGCTCCCCTTGCGGGCAGTCAGGAAGGCTTGCGTGAGGCGGACGACCAGGTCGTTTGCCTGACTCCGGATCGCGCCCGGTGCCTGCGAGTCGAGGAGCCCTTGGGCCGTATTCATGAGCTGTGACCAGAGTGTATTCCATTCGGCCCGCAGCGCGGCGGCGGGGTCGGTCAGGGTTGGTTCGGCCGTCGCCTCGGCTTCGAGGGCTTCGAGTGCGGCGAGGGCCTGGCCCATCGCGAGCGCCGACGTCTCCAGGCCGCCGGTGCCAGTGGACGATGTGCCCGACATCACGTTGAGGGCAGGTCCAGCGAGGAGGTCAGACTCGGCGATCTGGACGTGGTCACAGCCGACCTCGCTCGTGCGTGAGGAACCGAGTGCGGCAAGGTCGTAGGCGGGTCGGACGGTGACGCCGGGGCGGTTGGCGGGGAGAGCGAAAAGGATCTGCTGCCCGTCTTCGGTGACGGCCCCGGCGACAAAGACATCGGCCTTCTCAGCGGCCGTGACCCAGGGCATCGCTCCATCAAGCTGGATCAGACCGGGGCCGACCGACTTCGCTCGCAGCGCCGTGGCGCCAAGGCGTCGTGAGGTCGTGAGCTGCGAGAGGCCGACGGTCGCGAAGGCGTCGCCCTTCGAGATCGCGTCCAGCCAATACGTTGCGATCGGTCGGTCGGGGGAGGCGAGAAGTCTGCGGACGGCGGCGTCGTGCTGTGAGAGGATGAAGGCCGCCGTCAGGCTCCCATTGGCGACTCGGGCGTTGGCTGCGACTAGGCTCAGCCGATCGAGCCCCGTGCCTCCGTAGCTCTCGGGGAGGGACCAACCGGGCGCACCAGCATCCTTGAGGATCGCCCAGATGGAGTCGGGCCAGGAGCCAGCGAGGTCTGCGGGACCGTCGGCCTCGTGGAGGCGGCGGACGAAGTCACGGTCTTCCGGCGTGTCGATCCAGGGCGTATTTATCAAGGTTCGGTCGCTCCTTTACGTTAGTGTACGGATTGAGGCCGACCAGCCAACCCCCCACCGGACCACTTTTATGGGACGTTACGTCTACAGATATCCGATGCCTTCCGCGACCGTCGACCTCGCCGTCTTCGCGAGGGACGGCGAGACGATCCGCGTCCTGCTGATCCGCCGCAAGAACGACCCTTTCGCCGGCAAATGGGCGTTCCCCGGCGGTTTCATCGAGATCGACGAGCCGTTCGAGACTGCAGCCCGGCGCGAGTTGAAGGAAGAGACCGGGGTCGAAGCGTCCGGCCCGCTCGACTTTATCGGTCTCTTCGGCGAGCCGGGCCGCGACCCCCGAGGGCGGACGATCTCCGTTGCCCACGCGACGGTCGTCCCCGGCCCCTGCCCCGATGTCCACGGATCGGACGATGCGGCTGAGGCCGCTTGGCTCGTTCTCGGCGAGACGAACGACCTCGCCTTCGATCACGATATCATCCTCGCCTCAGCTCGCGCCTGGCTCGTCGATCGCGTCGGGCGCGGGCCGACTGGTCTCGCACTCTTACCCGACCGGTTCCGCCCGAGAGACGTGGCGACGATGCACATCGCTGTGTTTGGGCACGAGGCCGGAGCGCGGCGATGGCTCGCACGAACGATTGACCTTGGCCTGGCGAAGCAGACCAAGACCCGGGGCGAATACGCGGGCCTCCCAAAGCCAATCAGGCCAGCCGTCTATTCCGAGCCGTTTCACTCGTAGGGCGGGTGAAGATCGGCCTCGCAGAGCACGTCGAAACCCTTGTCTCCGAGGGTGACGCTCGCCTGTTCGTTATTATCAACATGCAGCGCTACCGCCGCCCGGCCGTGCGGATGAACGATCAGCGGATAGGCATAATGGATGTTGATCTCGGCCTGGAGCAACGCGGTGCAGAGTTCAACAAGCGACTGTGGGCCGCTCGGAAGCTCGGCGACCAGAAGCTCGTTCTCAGCGAAGGCGAGCTTGTTCCGTTCGAGAATCTCGCGACCTTGTTCGGGATGGCTCAGCATCACGCGGATGATGCAACAGTCGGCCGAGTCCGAGATCGACAGGCCGACGATCTTCACCTTCGACCCGTTAAAGGCCCGCACCACTTCGAGAAGTTGGCCGACTCGGTTTTCGAGGAAGACCGAGAACTGAGTGATCGTGGGCCAGTTCCGCGCATTCATTGTCTCAAATTCGACGTGCTGGCTGCTGCCTTCGCCCAAGCTCATGAGACACCGTCCGCTCGTGGTTCGATCCATGAGTCTGAGGTCGCGACCGACCTTTCGGCCGGAACGACCCGCGCAACGAACGCTTCAGTTTAGTCTAGGGAGGTTGAGAGGCCTGGTCAATCGCCCATTTCAATCGCGTCAACGGAGCCGGAGTTTCCCAAGGTCTTCCGCCTCGATCCGAGCGAGCCTCAATGCGAGGAGTTCGGGCATGACCATCGACGGAACGACCCGTCCATTGAGTTGTGGCGGTCGATTCTCGGCGAGCCAGCCCACCATCTCGGCTGCCACTTCCGGCCCGACTTCCTTCCCCTCCGCGAACGCCTCGGTGAATCGGGGGAGTTGAAGTCTCCCCTCGGGCGACTCAAGAAGATGGGTCATCATCGGGGTGGGGACAAGTCCCGGATTCACGGCGTACACGGGAACTTTGTCGGCCCGAAGCTCGATCGCCAGCGACTCGACCAGACGAGCCAAACCCGCTTGCGCCGAGCCATACCCCGCGCCGAAGGCTAACTCTCCGGCGTGGCCAGGACCGATCAGGGTGATGAGGCTAGGCGTTTCCGAGATTCGCAGGAAAGGCACGGCCTGCCGGACGACGTGCGAGAAGCCCTTGAGCGTCGTTTCGAGGTCGGCCCACCAATCATCAAACGCGACGGTCGCAAGAGGTCCGACTCCCCGAAACCGACCGGCCGCGAAGATGACTGTATCGAGCACCCCTACGCGATCGACGTACCGTTCGACGGCAGAGCGAACGGCCGCCGGATCGAGGGCGTCGCCCGAAAAGCCCCAGGCGTCAACCCCGCGATCTCGGAGCGTCCGGGCCGTTTCCTCGACCTCGCGAGCCGTCCTCGCAACCACACCGACGCGATGTCCTCGATCGGCCAACCCCTCGGCGATGGCCCGGCCGATTCCCCGCCCGCCTCCGATCACCAATCCGTTCATCTCAGTCCCCTCCTTGCGATTGTATTCGTCCGGCCTTCTGCTTGGGAGCGGCCGATGGCTCCTGGCTTGCATATTGCCCCAATCCGGATAGTTTAGGAGATGTCTCGACGATTGTCAGGGGAGGCGAGCCAATGCGCCGGGTGATCGCTCTGATGGCGTGGCTGGTCGCGGTGCTAATGGTCTCGCACTCATCCGCACAGCCTGCGAGCCAACGTACCGTCTCGCCTCCGGTCGTCACCGGCGTCTTCCCCCCCGGCGCGTCGGTCGGGACGACCCTCGACTGGACCATCTCGGGTCGCGGATTCAGCAAAGTGAGGCAAGTGTTCGTCTCCGGGTCGGGCTTGAAGGTGCTCGAGTTCGTGACGAAGGGTGAGAGCCAGGCGGTCGCTTCGGTCAGTGTCGAGCCGGGTGCCGAGACCGGCTATCGCGAGTTACGGGTCGAGGGGACGGACGGGGTCTCGAACCTGGTCCTGGTGAAGATCGACGCCCGACCGCAGGTTATCGAGATCGAGCCCAACGACGAGCCCTTGACTGCGCAGTCCATTGCGATCGAGACGAGCGTCGCGGGGGTGCTCCGGTCGCTCGACATCGACCACTATCGCGTCGAAGGCCCGCCGGGTCAGAAACTTACGGTCGATTTCGAGGCGAGACGGCTGGGGACGTCGATAACGCCGGTGATGACGATCCTCGACCGCCGAGGCGGCGCGATCGCGCAGGCAAGGGAGTCGAGGGGCGGCGATCACGAGTGCCGGCTCGCGGTCAAGATCCCCGAGGATGGCGGGTTCGTGATCCAGGTCCGCGACAACACCTATGCGGGGAACGACTCAGCGAGCTATCGGATCAGGGTCACGACGACCCCGTTCGCGACCGCCCTCTTTCCGCTCGGCGGTTCGAAGGGTAGGGCTATCGCTGTGACGGCGTCGGGTGGAAGCCTCAAGACGCCCCTGACCAAGACGATCACCCTCCCCAACGTGGCGGGCGTGAGCTTCGACCCTGGACCCTTTGACTCCCCCTGGGGCAAGGTCGAATCACCGGGGACAATAGTCGTCGGCGACGACGCCGAGATCGAGGAGGGAAAGGGCCTCACGACGATCGGACTCGGCCAGACCGCCAACGGCCGGATCGACCGGAAGAACGAGGTCGACCGCTATGCGATGGTGGTCAAGAAGGGGCAGAAGTTTCGAGTCCTTGTCCGCGCCGAAGGGCTCGGCTCCTGGCTCGACTCGGTGCTGGTCGTTAAAAACGGCAAGGGCGAGATCGTCGGCGAGAACGACGACTTCATGGCCAATCCCAACGGCCAGACAAATCGAGGCATGGATCAGTTCGGCCTTAACGACGAGACGACCGACAGCACGGTCGATATCGACGTTCCAGCCGACGACACCTACACCCTGGAGGTGACCGACCGCTACGCCGATGGCGGGCCGGAATACGGCTATCGTCTGTCGGTCGGGGTCACGCGGCCAGACTTCTCGGTCCAGTTGCAGATCGGCAACCCCAACGGGCAGGTCGGGAACGTCGTCAATAATCGGTCGAGCCAGACCACGCCCGGCCTGTTTGGTGTCTTCAACCTCTCGACTGGGACGAAGATCCCGGTCAATTTCATCGTCATCCCTGAAGGTCGGCCGGGGCCTGTCACCGTCCGCGCGGAGGGGTTGCCCGACGGCGTCACAGTCGATCCCGTGAAGGTCGACGTTCTCGGGCCGGGCGACAAAGGGGGCCAGCCCGCCGTGACCAATGCTCCGTCGAAGGTCGAGAACCTGGTCTTCAACGTCGCCTCGTATGCCTATCCCGGCCTGAGCCAGGTCACGATCGTCGCGACCGCCGAGCCAAGTCCCGGCCAGGTGATTACCAGGACGGCCACCGCGAAGATCGGCCTGGAAGCCGTGCCATCGAATGTTCCCGCACGGCCGATCACTCGGCGGATCGACCGGTTCCCGCTGCGGATTGTCGGCGAATATCGTCCCAAGATGGTCGGACCGCCAGAGGCGCCCAGGCTCGCCAACGTCCGAATCCCCGGCGTCTTGCTCGCGGGCGACCGGCTTGATCTCGGCCTTGATTTCGACCAGTCGCCGCTCGCTGACCCAGGCTTTGCGTTCGAGGCCCGCGCAAAAGGGGTTGGGCTGGCGACGAACACGGTCATCCTCTCGGGGGCGAGCGTCCCCGACTCGGACGAGGAGAACCCAGGCGACGTGATCGTGCGGGTGCTTGCTTCTCCCAAGGCGGTGCCCGGAGTCTATCCGGTGTCGATCTCCTACTCACTCAGCGGTGGCAAGCCGGTGACTCGCGAGGTGTCGGTCATCGTGAGACGGCCGATCGAGGTTCTGATCCGTCCTGAACCGATCACGCTCAAGCCCGGCGAGGACCGTACGGTCTGGGTTGGTATCCGCCGAGAACCTGGAGCAACTGCCGAGGTCGAACTCAAAGTCGAGGGCCTGCCGCGCGGTGTGAAGCTCAAAGTCCCCGTCACGCTCAAGGAGACAGACACCGAGGCAGAGCTCGTCCTGGCGATGTCTGCGACCGCCAAGCCGATTGCGAAGGCGACGGAAATGCGGCTTCTAGCTATTGTCCGGATGCCGCGCGGCACGGTGATGGTGGAATCCCGAAATCGACCGATGATCGTGGGCGGATCAGCCGAAGAAAAGGGAAGAAGCGCGATCGAATAACCCGGGGTTCTGGGTCGTCTACACTGTTTGGACCCGATATGCTGGATCGTGCCGGCGTCGGACGACGTGAGACGAGCGACCGGGTGCCGGCGAGGCCAACCAGGTCGCTGGTGTCTTCCGTTCAGATAGATGATCGAGGGCGGCCCCGTCCAGAAAGGTCCAACGCGATGCTTTGGCGACACCCCAGCCTGGTCCGAGCCTTTTCGGCGGCGGGCCTGCTTTCGTTCCTGACGCTCGTCCCCACCGCCCGCGCTGGTGAGCCGGCCGACCCGGTGCCTACGGCCGACGCGCAGGCTGAGACCGTCAACATCCTCGACGCCAAGAAGGCGGGCGACCTCGCCATCGACGTGCGCGGCCACGGCCAGAGCCTCGTCAAAGTGGCGATCAAGAACACATCCAAGCGACGATTGAACGTCGTGATCCCGGCGGGCCTCGTCGCGGCGAGTTCGACCGGTCAGGCCGGCGGTGCCGGTGCCGGCGGCGGACTCCAGAATATGGGCCTCGGTGCCCCGGGAAATCGACCGGGCGGGTTTGGACAGTTCGGCCTCAACGGCAATAACCCAGTCGGCTTTCGGTCGGTCGGGCTGTCAGCGGAGAATAAGCTGTCGACCGTCACCGTGGCCGTAGGCCAGTCGCTTGACCTCGATATGCCCGCTGTCTGCCTCAACTTCGGCCTCCCCTCGCCCGTGATGAAAGACCGGCTGACGCTGGTCGACGTCGGCGACTATTCCCGCGACCCCCGCGTCCGCAAGGCGCTTCGGTCGGTCGGCACCTTCGGCACCAGCCAGGGGACGGCTCAGGCGATCATGTGGAACGTCTGTAACGGCGTCGCATTCGCCCGGATGACCTCCGAGGGCGAGAAGTTCGTCAATCGCCACGAGGTCGCGCTGGCGGCCCGGTTCGTCGAGGCCCTCGACGACTCGAGCACCTCGGAACTCGTCGACTTCACCTCGCTCTCCCGGGCACGGATCTTCGTGACCTTCGTCGAAGAGAAGGGGCTCGAAAAGGACGCCCAGAGGCTCGCGACCGAGATGGAGGGTCTCCGCGTGCTCGGCCTGCCCGTGCAGATCGTTGCCGCGAAAGACCTACCGAAGGCCGTCTCCCCGGCGCTGCATCTGGTGGTCAATCTCACCGATAGCAAGGTCGGCGAGACGTCGGGCAAGATCTTGGTGCGTCATAACGCCGGGATCGGCCGGGACGCCGAGTGGGCCAACCTGGGCAAGACCTCCTTCAAGGAGACGTCGGCCGCGACGGCCCTGAAGGGAATCGACATCGCCCGCGCTGTCGACCACGCCCTCGCCGCCGAGTTTGTCTCGGCCCGGCCGACGCGGAAGTCGATCGGCAACACCGAGATGCGGGTCGAGAATCGTCTGCCTTTCTCCCTTTCGAGCGTAACCCTCAAGGCGACCGGCTCGGCGGGATCGCCCTCCGTCACCTTCACCGGCCTCGGAATCGGCCCGGTCCGATCCGGGATTGTTGACCTCCAAGCCGCCAACGGGACGGTCGAGCGGGTCGAGTTAAACGGTCTTTGATTCTGAGCTGAAATCGCTTACATCGCTATCGACGCAGACCCCTTCTGTACGGGGTCTGCGTCGATCTTTTTTGGACATCGACGAGGCGCGAATCACAACCTCAAATCCCGCAGGTCGCTTGTCTTGCCCCGTCGGTAGGTGATAGAGTCGAGCGATACTGATGCGGATTCATCGCGGATGATTCGAACCATCAGGTCTCATTGAACGTAGCTGAACTTCATGTCGCCGGAACGTCGTCGCGTCCTCTTCTTCGGGCGGGTCCAAGGCGTCGGGTTTCGATACACCGCAGCTCGGCTCGCGCCGGGATTCGGGGTGTCGGGTTTTGTCCGCAACGTTTGCGATGGAAGCGTCGAACTCGAAGCCCAAGGCGATCCTGTCCGCATCCGAGAGTTCGTCGACGCGATCCGTTCCGAACTGGGCCCCAAAATCTATCGAACCGACGAGTCGACCATTCGGCTCGATGAGACTGAGCCGCCGAGTTCTTTCCCGATCCGATACGATTGATATCTCCGCGACCGTCTCCACGCACTTTTCCACATCCTTCCTAGCCGAGCCGAATCGACACATGAAATCCCTAACGATTGCGATGGCCACTGCAAAGGAGGCGATCCGCCAGCCGGCGTTTTTCGTCTTGCTGATCGTCGCGGGACTCTGGCTCTTCTGGTCGATCTTCGTGTCGTACTTCACGTTCGGCGAAGACATCAAGATGTACAAAGACACGGGCCTGACGACGATCTCGTTCGTCGCCTTGCTCCTCGCGCTGCTGACGGCGAGTTCGACCGTGGCCGAGGAGATTGAAGGCAAGACTGCGATCACGCTGCTTTCGAAGCCGATCAATCGCCGCCAGTTCATCGTGGGCAAGTTCATCGGGATCGAGATGGGCGTGCTCCTGATGTTCCTGATCCTGGGGATCTTCTTCTCGGGAGGAGTCTGGTACAAATACGCCTATGACCTCCGCGAGGCAGCCGGCGGTGCGCCCGAGATGGGCCGACAGATCGATCAGGTGAAACAGGTTTTCCCCGGCCTGGCCCTTGGGTTTCTTGAAGTGACGGTCATCACGGCGATCAGCGTGGCGATCTCGACCCGAATGCCGATGCTCGTCAACCTGGTGGTCTGCATCTCGATCTTCTTCCTCGGACACCTCACGCCGATCCTTGTTGAAGCGACCAAGGGGGAGAAGACCAACGAACTCGTCCACTTCATGGCGAACCTCTTCGCCTTCCTCTTGCCCGAGTTAGAATTCTTCAACGCGAGCCCAGCGATCTCAACCGGGGCGGTGATCCCCTGGCTAGGCTACGTGCTTCCCGCTCTCGGCTACTGTGCCCTCTATAGCGGGGCGGCCCTGATGTTCGCCTTCCTGCTCTTCGAAGACCGCGACCTCGCTTGACTCCAGCTCTCTCAGCCCGATAGATCGATCAGGACGGCGTTCTACGACCTGGGCGTCGACATTCAGGGAGAGTGTCGGCGTCCTCTAGGCGGCTTTCGCGCCGACGGGATAGAGACGCATGTCAGCACTCGCTTACGATCGGGCTCGCAAGCTTTTCGCTTCCCGCCCCGGCGCAGTCTTTCTCGCACAGTTGTACGGGGCGTTGCAGTCAGTTTTGATCCTCGGTCTGATCGGGGTGGCGGCCCTGATCGGCGTCCTCGTCACGTCGCGAGGGGTGGCCGAGACCAACGAGGGGAACATCGGCATTCTGCCCTACTGGGTCCAGGCTCACGTCCGGGGCGAGAGGGGCGATTTCGCGGTCGTCGAAGACTCGGGGCTGTTCCCGATCGTCGCGGCCAATCTGGAGAATCCCAACACCGCGCACCGAATTGGCGCGATGGTTACGCTCGGACTCCTCCAGTCGATCCCGGCCCTGCGGACGAACACGGGAGCCCTTCAGACTCTCGTATCGCTCGCCATCGCGATCGTGCTTCTGCTGACGCTGTTCAGTCGACTGCGGCGGTCGGCCCTTGCCGACGTCGCCTGCGAGGCCGCTGCGTCGCTCCGGCGTCAGATCCACCGCCAGATGTATCGGCTCGGCCAGTCAAGCCTGCCGACCGAGGGGACCGGGCCGGTCGTGAACCTGTTTACGAGAGAGGTTAACGACGTTCGAGACGGTCTCTTCAATCAGCTCGACGTCGAGTCGCGTGTCCCTCTCCTAGTCCTCGGGCTAGTCTGCTTCCTGCTCCTCGTCTCGTGGGTCTCGACCCTGTTCATCGCCGCCCTCGGCGGCCTCGTCTGGATTACCGCTCGCGCCCTCCGCAGGTCGAATGAAAACCTAACAGTCATCGCCCTGCGGGACGCCGCGATCCAGCTGAGCGCCTTGCAGGAAGACCTGGGCCTTCTCCGGATCGTCCGGGTCCACGGGATGGAGAACGTCGACAAGGCGCGGTTCGACGAGCACCTCGACCGCTACACCGATGCCGACTACCAGCGGATCGTGACTCTCGGCCACGGCCGATCGATCCTCTTCCTGGTCTACGGTTCGGCGGCAGTCGCGGGCCTGGGCGTGCTCGCATTCACGGTGATCGAGCGGGGCCATTCCGCCGTCTCGACGCTACTCCTGATCGCCTCGCTCGGCGGCCTGGTCGTGCCGGTGATGGAGTGGCTCCGAATGCGAAAATCGATCGCGCAGGCATCGCGATCGGCCGAGGCGGTCTTAGACTACGTCGACCGGTCCCCGGAGCTTCACCAGGCGGGCGGTGCCCAGTTCCTCCCCCCCCTCAAGACGCAGATTTCGTTCGAGAACGTCACGCTGGAGAATTCGTCGGGCCGGAAGCTCCTCGACGGCCTCAGCATTGAGATCCCCGCCGGGTCTCGGACCGCGATCATGGGGCTGGACGAAGACGCGAAGTATGCCCTCGTGTGCCTGATCCCCCGGCTCATCGACCCGAAAGTCGGCCGGGTGCGGATTGACGGCCTCGACTTGAGAGACGTCACCCTCGAATCGATCCGCGCCCAGGTCTCGACGGTCTTGCAGGCCGACCTTGTGTTCAGCGACACCGTCCTGGCCAACATCGCGCTCGGCGACGCCAGCTATGACCTTCCCCGCGTCATGGAGGCGGCCAAGCTGGCCCACGCCCACTCGTTCATCCAAGACCTACCGCAGGGATACGACACGCCGATCGGGCCGCTCGGCCATTACCTGACCGTTGACCAGCAGTACCGGATCGGCCTCGCCCGCGCCGCACTGCATGATCCCTCGATCGTCATCATCGAGGAGCCAACAGCCTACGTCGATGACGAGGTGAAAGCCTACCTCGACGACACGATCACCCGCCTGGCCCACGGGCGGACCTTGATCATCCTCCCCCACCGGCTCTCGACGATCCGGCACTGCGACCGGGTCATCATCCTCCAGAACGGTAGAGTCGAGGCGGCCGGCCCGCCCCGCGAGATCCACAAAGAGAGCAAGCTCTACCGACACCTCCAGTACATCGAGTTCAACCAGTTTGCGACGGGCGAACTCGAAGCGGGCCAGATGAACGAGTAGGCCGATTCACGCGTAGTCATCGACCGTCGGCTTGATAATCAACTCGGGCACATGCGCCCGGGGATGCAGATCGACGAGGAAGCAGACAGCGGCGGCAACATCCTCGGGCTGAAGGATCATCCCTCGTCGCTCTAGGCTTACGGGGACGGGCCGGGCGTCGAGGATCGGGGTCTCGACCTCTCCCGGATAGATCACGCTCGAACGGATGCCGTTGACATTCTCCTCACGGGCCAGGCAGAGACCGAGCGCGGCCTGGCCGAACTTCGAGGCCGAATAGCCGATCCCGCCGAGCAGGCTTGCCCGCTTACCGGCGACCGAACAGATCTGGATCACCAGGCCGCCCTTTCGCTCGCGCATCGACGGCAATACGGCGTGGAGCAGGTTGAATGCTCCGGTGAGGTTCGTGTCGATCATCTTGTCCCAGTCAGCATGCGAGAGCGTCGCCATGCTGCGGTCGCGGACGTTCGTCCCGGCGTTGCAGACCAAGACGTCGACCGAACCTAGAGCGTCGAGTGCATCGGTCGCCATCGCGTGGACGGCGAGGTGGTCCGAGACATCGCAGGAGAGGACGACCGGCGCAGCCTTGGCGTCGATCGCCAGGATCGCGGCGGCGGTGGCCTCCAGCTTCGAGGCGTCGCGGCCGACCAAGGCGACCCGTAGGCCCTTCTTCGCGAGGGCCAAGGCGATGCCCTGCCCGATCCCGCTGCCCGCCCCGGTAACGATTGCGGTAGCCGGTTGTTTGATGGTGGACATAGAGATTCCCCTGGTGCGAGAAACGAACAGGCCCCGCCTTCCCCATTCTGATAAGGGGAAGATCGGGGCCCAACGCGATACGCGGGCCGTCGTCGCTCAGTTCGACGACGATGCCTGCTATCTTAACGGTGATTCCTGTGACCAACAAACCCCGCGTTCCAGGCACGCGGAAGGTGGGCGAGTTTGTGGACTGTCGGCGACAAGACGGGGGTGGAGACCTCGGCCTTGTGCGACGGGGCCATCCGGCCCGCCGGTACAGGCGTGGTCGTCTTTCCCCAACCGCTGAGGGTCTTCAACTGGCCAGTGAAGAGCGAGAAGAAAGAGGCCCAGCCACCTTTAGCGTTGTTCGCCTTGAAGCTGCCGCTGGCCTGGCCGTTGAAGACGTAGTTCGTGAGGCCAGATCCGCTCACGCTTGTCGGCGGCGGCGTGATGGTGGGCGGCGGCGGGGTCACGACGGGCGGAGGGGCCACCACGACTGGCGGGGGCGCGGGGGTCGGGATCAGCGCGGCCGATCCGGAGATGTTGAGACGGCCCAGATCGATACCGGTCACGCTGTCGTGAATTGACACGGCCCCGTCTTGCAGCCAGCCTTTGATCTGGGCGACGGTGGGCAACTTGCCGAACCGGCCCTGGTAGATCTGCTGGAGCAGGACGACGCTCCCCGAGACGAGCGGGGCCGCGAAGCTGGTGCCGTCGACGGTGGTGAAGTTGCTGGCACCGTCGGCCGGGGCGTAGAGGCCCTGCCCCGGCGCGGCGATCACCGTCGCCGAAGCTCCTCCGACCGCCTTGCCGAGCCGCTGGGCGTCGCCGACGAATTGGTCGTTCGCCGTGGTCGCGGTGACACTCAACGAATTCGGGACGATCGCGGTGAACCCTTCGCCCTGCGTGCCGTTGAAGTTATTCCCGGTAGCCGTCACCACGGGGATGTTCAACTGGCCGAGCGACTGGACCAGGCCGGTGATCTGGGCACCGATGCCGCTGGTGAAATAATCCTGGGTGTAATTGCCGCCGTCGGAGAGAGAGATGTTTACAACAGTGATGTTGTACTTCGCGTGATTATCGACCACCCATTGCAGTGCGGAGGCAACCCGGCTGAAGCTGCTGGAGTTGTCGTTGCCGAAGATCCGAAGCGCGACGATGTTCGCTCCCGGCGCGATGCCCGGATCGGACGGCGAGTTGCCAGCGATTAGCCCTGCGACGGCTGTACCATGCTGCCAGGTCGTGGCCATCGGGTCGGCGGTGTTCGTCGAGAAGTCAAAACCAGCGACGACTTTGTGGCCGGGTCCGAAGCCCGCACTGCTGAAGTCGACGTTGTTATAGTTAACACCGGTGTCAATCACGGCGACGGTCATACCCGTACCGTCAACCTTATAGGCCGATCGTGTCGCAGTCGCGCCGGTGATCTCATCAAAGTTGGTATGACCGGGCGGGGGAGCGACCGGGGCGGTTGCGGGGATCGGAATTCCGGGATTGAAGAGGTGGGAGATCACCGTTGGGACGTGGGACAGGAGCGTCCGACACTCCAGCCATTCGATGCTTTCGGGCCGACGTCGGCCGCAGGCTTTTCGGCCCGTTGAACGTGTCCACACCATGCGATTAACCCCCAGACGGCCGCCATACCCTTGGCGGGGCCGCCCCGCAAATCGGTTGTGAACGCCCCCCTTCCATGGCGCGACGCGTTGTGGGGCTACCCCCCTCCAACCCGTCGCGGCGGACGAGGTCGATCGAAATCAACCTCAACCCGTCAGAGCGCGTGCAATAGATGATGGGCGGACCGCCAGACCATTTGGCGACGGAGCCTCCCCGGTCGTATTCGTGGCGAGGCAAGCCCGCTCCGGTACGGCCGACGACGAGGCCTCGACCCGGAAAGTGATGTGTCGCGGGGCCTGGGGCCGCCCTACCGACACGTCGTTCCGTTGCGAGGCCGAGGCATGCATCCTGCGGAAATTCGAGGGTTGTGCGGCGGGGAGGCGGGCCACTCCTGGGCCGCGCCGGGGATCGCTACCGAGGCCCATTCTGATGGGTGCCCGGCGTGCTGATTCGGCCGTGCGACGCGATCGATTGCGTCGCGGCCGATCTCAGCTATAGTGGACGATCTATCGGCCCGACGTCCGTCAGGCTCGTGGCTCGTCCACCGAAACTTCTATCGGTCCAACCCCCGTCGGAGTCCGGCACGAAAGATGTCAATTCTCGGCGTGATTCCGGCGAGATTCGCTTCGACCCGACTCCCCGGCAAACCCCTCTTATCCGCCACCGGGAAACCGCTCATCCAGCATGTCGTGGACGCTGCGAAGCGATCGACTCGGCTGACCCGGATCATCGTCGCGACCGATGACGAGCGCATCCTTGATGCGGTCCGCAGATTCGGCGGCGAGGCCGTCATGACCCGCGCCGATCACCCGAGCGGGACCGACCGGGTGGCCGAAGTCGCCGCCTCAATCCCTGACGCAGAGATTATCGTCAACCTCCAGGGCGACGAGCCCGAAGTCGCCGGCGCGACCCTCGACCTCGTCGTGTCCTTATTACTCGACGACCCCGAAGTCCCCATGGCGACGATCGCGACGCCGATCCGCGACGCTGCCGTCTATAACGATCCCGCGTGCGTGAAGGTTGTCTGCTCGAATCGCGGCCGTGCCCTCTATTTCTCCCGCTGCCCGATCCCTTATGTTCGCGACGGCGGTTTTGACCCCACCTCAACCTCCGCCTACCTTCACCTTGGCCTCTATGCCTATCGCCGCGACTTCCTCTTGGGTATCGCCAAGCTCCCGCCATCCCCGCTCGAAGGTCTCGAAAAACTCGAACAGCTTCGAGTCCTTGAAGCCGGCTATCCGATCGCCGTCGGATTCGTTGAAGATCGTAGCATCGGCATCGACACTCCCGAAGACTACCGGCAGTTCCTCGAACGGTGGCGGGCCTCTCCAGAGTGAGGGCTGGAGATTGTCGGGCGATTTGACCAGAATCATGCGTGAGCAGACGCGGAGACCCGACGCGATCGTCGAGGCCCCGAGTGTGCGAACGCCGAGGCCGAGGAGCCGCCGTCCGTGAATGACCTAGCGATCACCAACCCCGCCCGTCCCGTCGACCCTAAGCGCAACCCCAGCTATCCCCAGCGCACCCATACGGCGGAAAAGGCCCAGTGGCTTGCCCTCCTCGCCGAGTGGACGAAGAAGGTCTCGGTCGCCACGTCGAGACTAAAAGTTATCGGCGACCATCCCAAACGGGCCGAGTTCGCCTTCGTCCAGGCCCAGATGCAAGGGTCCCTCGACCAGATCGCCGACTCAAGCCGCAGGCTGTCCGGCGAGGTTGGCGAGATGTATGAGGAAGACAAGCACAAGGTCGATCAGGCCATCGTCGCGCTCGAACGGCTCCTCAAGAAGTGGGACACACTCGGCTGACATCCTCAAGGGGCTTGCAGACCCCTGGGCCAGTTCAGATGCCTGGCCAGGAAGGCAAATGACGCCTTCCCCTCGATCTGGTGGCCGCCGTTGAACAGCGCCAGCTCGGCGCGGTCACCGATCCCAAGCCGGTCGTAGGTATGCTTCACCTTGGCGAATTCGTAGCCGACCCACTCGTCGGGCGCGACTGCGTCATCATGTCCACGCTCGACCATGAACGGCCTCGGGGCGATCAGGGCCGCCATCTCGGCGTAGTTGAATCGCTCGGCGAGGCCAAACTCATACATGTCATACTCGACCGTGTACAGGTAGCTGTATTTGCGGTCAGTATTCGTGCATTTGACAACCCACTCGTTGAAGTCGGCCGAGCAGATTGAGAGACAATAGTCTTTGAGGATCGCAGGGAGCCTCATCGCCGACTTGCCCCCATAGGACAGCCCATAGAACGCGATCCGTTTCGGGTCGACCTCGGGCCGACTCTTAAGCCATTGGAGCGTTCGTTCGTGCTGGCGGACGATCAGGCCGAAGAGCGACTTGCCAAGCGGGTTCGCCTTCCGCTGGAGCTGCCGAAATCGATCCTGGCCGATATACGGATTCTGCGGTGCGTAAACGATGTACCCGCGGTCGGCGAGTTGCGCCCCGTAGCTGTTATAGACCGACTTTACCTTTGGGTCGACGATCGGTTCAGGCGTCCCCTCCAGTCCGTGCTGGCAGACAACGACGGGCCGCCTCTCGCCAGGTTTCAAGTCTTTCGGCAGGAGCAAGACTCCCGACGCGAAGACCCCGGGCCAGACCGGGATCTTGATCGCATAACCGACGTAGCGCGGTTCGTCATAGATCTGTTTCGACTCAACGTCCATCGACGCCGACGCGGGCGGAAACTTGCCGAGGATGTCATCCCAGAACGCCTCTCGAAATCGCTCGGTTGACTTCTCCCAGGCGGCGATCGACGAAGGGTCGGCCTGCGACCAATACGCATCACGGCGAAGTTCCGAAGTCCGGATGAGCGACTGCGTGTATGCTTCCATCCCTCGGACGAGCCGGGCCATCCGCTCGCGAGTTGCCGCTGCCGGGCGGGGGTCAGCGAGTAGAGGCTCCGACGCGGGGCGGTCCGGCTTGAGATTCAAACCTTGAAGGAACCGCGAGACGCCTTGCCCTCCGTCGTTCAACTCGGCCGATTGGTGCCTGGTCGGGTTGGAAGCCTGGGCCTTCGCGATGTCGACCAGTCGGGCGAACTCCGCCTCGCCCCCGACCTGCGTCGCGACGAGCCGACCCGACGCAGCGTCGCTCCTTCCGCCTTGTGCGGGGGGAGGACCGGGGATATCAGGACCGGGACAACTCTCGATCGAGAGTCCCCGAGGTAGGATCAGGCTGGCGACCTCGGCATCCCCGAACTCTTTGAGCAGCCCCGCGACGTTTCGGTAGACAGGCTCGGCCCAAAGCCCCTCGCGCTGGCCGAAATACCCCGAGATCCAGGCCATCTCGATTCTCCGGTCGAGGGCCGCCGCGTGGAGGGCGATGAGGCCCCCCTCTCCGTGGCCCACGATGCCGATCGGACGTTTGACTTCACCGTCTCGGCAAAACCAATCGACCGCCGCTCGCACCTCATCGACCTCATAACCGATCACATGACGACCCGCCTCATACGCCATCCGATAGATCCACTCGCGATGCGTCAGGTTCGTGAACCGGACGAGCCGACTCCCCGCGAACTCGCTCGTCCGATCGAGCAGGGTCGGTACGAGCACCCGGCATCCTTGACCTGCGAGCATCCGGGCGACCTGTGCGTCGGGCTTTAGTCCCGGCGCGATCCCTGCAAACTGTTCGGGCGTGACATCGGCGTCCGGGACGGCGATGACATTGGCCCTGACTTCTCCCTTTGGCTCCAGCAGCAACCCTTCAGCCTCGAAGCCAGGATAGACGGTCCACCGCACGGCGATGACCTCTACCCCCACGCCCGGAACGATCGGGACGGGAGAGTTCGGCCCACCGACATACTCCAGCCGGACCGGGCGGAGACGATCGCCCGTCGCGCCGAGGACTTCGGCGAGCCGACGTCGTTTCGCGTCGATTGAAGGACGATCCCGCGACCATTGCTCAGATCGCTTGCCGACACTCGCGGTCGTCTCGCGGTCGAGATAGCGATGGAGTGCCTCGACCATCTCCTGAGCGGGGTCGACCGCCATCGCCCAGGGCGTGGTCTCTGAGAGCGGCGCCGCAGCGGTGAGGGCAAGGCTCAGGACGACCAGGCTGAAACGTACGATGTGCATTGACCGAGTCTCCGTTGTCAGGATTCTGATCCTCAGACTGACGGAGCGGAGGGGCCGATGCAAGCGAATATTCGACACCGCGAATCGCTTCGAACGCAAAAAGCCGCATCCGAAGATGCGGCCTTTCGAGGTCCGAAGAATGGGCAGAGCCGGGATCGAACCGGCGACACCAGGATTTTCAGTCCTGTGCTCTACCAGCTGAGCTATCTGCCCGCCACAGGACGGGTCTGAAGATAAGGCATCAACCCCGCGATGTCAACCATTCGGACCTCATACGGTCGTACTTTTTTAAAAGCGGACGATCTTGAGCAAGAAACGCGAGTCGCCCGAAGATGTGAATACTTGGTCTGAGCGGGGTTATTTCCACCCGATGAAGATTTCACGGATGTAGGTAGTTGACGGGACGCGATCTGCGATTAGAATACACCCCGTCGACGCAAGTCACGTTAGGGCGTATAGCTCAGTTGGCTAGAGCGCACCCCTGATAAGGGTGAGGTCCCAGGTTCGAGTCCTGGTACGCCCATTTTCCCCCTGCCCAACCGTCACTCCTCGTCATCCTCTTCCTCGACTTCAGCGTCCGAATCGTCGTCGTCTTCGAGTTCATCCTCGTCTTCGATCGACACGGTCTCTTTGGCGACGACCGCCTTGGTATCGACAATCGGTCGGGGGATGACCGCTCCCAAGCCGGGGGCATCGTCGGGCATCGGTTCCTTGCTTCGCTGGACGAAGTGGACACCCTTGCCCTTTTCGGTCAGCTCTTTGGCGCGAGCTTCGGCCTGCTCGCGGTTGTTGTATTCGAACGTGGCGAGCGGCTTGAATGCATCGTTCACGACGATCCAGACGATCCGCATGCGAGCGGCAGGCTTCGCGGCTTTCGGGACTTTCGGCTTGGCTTTGGAAGGAGCCTTTGGCTTCTTCTTCGGCTTGCGTTCGCCCGCATCTTCGTCGTCCCCGTCATCGCTGACGTCTTCTGACTCGTCTTCCATCGGGTCGAGCGGCTCGGCCGCGTCGTACTGCTTGCGCAGCTCGCGGCGGTTCTGGGGTTTGCCTGCCATTCAACCGTCCTTGCACTCGGGAATCAGGTTCAGGGGAGCATCATTCGCGCGCCCGATCCACGTTGGAATACGCGGATGGATCGCATCGAACTCCAATCTTAATCCATCTTTCGGGCCTTGACCAGCGTGACATGGTACCCGGTCCGAGAAGCCTTAGGGTCGCGACCGATGATGGTGTCCGCCAGACGACTCGGTGGAGGATCACCCCCCTACCCTCCTCCAGACCGGCGTGGCACAATCCGCCTTCCACGAATGTCGTCCGCGTCCCAGCCCTCCACGAGACTCTACCGATGAATCACGCGTTCGCCCTCGCCACGATCGCAATCATGCTGGCCGCGGCAGCCCCTCGCGAGGACGGGGCCACCCCGCTCTTCGATAATAAGAGCCTATCCGGCTGGGAACCGGTCAACAGCAAGCCGGGGAATTGGACCGTAAAGGATGGGCAGCTCCTCACCAAAGGCGAGGGTGGCGGCTGGCTGAGCACGACGAACATTTACAGCAACTTCACGCTCAGTCTCGAATACAAGACGACCAAGGGTGGCAATTCCGGGGTCTTCATTCGCTGCCCCCGGCAGGGCGACGGCGCGTACGTCGGCATGGAGATTCAGCTCCTCGATGACGACGACGACCAATACAAAGCCCTCAAGCCTTACCAATACACCGGCTCAGTCTACGGCGTGATCGCGGCCAAACGAGGCTCGACCAGGCCCCACGGCGAGTGGAACACGATGGATATCACCGCGAATGGGCCAAAGGTTATCATCACGCTGAACGGCAACAAAATCGTCGACGGCCGGCTCGACGAGCACCCGGACTCCGAGAAGACGCACCCTGGCATCCTCCGCAAAGACGGCTATATCGGCCTCCAGTCGCACTCCGACGAGGTGGCGTTCCGGAACATTCGGATCAAGGAGCTTAAATTGAAGTGACGCTGGGCAAGATTGTCGGCGTCGACATGGAGAGGATTGGGATTTCGGCGTCGATCCGCTCGGTCGGCGAGGTCTTGGTGCGGCGGTTGACACCGATGGCCTGACAGAGCTGTGCGATCGCGACGTGTTTCGTCACGTTTAGGCCGATAATGCCAAGGATCGCGCTGACCTTGAAGCACCAAATGTTAATCGCGACGCACGCCACCATGACGAGCATCGACCGCACGCTTATTTGTAGGCCTTGTCGTTCCATCCTTACATTATGTGACATGAGATGAGGGTCGAAAAGGGAGCGATCCCGACCTTCCGCGCATCCTTCGAGGCTGAGACGGTTCCCCCTGGCCAAGTGGGAACACGGTGTTTACGATAAACTAATGAAACCGGCTGCAAAGCCGGCTATCCGCACCCGGCCGGGTAGCGCCTACCCGTACCCGTCCCGCCGCCGGGATCGTCCCCTAACCGAACCCGCGAGTTCCAGAGCGATCTCAAGATGTCGACTCCGACGATCACGCGACCCGAGTGGAGCACGGTCATTGACCCCGTGCTTCAGAAAGAATTGGAGCAGCATGTCCTCGTCACGTCGTGGGACAAGATGCTGGGGATGGTCGACACCGTCTACAACTGGGGGCGGAGGTCAAGCCTCTGGCCGCTCGGCTTCGGTCTCGCCTGCTGCGCGATCGAGATGATCTGCACCGCGTCGAGCCGGTTTGATATCGCCCGCTTCGGCGCTGAGGTGTTCCGGGGCTCCCCCCGTCAGGCCGACGTGATGATCGTCTCCGGCACCGTCACCAAGACGATGATGCCGATGATCGCCCGGCTCTATGACCAGATGCCCGAGCCGAAGTATGTGATGGCGATGGGTGCCTGCGCCTCGGGCGGCGGGCCGTTCAAAGAAGGGTATAACGTCGTCTCGGGGATCGACAAATATCTCCCCGTCGACGTCTATATCCCCGGCTGCCCGCCCACTCCCCAGGCCCTGCTCAACGGCCTGATCATGCTCCAGAGGAAGATCGACGGCGAACGGTTTACGCAGGCCCCGTGGTATCGCGGCGATGTCGAACGCGACGTGCCGATCCCTGTGCTCGGCCCTGACCTGATCGACGTTCGCCTCCTCGAAGTGACCGCCGAAAAGACCGCGCAAGGCCTGGTCGAGGCCCGCGAAGAGACGCTCGTCAAGCCGACGCTCATCCCCGCGCCGCAGCCCGAAGTCCCTGAAGTCGTCGAGGCCGTGTCTGACGCCCCTGTCGCCCCCAAGGCACCGAGCAAGCTCGATCTTCTCCGCGCCCAGGCCGCCGGGACAGCTGCCCCCGCCGCCGCCGAGGGTACGGAACCGGCCAAGCCCGCCGCCAAACCGGCCGGCAAACCGGCGAAGAAGGTGAAGAAGGCGATCGCCAGACCCAGCCTCGTCTGGCTTGGCGACGCAGGATTGGAAGAACTCGCCGCGCGGATCAACACGCGATTCTCCGACGGTACGGCGACGATCATCCAGGCCGGGTTGCTGATCCCCTCGGAGAGGCTTGTCGCCGTCTGCCACTATCTCCGCGACGACAATCTGATCAAGTACGACTATCTCGCCAGCCTCCAGAGCGTCCACTTCGAAGATTGCATCGAGGTTAACTATCACCTCGAAAGCACGACCACTCCCGGCAAGCTCATTCAGTTGCGTGTCCGCACCTCCGAGAAGGAAGGCGAGGGCGAGGTCCCGTCGGTCAACGCGATCTGGCGAGGGGCTGACTTCCAGGAGCGCGAAGTCTACGACATGATGGGCATCCGCTTCACGGGCCATCCTGAGTTGAAGCGTATCCTGATGTGGGACGGCTACGCCTACTGGCCGCTCCGCAAAGACTTCCTCGAACCTTATTACGAAGGCCCGACCAAGGTTTTCGAGAGCCGTGTCGA
The DNA here is from genome assembly GCA_025356435.1 of Isosphaeraceae bacterium. Lineage (GTDB taxonomy): Bacteria > Planctomycetota > Planctomycetia > Isosphaerales > Isosphaeraceae > CAMFLR01. The sequence continues at coordinate 16,837 of JANXSY010000203.1, read as the reverse complement.
AGACGGTCGCCACTTCCGTTCCGAAGAGTTCAACCCCTACGGATCGAACACCAAGATCCCCAAGGACTACACCGGCTGGAATACTCTCGACTCGGGCGACGACACCAAGGGTAAGACCCTACTGCCGACCGGCGTCGAGATCAGCGAGCTGGGCACCGACCAGTTCATGGTGAGCATGGGACCGCAACACCCCTCGACGCACGGGGTGTTCCGAATGAACCTGCGGGTCGACGGCGAGACGATCGTCGGCCTGAAGCCCGTCATGGGCTACATGCACCGCAACCACGAGAAGATCGGCGAGCGGAACACGTTCCTGATGAACTTCCCGTTCACCGACCGGCTCGACTATCTGACGAGCATGGGTAACAACTTCGGCTATGCCCTCGCCATCGAGCAACTGATGGGAGACGAGGCCAAGCCGCCCGAACGTGCTGAGTATATCCGGATCATTATGGCTGAGCTGACCCGCGTCGCCAGCCACATGTGGTCGATCGGGTTCCTCCTCAACGACCTCGGGGCCTTCTTCACCCCGGCCCTCTACGCGATCGAAGAGCGCGAGCTGATCCTCGACCTCTTCGAGTGGGCCTCGGGCAGCCGGATGATGTGCAATTACTTCCGGTTCGGCGGGGTTGCTTTTGATCTGCCGAAGGGCTGGATCGAGCGGTGCCGGGGGCTCGTCAACAATCGTCTCGACGGCAAGATTGACGAACTCGACCGCTACCTCACCAAGAACGAAATCGTCATCGACCGCGCCAAGGGGATCGGCGTCCTCACGGCCAAAGAGGCAATCAACTTCTCGACCGCCGGCCCCATCTTGCGTGCGTCGGGCGTTGAATACGACGTTCGCCGCGCCGCGCCGTACGGAATCTACGACCGCTTTGACTTCAAGGTCGTCACCGGCAAGAACGGCGACGTCTACGACCGCTATCTCGTCCGCCTCGAAGAGATGCGGGAGAGCGTCAAGATCCTCAAGCAGGCGTGCAGAGACATCCCGGAAGGGCCGATCCTTCCCGGCAAGAAGAGCTACCAGATCAAGGTGCCGGCGGGCGAGGCCTACTCCCGGGTCGAGAACCCGAAGGGCGAACTCGGCTACTACGTCTATGCCGACGGCTCAGGCACGGCTTACCGGTATCACGTCCGGAGCCCATCGTTCATCAACCTGACTTCGCTCGAACAGATGTGCCTCGGCCACTCGATCGCCGACGTGGTCGGCATCCTGGGCAGTCTCGATATCGTTCTTGGCGAAGTCGACCGCTGATTGGATCGAGCGGTTGGTTGGCGTCCTCCACCGAATCCCCACTATCGTACAGGACTAAAATGGGTTACGGCCGAGGTCTCATCGTCGGGCACTGGGTCACGCTCCGGCGATTTCTGCGAACGTTCCTGGTCGGTCACGGTCGAACTATGAAGCGTCGAGGTGGCGGCTACCAGCCACTCGACTTCTGGTTCGGCAAGAAGGTACGCGGCGACGAGCCGACGATCCAGCAGGACGCGACCACCGAGGGGTTGTTCACTGTTGAGTATCCCGACGAACGACTTCCCGTCTACGAGCGGTTCCGGGTCTTGCCGATGCTCGTCTATGATGACGTTGACGGCAACGTCCGCTGTACGTCGTGCAATATCTGCGCGAAGGTCTGCCCGCCGCAGTGCATCTGGATGACCCACGCGCAAGGCCCTGACGGCAAGCCCGTCCCCCTGCCCGCGGATTTCTATATCGACATGGATGTGTGCATGAACTGCGGACTCTGTGCCGAATATTGCCCGTTCGACGCGATCAAGATGGACCACAACTTCGAGCTCTCGAATTATGAGCGGCACCAGACGCACATCTTCTCGCTGCAAGACTTGCTCGTGTCGTCGGAATTCTACGCCAAGACGCACCCCGACGCTTACGATTCGGCCGACGAAGTGACCGAGCGGAACAAGGTGGCGAAGAAAAAAGACCAGCGGCTCCAGAAGGCCCTTGGCCTCGGCGCGAAGCCCGCGTCGACCGTCCGGCCAGTCGCGAAAGTCGCCGCCGCGCCGCCGGCTTGAATTGACACGCGACACCCCCTTGCCCGTGGCCGGACCCCGCCTTATGATGGGCCACCTCGCTCGTCAGGACGACCGGCCGGACGTATTTCGACGACGACATCTTCGACCGGACGACTCGATGATTCCCACGCCATCGCAGCCGAAATATACGCCGGGAACCCGAGTTCGGGTCATCCAATCGGTCCGCGTCGGCCACCGCCGATGGACGACCGAAGTTGTTGGGGTCGTCGAGCACGAAGGCTTGAGGCCGGTCGGCGGGATGGAGATGGGCGGCAAATCGCTCTATTGCCGTCAGCCGACGATCCGACTTCGCAAGGATGACGGCGAAGTGACTGTCGTCGCCGTCGACGAAGCGACGCTGGTCGAGGAATTGTCACCGGCCTGAGTCAAATTCGTCCTACACCCGATCATCACTCGTGGCACCGCAATGATTATCTATAACTACGTCTTTATCGGGATGCTCCTGCTCGGTGCCATCGGGTTCGCCCTGGCACCGGTGATCGTGATGGGTATCCTGGCCCCCCGGAAGCGGAGCAGCTCGAAGGCCGACACCTACGAGTGCGGACTGCTGACGACGGGCGAGACATGGGTGCGGTTCCGCATCCAGTATTATATTTACGCGATCATGTTTCTCGTCTTCGACGTCGAGACGGTCTTCCTCTACCCCTGGGCGGTGGCCTACGAACGTCTTGGCCTCTTTGCCCTGGCTGAGATGGTCGTCTTCCTCCTGATCCTGGCCGTCGGCCTCGCGTATGCCTGGGGCAAGGGCGTCTTGAAGTGGGTTTGAAGTCGATCGAAACGGGCAGACGAGTGTTCACGGCCGAGACTGAGGGGAGACTGCAACGGTGAATGTCGCGTGCGACTGGGCCTTTCCGCTGGTCTGGGCCCAGCAATCCGAGCTTGATTCGATCCCCTGGCTGAAGTGGATCATCGTGCTCGCCGTGGTCTTTTTTGGGATCTTCCCGGGCATCGTCGCCTATACCGTCTGGGGCGAACGTAAGGTTGCCGCCCGGTTCCAGGACCGGATCGGACCGAACCGCGTCGGACCTCTTGGGCTGTTGCAGCCGATTGCCGACGCGATCAAGCTCATCACCAAAGAAGACCTCGTCCCGCGCTCGGCCGACCGGTGGGTTCACCTCATCGCGCCGGTGTTAATCCTGGTCTCGGCATTTCTCGTCTTGCCGGTCATCCCGTTCGGCGTCGGTCTTGCGGCCGTCAATCCCCCTTCGGGTTTGATCTACCTAATCGCAGTTTCGAGCCTCTCCGCGTTGGGGATTTTCCTCGCGGGTTGGTCGAGCCGGAACAAATATTCGCTCTTGGGGGCGATGCGGGCAGTGGCCCAACTCGTCTCGTATGAGGTGCCGCAGGTCCTCTCGATCGTGCCGATCATCCTCTGGGCAGGCAGCCTGAGCATGGTCACAATCTTCGACAAGCAAGTCTTATACGGTTGGTTCCTCTTCTCACCTCCGGGGATGCTCGCGTTCGTGACGCTTACGATCGCCAACATCGCCGAAGTGAACCGGACCCCGTTTGACCTCCCCGAAGCCGAATCCGAAATTATCGCTGGCTATCACACTGAGTATTCGGGGATGCGGTTCGGCCTCTTCTTCCTCGCCGAATATCTCAGCGTCTTCGCGGTGAGCTGCCTCGGCACGGCGATCTTCCTGGGTGGCGGGACGTTGCCCTGGCCCTTGACGGGCGAGCCGGTCGTCACCCTGGGAGGCGGCGAGACGCTGTTCGCCATGCTCTTGCTGAATCTCCCGTTGATCGGGATCTTCATGGCGAAGGTGTCGCTCTACATCTTCCTGATGTTCTGGATTCGGGCCACCCTGCCCCGGCTTCGCGTCGATCAGCTCATGGCGTTCGCGTGGAAGTTCATGGTGCCGCTCTGCATCATCAACATCTTCATCTCGGCCGTGTGGTATGAATGCGTCATCCGGCCCAGTAAGCCGAACTATCTGCTCGGTTGGGGGGTGACCCTCCCGCTGGTCGTGGTCTCAATCATTGGGGTCTTGGCCCTCTATCGTTCGTCGATGAAGGCTGAGCCGGTCGAATTGACGACGGGCTCGCGCAGGCGATCCGTGGTCCGCTCGGTTTCCTGAAGTCGCTCCGCTCCACTCAACGCTCCACCGCCCGGAATCAGGCGGACGTTTCTCAGGTCGGAGTTCTTGACCGTGAACCAGATCTTGTTCGGGGTGATCGCGACGATGGGGGTGCTCTCCGCCCTCGGCACCGTCCTGGCCAGGAACCTGGTGCATGCGGGGCTCTTCCTCGTGGCGTTCTTCTTCCTGATCGCGTGCCAGTTTGTCATGCTCGAGGCCGAGTTTCTGGCGGCGGTCCAGGTGCTCGTCTACATCGGTGCCGTGGCGATCATCCTGATGTTCGGCATCATGCTCACCCGGAACATCCAGGGAGATGACACGACCACCGTCTCCCGCGCTGGTTTCATTGCTGGAGGACTCGCGGCGGTGGGACTCCTGACGGTCTTGATTTTCGGGATCACCCACGAAGAAGGCCGGTCGGGCCGACCCGCCTGGAACAGCGTCACCACCCGGCCCGCGATCTATCCGGCCTCGGCGAGGAAGTCAGAGTCGCAGGCCGCAGCCATCAACAACATGGGTCTCGCCGTGGGCGAAGACCTGCTGACACGTTATATCGTGGCGTTTGAAGCGGCCGGTATTCTCCTGACCGCCGCGCTGGTCGGGGCGATCGCCCTGGCGATCCAAGAGGGGCCGGTCTCTGACGACCCTTCTGACCGCGTCAAGTCGAAACAAAACGCTGAGTCTCTCGCCGCTGACGAAGCCGAATCCCTCCTGACCTCTTCGCGAGCCTGAACGCGATGAATGACATTCCTCTGACCTGGTTCCTCATCTTCGCCGCCGCCTGTTTCGTCATCGGACTGATGGGCGTGTTGGTGCGAAGGAACGCGATCGCCGTGTTGATGGCGATCGAGATCATGCTCAACGCTGCGAACATCAACCTCGTCGCCTTCTGGCGCTATGGAACCCCCGTCGAGGGGGACAGCCCGATCTCGGGCGTGATGTTCGCGATCTTCGTCATCACGGTCGCGGCTGCGGAAGTCGCGGTCGGGATCGGCTTGATCTTGCTCTGCTACCGACGCTGGCACGCGGCCGATGTCGACCGCTTCGACAGCCTCTCCGGCTGACCGGAGTTGTTGGAGTCGGCCTCACGAAACGATCGATCGCTATCAAGGGTCCGCGCCGATGCCTGTCAATGCCCCGGTTCTGTTCGACTTCATCCACCTTGCCCCTGAGATCATTCTCAGTCTCTGGGGCCTGTTCGTGGTCATGATCGACGTCGCCCTGCTCCGCCGACGTTCGTCCGCCACGCGTGGTCGAATCCTTGGCGTGATGTCGATCATCGGTGCGTTGGCGGCGCTTGCGTCGATCTACCTACCCGACATGATGGACCTTGGGCACGCGGCGTCGAACGTCGAGGAGTCGCTCTTCCAGGGCACGATCCTCGGCGGGCTCCTCGTCGAACGTCTCACGGCGCTCCTGCTTATTCTTCTGATCTTCGTCATCGCCCTCTCGACCACCTGGGACCTGACCGAGCACTGGGGAGAGTATTATGCCCTCCTCCTCTGGGCGACGGTCGGGATGATCCTCCTGATCGCCTCCGAGGAGTTGCTGACGCTCTTCCTCACGCTCGAAATGATGACGATCTGCCTCTACATCGTCACCGCCTTCGAGAAGGATCAACGCCGATCGGCCGAAGGAGGACTCAAGTACTTCGTCTATGGGTCGGTCTCCTCAGCCCTCTTCCTCTTCGGGCTTAGCCTGCTTTACGGCCTGACAGGGACGACCCGGCTCGCGGCCATCGGCCTCGCGCTCGCTCCGGCGCATACCTCGATCGGCCTCGTCGGGAACGTCGCTGGGGCGATGGCGGTCCTCCTGGTGCTCGTCGGCTTCGGCTTCAAAATTTCGGCCGTCCCGTTCCACCAGTGGGCTCCCGACGCCTATGAAGGGGCTCCCGCTCCCGTGTCGGCCTGGCTCGCCACGGGGTCAAAGCTCGCGAGCATCGTCGCCCTGATGAAGGTACTGGTTCAGGCCCTCGGCCCCTGGGCACACGGGGTGAACGACATCTCGTCCCCTGGCTGGGTCGGGATCGTGGCCGTCATCTCCGCGCTCACGATGACCTATGGCAACTTCGCCGCGCTCGCCCAGAAGAACCTCAAGCGGATGCTGGCCTATTCGTCGATCGCCCACGCGGGCTACATGCTCGTCGGAGTGCTCGCGGTCGTCGTCGGGGCGGGTAAGTCGGCGGCAGGTCCGGTTCTCTTCTATCTCGTGGTCTACTCGGCGGCGAATATCGGGGCCTTCTCGATCGCTGCGTGGCTCTACCGCGACAAGGGCACCGATCAGATCGAAGACCTCAACGGCCTCGGCCTGAAATATCCGATCCTGGGGATGTGTGTCCTGCTCCTGATGCTCTCTCTGATCGGGCTTCCTGGTCTTGCTGGCTTCTGGGGCAAGTTCTTCATGTTCTCGGAAGCCCTCTCGCAAGGTGACGACCGTCACAAGCTGACATTCCTCTGGCTCGTCGGCCTCGGTCTCATGAACAGCGTGATCTCGGCGTTCTATTACGTCCGAGTCCTCCGCGCGATGTTCCTCCGACCCAGCACGGGCCGCCCGCTCCAGGCCCCCACGCTGACGATCCGGCTCGCGGTGATCGGCTCGGCGGCCGTTGCTCTCATCTTCGGTCTCTATCCCCAGCCGTTAAGCACCGAGACTGACGCGATGGCTGAGTCGCGGATCTTCATCACCCCCTCGCGACCGGCGGAATTGCTGAGTGTCAGCCCTGTCCGTGTTGTGCCGAGACCAAATGCCTCCGACGACACCCGTCTTCGTGCCGGACCGATCGGTGGCGGCCCATCAGCCCCACCCGAGCCGACGCCGGTCCCAGACTCGCGGGCCAAGTGAATCACCGAGGCGAAGCGTCCCGAGCCCACGCCCGCACGACCTGACGGACATTTGTGGAGAGCGACGACTCAGATGGCGATCATCAATACTCTGAAAAAATGCCTGGATAGCCCCTACCTCTTCGTGGACAAAGAGGCCTCCAATCGGATCGGTTCGCTGATGGCGACCGCCGCTGACCGCCTGGAAGCTGCGGCCAACATCCACACGACCGGTCAGGGCGACCCCGCTGACGTCAGCTTCTTGAGCTATGAGGCGATGTTTTCTTGCCTGCGGGCGTTGGTCTACAACAAGGGATATCGGGAAGCCGGGCTCCGCTGCCTGATGCTCGCCTGCGAAGACCTCTACGTCCGGCCGGGCCTGCTCGACGTCGAGTTCATCCACCAGTTCGAGCGCTGTCAGGGCCTCAAGCTCAAGCCTGACGAGTCGCTTGCCGCCGCCTCGCGGTTCGTCAAGCGAACGATCGAACTCCTCAGTCAATAACGAGTTCAAGACATTCGGCGTTCGCGTCGGGGTCGAATTCAGGCCGGGCGGCCTTGACCGTTTGGCCCGATCAGGCCATAACTCGGCTCTTCGACGGATCGATCGGAGGCCGGTTCGGGTCGCGCGTTGGGCGACCGCGGCCGCTCGTGAATTCGCTCGGACACTCCGCCAAGGATGGGGGAACCGGATGGGTACCGACTCGACCCGACCCGATACCGTACGTCCCTCGCTGCCGCCGCACCGGTGGACTCGGGTTGACGACCCTGCCTCAGTCGCCGTTGTCGCCGCCTACTCGACTGTGATCGCGGGCGCGGGGCCGGCCGGGCTGACGGCCGCGTATGAGCTGACCAAGAATGGCCACCCGTGCGTCGCGCTCGAAGCCGACGCGACGCTCGTTGGCGGGATCAGCCGGACCGATCAATACAAAGGCTATCGATTCGATATCGGCGGCCACCGGTTCTTCTCGAAGAGCGACGAGGTCAACGGCCTCTGGCGTGAGATCCTCGGCGAGGAACTCATCACGCGGTCGCGGATGAGCCACATCTATTACAACCGCAAGTTCTTCGCCTACCCGCTCAAGCCCGTCGACGCCCTGTTCAAACTCGGACCTATCCGCGCCACGCTCATCCTGGCGAGCTATATCAAGGCACGTCTGAGGCCGATCCGTCCCGAGAAGAGCTTCGAAGACTGGGTGGTCAACCGGTTCGGTCGGCAGCTGTTCGACATCTTCTTCAAGACCTACACCGAGAAGGTCTGGGGGATGTCGACCAAAGATATCTCGGCCGACTGGGCTGCGCAGCGGATCAAGGGCCTTAGCCTCACCAAGGCGGTAATCAACGGCCTCTTCGGTCAGCGATCGAGCAAGAAGGGCGAGGTCATCAAGACCTTGGTCGAGACTTTCCAATATCCCCGGCTCGGCCCGGGCCAGATGTGGGAGGTCGCGCGAGACAAAGTCAAGCTGGGCGGGAGCGCAGTCCACATGGACGCTCGCGTCGAGACGATCGAGCACGACGACTCGTCGATCACGGCGTTCGTGACGCGCGACTCGAAGGGTCGAGAGACCCGATATCTCGGCCATAACTTCATCTCGACCTTGCCCATCCGCCACCTGATCCGTGCCATGAGGCCCGTCGCGCCTCCTGAGGTCGTCAAGGCGGCGGAATCGTTGCGGTATCGCGACTTCCTCACGGTCGTCCTCATCGTCGACAAGGCCGAGACCTTCCCGGATAACTGGATCTACATCCACGAGCCCGACGTCAAGCTCGGGCGGGTCCAGAACTTCAAGAACTGGTCGCCCGACCTCGTCCCCGACCAGACGAAGTCGAGCCTGGGGCTCGAGTATTTCTGCTTTGAGGGCGACGAACTCTGGTCGATGGCCGACGCTGATCTGATCGCGCTCGGACGCCGAGAAATCGACGCCATCGGCCTGGTGAATTCGGGCGACGTGATCGACGGCTGCGTGGTCCGGATGCCGAAGGCCTATCCCGTCTACGACGACGTCTATCAGGATCATCTCCGCGTCATCCGCGAGTGGCTCCGCCGCTTCCCAAACCTCGAACTGGCGGGGCGGAATGGCATGCATAAATACAACAATCAAGATCACTCGATGATGACCGCACTCCTCGCCGCTCGGAACATCCTCGGCCTCGGGCAGTTCGACACCTGGAAGGTCAACACCGACGCCGAATACCACGAAGAGTCGGTTGGGTCGGATACGACGGGCCGCGCCGTGCCGAGGGCAGTGAAAGCCGGCTGAGGAGAAGACCGGGCGGTTTGCGCGTTCTCCCGGGAATGTTAGGCTGGAGCGGATACTTCGCCTTTCGGCGGTATTCGACTGGTGCGACATTGAGGGGGAGACGTGCGAGAGATCGGGACAATCGCCGACGAGCGGGGGGCCGAGGTCTTCAAAGACCATCTCCTCGCAAACAAGATCTCGTCGAAGCTCGTGAAGAATCAGGCGGGATGGGCCGTCTGGATTCACAATGAGGACGTCGTCCCGCGCGCCCGGGAAGAACTCTCCTCCTATATGGCCGAGCCTGATGCCGCGAGATATCGCGAGTCGAGTCAGGTCGCAAAGGGCCTCGAAAAGGCTGCGGCTACGGCGGACAAGTCGCACCGAAAGAATGTTCGCGAGCTACGAGATCGATGGGAGGCCCCGGCCTGGCGGAAATATCCGCTGACGGTGATCCTGATCTTCGTGAGCATTTACGTCGCCTTGTCGACCGACTTCGGCCGGAAATCCCAATCCTCAACCTTCCAATCAGTCCTCTTCGCGCGGACGTCGGCCAAAGTTGAGTTCGAGGCCGACAGGCCCGCGATCCGGTGGACGAGCCACGGGTTCGACGATATCCGGAAGGGAGAGGTCTGGCGACTCGTGACGCCGATCTTCCTCCACTTCGGCATCCCGCACCTCGTTGGCAACATGCTATGTCTCCAAATTTTCGGTGGCAAGATCGAGTTCCGGAAGGGGACGCTTCGGTTCTTGCTGCTCGTCCTGGCCTCGGCCATTCTCTCGAACGTCGGCCAGTCGATCGCGGGGTCGATGAGCCCGGAGCTTTCGGTCTTCGGCGGGATGTCGGGGGTCGGCTATGCCCTGTTCGGATACCTCTGGACCAAGGGCTTTTCTCGCCCGGATGAGCGGCTCGGGGTCGATACCAACACGGTCTTCATGATGATTCTCTGGTTTGGCCTGTGCGCCTCGGGGATGATCGGTCCCGTCGCCAACACGGCGCACGGTGTCGGCCTGATCTTCGGGATGCTCGTCGGGCTGACCCGCTTTTGAAGGGTGCGCTGATCGTTCGATTCGCTCCCATTAAAAACATGAACATTGAAGTGAAGCACGACGATCTTGGCTCTGTCGCGGGGAGAAACCCTCTTCGATGGACTCTTGTTGCGTTCTGGCCTGATCTACGCAGGACGTTCTAGCCTCCGGGTCTCGAATTCGCGGCCCGGCCATTCACCTTGGTGACACACCACCTCAACGCTGGAGTGCCCCCATGCATATCGGCTTCGTATCGGCCATTTTGCCGGATCATTCGCTCGAAGATGTCGTCAAGTTCGCGTCGGTCTCGAGCTTCAAAAGCGTCGAACTGATGTGCTGGCCGAAGGGACGCTCGGATCGCCGCTATTCGGGAGTCACCCACGTCGACGTCGCGTCGATCGACTCCGGGGCGATCGAGCGGATTCAAAACCTCTTCAAGCAGGCAAATGTGCAGATTTCGGGACTCGGGTACTATCCAAACCCGTTGTCGGGCGATCCCCACGAATCGCAGACAGCGGTCGCCCACCTGCACCGGGTCATCGACGCGGCGGCTGACCTGGGGGTGAACGTCGTGAACACGTTCGTCGGGCGTGACCCCGCGCAGTCGGTCGACGACAATTGGCCGCGATTTCTCGAAACGTGGCGTCCCCTCGTCCGCCATGCCGAGCAGCGCGGGATTTTTATCGGGATCGAGAACTGTCCAATGCTCTTTGGTGCAGACGAATGGCCCGGCGGCAAGAACCTGGCGACAACTCCCGCGATCTGGCGACGCATGTTCGCCGACATACCCAGCCCTCACTTTGGCTTAAATTACGACCCGTCGCACCTGATCTGGCAGCAGATCGACTACATCGCGCCGTTGGAGGAATTCAAGTCGCGCATCGTTCACGTCCACGCCAAAGACGCCCGGATCGACGTCGCGGCGCTGAACGATCACGGCGTGTTGTCGGCTCCCAAACTCTGGCACACTCCCAAGCTTCCCGGGCAGGGAGACATCCAGTGGGGCAAGTTTATCGGTGCCCTCAATGACATTGGGTATCACGGGCCGATCTCGATCGAGGTTGAGGACCGGGCCTTCGAGACCTCGTCCGAACGACGGAAAGAGTCGCTCCTCATCGCGCGAAGGTATCTCAAGCAATTCATCGTCGGCTAGCCGAAGGGGCGCGTGGACGATACGCTGTGGGCTGAGCATTTTGGGCTCCGATGGGATCGTCACGAGGTTCGCCGATTCGATGACTAACACGTCTCCTGAAGGGCAAGAGTCCCACACGCAGGTCGACCTTTCGGTCCTGATCCCCGTGTATAATGAGTCGGGAAACGTGGTCCCGCTTTACGAAGAGCTGCACGCCGTTCTCGGTGGCGGCTCGCTTCGATACGAGCTGATCTTCGTCGATGATGGCTCACGCGACGGCACCGCCGCCAAGCTCGCGGCCATTCAGGCGAGCGACCCTGACCACGTTCGCGTCGCGTTCCTCCGTCGCAACTGCGGCCAGACCGCGGCCCTTTCCGCCGCGCTCGATATGGCGCGTGGCCAGATTCTGATCCCGATGGACGGCGATCGGCAGAATGACCCGACCGACATCCCCCGCCTGCTGGCGAAACTCGATGAGGGTTACGACGTCGTCTCAGGCTGGCGGCGGAAACGTCATGACACCTTGCTGACTCGAAAGATCCCCTCGCGTATCGCCAATCGGCTCGTCGCGCGGATCTCGGGCGTGGCGCTGCATGACTTCGGTTGCACGATGAAAGCCTATCGCCGCCGAGTTCTTCAGGGCGTCCGGCTCTACGGCGAGATGCACCGGTTCATCCCGATCTTCGCCTCGTGGCAGGGGGCCAAGGTCGCCGAGTTGGAGGTGAATCATCGCCCTCGGACCGAGGGGAAGACGAAATACGGACTGGGGCGGACGTTCAACGTCGTCCTCGATCTCCTCCTGATCCGCTTCTATCAGCGCTACTCGCAGCGGCCGATTCACCTCTTCGGCCGGGTCGGGTTGTGGTCGATCCTTCTGAGCTTCCTCTGCTTCGCCGGCATGCTCTATTTGAAATATGTGTTCCCCTGGCCGTGGGGTTCTTCGGGGACCGGCAAGCCGTTCGTTGAGACTCCCCTGCCCCTCCTCGCGGTGATGTTCTTCCTCGGCGGCGTGCAGAGCATCCTGCTCGGCGTGCTGGCTGAGATGGTGATGCGCACCTATTACGAGTCGCAATCCAAGACGACATATCTCATTGACGAGATCCGCCAGACCGAGCCCGACGGCGCGACGTCACGACGCCTGTGAGGGCCGGTCGTCCTGGAGCGGCCCGATGAGCGACTCGAACCAGTGACGTGTCCGCTCGGCGAAGCGGGAGCGGTCTTGACGGAAGGCCTCAATGAGCGAGGTGGCCTCCGTCTCGGCGTATCCGAGCCTGCGGGCAAGGCGGGAGAGGTCGTCGGGGTTATCGGGTAGTTCGGACGATGTCTTGTTGTGGACGATCCTGAGCCGACTCTCGACCGTGCGAAAGAAGTCATAGCTGGCGCGAAGGTCGGCGGCGGCTTCTCGGGGGAGCAGGCCGGATCGTTTGAACTGCTCGATCGCGTCCCAGACGTTCATCCGGGCGATCAGCGGCCCGCCATCGGCACCGAGGAGGCTAAGGCTCTGGACGATGAATTCGATGTCGGCGAGCCCGCCGTAACCGCGTTTCACGTCGGACTCGGTCGCTGACTCTTCGAGCCGGCGACGCATCGCGATCACATCACGCCTTATGACCTGTGGGTCGACCGGAGTCCCGAGCGCGGCGCGGATCGCCTCCGTCACGTCGAAGCCGAAGTCGCCCGTGCCGTGAATGACCCGGGCACGTGTGAGAGCCAGACGTTCCCACGTCTTCGCCTGGTCCTGAAAGTAGTCACTGAAGGCGTCGAGCGTGACCGCGAGCGGACCCGAGGCCCCGTGAGGGCGGAGCCGGGTGTCGACCTGATACAGCCCTTTCGCGAGGGTCTTGATAACCCGGCGCGCTACGTCGGACACAAACTCCGAGTTCGAGATCGACTTCTGTCCCCCCTTCGTGATCCCCTCCTCATCGAAGAGGAACACGAGGTCGAGATCGCTGTGATAGTTGAGTTCGCGACCGCCGAGCTTCCCCAGCGCGACGATGGCCCAGTTGAGTCGCCGACCGTCGGACTCTCGGCGAGGGTGGCCGAACTGGACGACCCGCCGCGTCCATTGATCCTTGGCCACCTGGACAACGATCGCCTCGGCGACGTCGGCCAGCTCGCGGGTCACGTCGCGGATCGGCTCGCGTCCGAGGATGTCGCGGGTGCCGATCCGGACCCATTCTTTATTGCGGAAGGTCGACAAGATCGGCGAGAGGTCTTCGGCCCCGCGACATAGCTCAACGAGTTCACCCTTGATCGCCGTCGCGGTCTGCGAGCGGTCGATGACAAGGGAATCCATCAGGTCGTCGATCATGCCCGGGTTGTTGATGAGAATCTCAGAGAGGAACTGGCTGGTCGAGCACAATTCGACGAAGAGCCGAAGCGTCGGCGGGTTAAAGTTGAACAGTTCCCAGAGGATCGCCTTTGCCCCCAATGAGGCCGAGACTTTCTCCAGGTTCGTCAGGGCCATGTCGGGGTCGGGGGCTTCGCTCACCGCCTGGAGGAGCCTAGGTGCGATCGCCGCGAGGAAGTGGCGGCAGCGGGCCTGAGAGAGGAACGGGCTGCCCTCGCGTGCCAGGGCCATGAGGTTGCGATATGCGATCTCGCGGTCGCGGAACGGATAGGCCGCGAGGGCCGACGTGATGTGCTCGGCGTCGGGGGCAGGGTCGAGCACGAGGTCGACGATTGGGTCGGCGGTCGCCCCTTCGTCGTCGCGAAAGGCGTCGTGCAGCAGGTGGTTGAGAATCTTACGATTCAACTCGGTCTTGGCCCGATAATCGGCGAGAAATCGTTCGGCCGGCCCGGTCCGGTCTTCCCAGAGACTCGCGGCCGGATAGCCGAGGCGGATCGCGAGTGTGCGCTGTTCTTCGAGGTTGCGGGGCATCTCGTGGGTCTGGCGATCGAACATCACCTGAAGCCGGTGCTCGACGCGCCGGAGGAAGCGATACGTGTCTTCCATGATCCGTCGTTCCTCAGCCGTCAAGCAGCCGACGTCTTCGAGCCGGGCCATCGCGACGAGGGTGTTGGCGTGCCGGACCTCGGGGTATTCGCCCCCGTGGAGGAGTTGGAGGAACTGGAGGACGAACTCAACATCTCGGATGCCGCCGCGCCCGGTTTTGACCTCGACCTCGGCGTTCCCCTCTTTGAGAGTGCGCTGCTCGATCCGCCGTTTCATCGCCTTGATCTCGCTGATCTCCGAGACGCCGAGATAGCGTCGATAGACGAACGGGCGGATCGCATCAAGGAAGGCGAGGCCGAGCGACATGTCTCCGGCGATGGGCCGACACTTGATCATGGCCTGACGTTCCCAGGTCCGCCCGGCCGTCTCGTAATATCCAAGCGTCCCGGCGATCGACCGCGCGAGCGGCCCCTGGTCTCCTTCGGGACGGAGCCGCATGTCGACCCGATAGGCGAGACCGAGCGAGGTGTGGTCTGAGAGCAGGCGGACCAGCTCGCCGCCGAGCCTCGTGAAGTATTCCGCGTTCGAGACGACTCGGGGGCCTCGGGTCTGACCTTCGACGTCGTAGAGGAAAATCAGATCGATATCGGAAGAGTAGTTCAACTCTTCGCCACCGAGTTTGCCGAGGGCAAGGATCACGAAGCGCGCCGGGCGGGCGTCGGAGTCTCCGGAGGGAGAGCCGTGGCGAATGTCGGCATGTTTGCGGGCGAGTTGGTAGGCAGCTTCGACGCAGATGTCGGCGAGATGCGAGAGTTCGCGGGTGATGAGTTCGAGGGGGAGCGTGCGGACGATGTCGTCATAGCCGATCCGGAGGAGTTCGCGGCGGCGGAACCTCCGGATCGTCAGTCGCGCCGCTTCATCATTCGGCGCGGCGTCGAGTTCGGCCGTGAGTTCGGCGACGAGCCGTTCCTGCCCTCGGGGATCGCCGCCGCTGCGGAGCCATTCGAATAGCGACGGGTCGCCGATCATCAACTCGCTGAAATATTGACTCGTGCTAAAAAGCTGGATCACGACCTCGGCCGTACGCGCCGACTCGACCACGAAACCGGCGATCTCTTCGGGGTGGGGACTGCCGGAGAGGAATCGTTCGAGGTTCGTTAGGGCCATCCCGGCATCAGGACAGCGCGGGAGTAGGCGTGACAGGTGAGAGAGGAGGCGGCCGGCAGTCTCGGCGGACAGCCCCAAAGCGGCGAGGTCTCTGATATCGCGATACCCTCGCTCGGAATCGCGGACGCCGAGCGACGAGAGCCAGAGCCTGGCCTGCGCTGGGTCGTCGAGCAGTCCCCACGGCACCTCCGGCTTCGATTCGGGCGCGGTCCCCATGATCGGTCGACTCCTCCGAGTCAGGTCAAGGGACTGGGCTTTGGGCGGCCCCGGCTTGTGGCGGACGATGCTGGGCGTGCCGGGCGATCGCTTCGACGTCGAACCGGCTGAGCCCGAATCGAGTCGCGATCGTGCGGTCGTCGACGCCGTCGCGGATCATCGGCACGACCCGAGGTGCCAGGGGACGAAGCCAATCCGCAAGTTCTGGGATCGGCACATGGCGACGGTGCTCGGCCCACGGATCGCCCAGATCGACAAATCCCGTCGCGAACCAGTATTCACGCCCCCCCTCATGGAGAACGCGGAGGAACCACGCATCGAAGCCCTCGGCAATGATGCGCGGGCGACTCCCCCGCTCGTCATCTCCCGAGGTGAAGACGGGACAATCGCCGCCGTCGAGCCGATAACCGAGGTCGATGCAGACGGTTTCGAGGTTGGGATTGCCCAGTTCGAACCAGCTCTCCGGCTGCACCACCAGGCCCGCCATCCGCGCGAAGGGGACCATCGGCCCGATCGCCGAAAGCGGGTGGATCAGGGGGCCATTGCCGAACAGGCCGTCAGAGAGCTGGAGCCACGACTTCAATCCGTCGGGAAGGATCGCTCCATGTCGATATTCCCACGCGACAAGGTCTGACAGCTCGGCACCGGGTCGACAGGCATCGTTGGGAAAGTCTCGGTCGAGATCGCGACCTGGCGGCCGACGCGCGGGGTCGATCCCGACGAGGTCGCACCAACGTTCCACCCGTTCCGAGAGCCGACTCTCCATCCCGACATCCCTCATACGCGACATTCAGGCATCCAGGATGGCCAACTCGCTCGTCACCGCTTGTCCGAAGAGAGTGACGACGCTTGCGTCCTCGATCTCGACGGGGAGGAACGAGCCGATCAGTCGCTCATGTCCCTGGAAGATCACGATGCGGTCGCACCAGGTCCGCCCAGTGAGCTGCATCATTCCGTTGACCGCAGCGTCACCCTGCGTCATCTTGCTGGCCCCCTCGACGAGAACCTCGACCGTCTTGCCCAAGAAGCCGCGATTGTCTTCAAGGCAGATCCGATTCTGAACCGCGAGCAACTCATTATTGCGACGCTTCTTGACCTCTTCGGGGATGTCATCGGCGTAGAGCGTGTCGGCCTTGGTCCCTGTCCGGGCGCTATACTTGAAGATGAAAGAGTTCTTGAATCGCGATCGATCGACCAGATCCATCGAC
>JANXSY010000116.1 GCA_025356435.1 Isosphaeraceae bacterium | reverse complement strand
GGGAATTCAGGCAGCAGAAGCGTGAGAGGTCGTCCATGGTCAGGCTCGGCGGCGGGATCACCCGATGGGAGAACAGGTTGCGAGATTCGCTCCTTGATACCAGGACGGACGGTAGCGTGCAACAACTCACGGCCACGAGGCGGAAAGAGAGGTTCAAGAACCGGTGCCACCCGAGATATCCCAAGGATTTCCGACTTGGCCAACCTCCTGAACTTCAGCCCTCCCTTGCCACCGGCCGAATTGTTCAATTAGAATCAAAGATTCCGGACACACCACCCCAGTTCGACTTCCCGGCAGATGACCCTCCGACCGACCCAAGGCCCGCCCAATGCCGTTCGACCGAAGCCTGGCAGGCCTGATCGTTGTGCTTGCGATCGCCGGGATCGCGGCCGATGGCCCGACAGCATCGGAGAGAGCGGTCCCGTCGTTCGTTAACGACGTCGAGCCGATCCTGACCCGGCTCGGATGCAACTCGGGGGCCTGCCACGGCAAGCTGGCGGGACAGAACGGGTTCAAGCTCAGCCTCCGGGGCTATGCCCCCGAGCAGGATCACGTCGCCATCACGCGCGACTCGCGAGGTCGGCGGATCGCCAAGAGTCGGCCTAGGGAGAGCCTGCTGCTGGCCAAGCCCTTGATGCGCGTCCCGCACAAAGGCGGCCACAAGCTCATCGCCGGGTCGCCCGAATACCGTATCCTCCTCGCCTGGATCGCCGCCGGTGCCCCCGCCCCCTCGGGGAAGGAACCGAAGGTCGAGCGGATCGCCGTCGAGCCGCCCGCGAAGGTCTATGCCGCTCGGACCGATCAACCTCTCTCGGTCAAGGCCGTGTATTCCGACGGAATCCAGCGTGACGTCACCCGGCTCGCTCTCTTCAAGACGAACGACGAGGGACTTGCCTCGGTCGACGAGAACGGTCTGGTCAAGGCGCTCCGCCCCGGCGCGACCGGCATCATGGCGAGCTATCAGGGTCAGGTGGCCGTCCACGTCGTCACCACCCCCTACGATCAGGCCGTCGACCCGGCAGTCTACCGCGAGCGAGCGAATTTTATCGATGAGCATGTGATGGCCAAACTGGCCGAGGTGCGGCTGCAACCGTCGCCAAATAGCGACGACGCGACGTTCTTCAGACGAGTCTCGCTCGACCTCACAGGAACGCTTCCAGACCCGGCCGAAGTCGCCACCTTCCTCGCCAACGCTGACGGACGGAAGCGTCACAAGCTCGTCGATCGATTGATCGACGGCCCGGCTTATGTCGACTACTGGACGCAGTTCTGGGGCGAACTCTTCCAGAATCGGCTCGAACGCGATGGCGACAAGCGGGGCCGAAAAGGGGTGCGAGGCTTCTCCCGCTGGATTCGCGAGGCGGTCGCCGAGAATCGGCCCTGGGACCGGGTCGTCCGCGAAGTCCTCACGGCTCGGGGGCCGCTCAGCCAGGTGCCGGCGGGCGGATATTACCTCGTCAATCGCAAGGCCGAAGACCTGGCCGAAGCGGCGACACATGCCTTCCTGGGCACGCGCATCCAATGCGCCAAATGTCATAATCATCCGCTCGAACGATTCACCCAGGACGACTATTACGGCATGGCCGCCTTCTTCACGCGGGTGAAGCTCGACGGCAAGAGCACCGACGAAGGCCCTGCGGTCGATACCGGCGTCCCCGGCCGGATGGGCAGGCGGAAGGGCGCGAAGATCGACGCGCAGCGCATTGGGATCACGCAGCCCCGGACGGGCGATTTCGTGCCGCCCCGCCCGCTCGATCGATCAGCCCTCACGCTCGACGAGGGGGAAGACCCTCGCGAACGGCTCGCGGATTGGATGACCTCGAAAGACAACCCGCTGTTCGCGAGGGCCGTCGTTAACCGGGTCTGGAAGCGTTTCTTCGCGGTGGGGCTGGTCGAGCCGGTCGACGACCTCCGGGCGACCAATCCGTCGACGAACGAGCCCCTGCTTAAGGCCCTGAGCGAAGACCTGATCCGGCACGACTTTGACCTGAAACACCTGATGAAGACGATCCTCGCGTCTCGGACATATGCCCTGGCGTCTGACCCGCTGCCGACCAATGTCCTCGACCGAAAGTTCTTCTCGCACTATTACCCGCGCCGGCTGCCCGCCGAGGTGCTGGCCGATGCCCTGACCCAGGCGACAGGCATTCCCGAGGCGTATGAGGGCTATGCGGTCGGGCTCCGGGCCATGCAGTTGCCCGACCCGAAGGTCCAGAATTATCTGCTCGACACCTTCGGCCGTCCCGAGCGCGTCACCCCCTGCGCGTGCGAACGGTCGGGGGAGGTGACGATGCCGCAGGTGCTTAATCTCATTAACGGCGAGGCGCTGAATCGACGGATCGACGACGCTGAAGGCAGGCTCCGTGGGCTGCTCAGATCGAGTCAGCCCGATCGTCAGGTCGCCGACGAGTTGTTCCTGGCCACGCTCGCGCGGCGATCGACCGACGAGCAGTGGCGGGCCGTCGAGAGCGCCCTCTCGGGGTCGACCGATGGCCGCGAAGCGGTGTTTCGCGACTTGCTCTGGGCGCTGCTCAACTCCAAAGAGTTCCTATTTTCGCATTGATTCAAGACCGACCCGAGGGCGTTGGCCATGTTTCGAATCCCGATCGGTCCCGGCCGCCCCCGATGCGACGGTGTCTCGCGCCGCGACTTCATCCAGGTCGGCGGCCTGACCGCGCTGGCGCTGCCGACGCTTTTGCGATCCGAGGCAAGGGCCGCATCCGTCGCACAACCGGCCACGGCCAGGTCGGTGATCCTCGTCTATCTCGGCGGCGGGCTCTCGCATCACGACAGCTTCGATCCCAAGCCCGACGCCCCCGCCGAAGTCCGGGGCCAATATGGCACCCGGCCGACGAAACTGCCCGGCATCCGGTTCGGCGACAAGCTTGAACGGCTCGCCGCCCGCAACGACCGGTTCTCGCTTCTCCGCTCGGGCACGCACGGCAACGACCACCACGAGACGGCGACCAACTGGGTCATGTCCGGCCGACTCGGCTCGGCGTTCGGAGACTATCCCGCGATCGGCGCGGTCGTCTCGCACGAACTCGGCTATCGAGGGCCGATGCCTCCCTATTTTGCCGTACCACGCAACCCCTCCTTCACCTGGGAACTCGGCCGGAGCGCCTTCCTCGGCGGTCGCTTCGAGTCGTTCAAGACCGGCGACCCGAACGACGGCGGTTTCCGCGTGCAGGACGTTTCGACCCCCGCGGGCGACACCCAGCGTTCGATCGACCGCCGCCAGACCCTGCGACAAGCTGTCGACGGCCTTGCAAGGCAGGTGGATACTGACGACCAGCTCCGCACCCTCGACGAATTTCAGCGCAGGGCCGTCGACCTCGTCCTCTCCCCCGAGGCGCGACGGGCTTTCGATATCGCCCGCGAAGACCCCCGCCTCCGCGACCGTTATGGGCGGAACACGACCGGGCAGTCGTGCCT
>JANXSY010000112.1 GCA_025356435.1 Isosphaeraceae bacterium | reverse complement strand
CTCGGTCCAATTCGTCCTCGGTGCGGATCGGGCGCAGGGGAAAGCGTGCGATCAACTCGTGATATCGAGTGCTCGCCTGCGGAGCGAGAGTATCTGTTCGATTTTTGGACTTTCCCATGTGGCCTGACTCATTGACGGGGTCAATTCTTTTTCCACTCATCCCGGTCGTATTGCTCGTGGGTGAGGACGTCGCGAACGTAGATCCTTCCTCGGTTGAAGTGGACGACCACAATCAAACGGAACTTGTTGCCGCCAATATTGAAGATGGTGAACTTGCCGTCCTGGCTGGCATGTGCGTAGCTCGCCCGAACGTCCTGGAATCTTGTCCATTCGGAACGCTCGGCAATTCGGTGCCAGGATCGCAGGGGAGCCTCGGCGTCAGGATGCTTCGTCCAAAATGCCCGCAACTTTTTTTCGGACACGACATGCATGGGAAGCCTCATGGCGAGGGTTGAGGATACTAATGGTGCGAATCATCATGGGCAGGCTCCGGAGTGTTCCGCAGAGGTGAGAGCTTTGCAGACAAGGTCAATTGATATTACTTCGCAAAATGCAAAGCGTCAACCCTTAGGTTCGCATTTGGCGAACACATCACCACACAAGGGTTTTTCGCATCCGCTTCGGAGGGCGATAACCAACCCCGCCCTACTCGCGAATCGTGATGTGAGGGGGGCGCAGCATCGCGCAAAACCGCGTACTTCGACACCGGTGATTGTCTCGGCGGACGAGAGACGCTAAAATATGGCTGTCGCTTAGGAAAAAAAGAACCCCACGTTTGGCGACGTGGGGCTCAATGATCCTGACGTTATGGGCTCGCGGTGTGTCTAGCACTTCGATCCCGATCCACCGGCCTCTCTCGAAGGCGAAGTGAATCATCGTGCAAGAGTAAGATAGCCTCCGGCCTGCGGCGGGTCAACCCGTCGCACCAGGGATTCCGCGCGCAGTCAAGTGCGCCCCTGAAAATACCCAAAATAGTCATAAGTCCCGACAGGCCAAGTCCTTCGCGGCCCTTGACCATGCCATCGCGGGCGATCCGTCGATCACCCCCACCGAAAAAGTCACGCTCCTCGCGCTGGTCTACTATGCCCGCGCCGAGTCGTCTTGCTGGCCGTCGGACGCCCGGATCGGCTCCCGCGTCGGGAGGTCGGTAGCGACCGTCCAGCGTGCTCTACGTCGCCTATCCGGACGCGGGCTGATCCGTCGCGAGGCGACCGACGCCAACGCCACCGGGCGTCTGATCTATTTCCTCTGGCGCGAAGGCACTTATTATTTTTCTTTTATGTCTGTTTTGACTCTCGCGCAATTCCTGGCCGAAGTCGCCTTGCCCGGAAAGTCATGGGACTATTCACTCTTGTAATACTCTCTCTATCGGCATTCTATATGGTACTTCGAGCCCTTCCACCATAAGTAGCGGGGGACCGATAAAGGGTCGGGAGCGAATGGCACGATGATAACGTAGCGTCTACAGGATAAATGACATGCATCGAACAATCTCCGGGCTCAAGTCTTATGTTTCCTGTAGAAGATGATCTTTCGCCTGATGGCCCATGATGCCTGATTGGTGGCGCCGACTTGCGGGCTGGCCTCCGTTCTGGTGAGATCGCGTCGTTTGGAAAGGTCGGCGATCCGTACCAGGAACGCCGCGCGGCCCAGACCGTCTCGGATCGCTGTCCGCGCCCCGAGGGCGACAGCGTCAGCATCGGGGCTATCCGACAGCCCCTCCGGCAAGCTCTTGGCGATCAGGGTCCGTTGCGCGATCGTCGCGGTGATCTCGCCCGCGAGAGTCGTGTAGCTCCGCGTGATCCGCCCCAGTGCGTCGACGGCGACCAGCTTCGTGTGCGATCCCGGCCAGAGCATCGCGACCGGGCCTTCGAGGCCGAGGGCGAGCAGCAGGCCCAAGGTCTCGCACTCCTCACCCCTCATGACATCGGCGTCGGCCCAGCCTTCGGGGCCGGTCCCGGCCGGTGTCTTCACGCCGGGGATGAAGAGGATCGGGGCATCCGACACCCCCATGACAACCCTCGCGATGGCCCCCCGCGCCAGCTCGTCCAGGCCCGCCGGGGCGTCGACGTGCGCGACCGCCGTGAGCCCGACCTCGCTGGAGAGCATCCCCGCCGCGACGATTGGGGCCGACCGCATACCCGGGGCCGCTGCTTCGAGGTCATCAAGGCAGCCGCGTACCGCTTCGGCGAGCGGAGAGACTCGGCCTACGATCGCGGAGTCTCTGACGCCGACCGGGCGACGCGACTCGGCGACGACACGTCCCCCCTCAACGAGTCGTGCGCGGGTGGTCGAGGTGCCCCCATCCAGGGCCACGACCTGGTCGGGAACGGGAGAGAGGTCGCTCAAGGTTTTTTCTTGCCTTGAGG
Organism: Isosphaeraceae bacterium; assembly: GCA_025356435.1. Lineage (GTDB taxonomy): Bacteria > Planctomycetota > Planctomycetia > Isosphaerales > Isosphaeraceae > CAMFLR01. Next base: position 46,725 of record JANXSY010000112.1, on the reverse strand, counting down.
GACGGGACCGGGCATCCTCTTGAAGTCTCGGGCCGGTCGTCACCCTCCCCTCCGATGCCTCTCGTGGCGCGCCGGCTCAACCTGGATAACTGATCGCTCTCATGACGTCTCCCCGCGTTTTAAGCCTCCGGCTGGACGCGCTCTTGTCGGTCGCCCGTGAGCCGGCTTTCCTGCTCGGCCCCGATCGCCGCATCGTCGGCGTCAATCGGGCGTTTGAGGAGTTGGTCGGCCACCCGGCGGAGAGCGTCGTTGGGCTCGCCTGCAATCCCCACGGTCCGACCCGGGCGGGCGACCTTGCCGGCCTTGGCGGTAGCTTCTGTCCGCCGCCCGAAGCGCTCGCCGGCCAGCCTGCCGGGGGGCCGACCCTGATCCTCCATGCCGAGGGGGAACGCCGCTGGCGCAGAGTCGAGTTCTGGCCGCTTCACGACGCCGAAGGGGCCTTGCTCGGCCTCTTCGGGCTGGTCAGGCTCCCCGACTCCGCGCACCATGCCCCAGACTCAGAGGCCCAGAAGCTCAGAGCCGAGCTGCTCGAAGTCCGCGCGAGGCTCGAACGGCGGCACGGGTTCGACACCCTCGTCGGTAGAGGCCCTGCACATCGCCGCCTGCTCGAACAGATCCAGGTCGCCTCGGCCTCGGGCATCTCGGTCCTCATCGTCGGCGAGGCCGGCACGGGTAAACGCACCGTCGCCCGGACCATCCACTCTCTCGGTCCGCGCCGCCAGGCCCCGCTCTATCCCTTCGACTCCGCCGCGCTTCCGCCCGAAGTCCTCGAGCGAGAACTCTTCAAGTCGACCGACCGGGACAACTTCGGCGAGCGGCCGGTCGATGGGTCGTCGTCTCCCCTGGCGCTTCCCGAGGGGTCGACCCTGCTCATCAGCGACGTCGTCGAATTGCCGCGAGACCTTCAGGCCCGACTCGCCGCCGCTCTCGACGGCCGGGTCCGGCTCCTGGCGACGACCGCCGCCGACCCGGACCTCGCCCTCAAGGCCGACCGCCTCCGGCCCGACCTCTATTATGCTCTCACGGCGATGGTCCTCCGGCTCCGTCCGCTCCGCGAGCGGGTCGACGAGCTTCCGCTGCTCGCCCAGCACCTGCTCGAACGGGTTAATCAGCGAGGCGGACGCCAGCGGGAAGGGTTCATGCCCGAGGCGATCGAAGCCCTGGCCTCCTATGACTGGCCGGGCAATCTCCGCGAGCTGGCCCGGGTGATCGAGGCCTCCCATACTGTCGGGCCCGACCACCGCCTCCGCGCCGAAGACCTCCCCGCCGGCATCCGAGGCCACCTCGGGGGGGCCTATCAGCCGCCGCCCCCGCCGTCTCCGGTCCTCCTTGACGACCTACTGACCCAGGTCGAGCGCCGCCTGATCGAACAATCGCTGGTCAAGGCGCGGCAGAACAAGTCCCGCGCCGCCGAACTCCTGGGCATCTCCCGCCCCCGACTCTATCGTCGGATCAAGGAACTCGGCATCGAAGACTCCCCCGAGGCGACCGAGGAGTCGTCGACGACACGCCCGCCCGGTAATTGATCCCGCTCAGCTCGGTCGATCGTTGGGCTTTCGCGTTGTTGATCCTTGTTTCTTCAAAGCGGGCTGAGGGAGTGAAGAGAACGTCTCTGTTCCATCCGTTTCACAGAGAGTGTCGTCCATATCGTCGCCCTCGGTGGCTGACCTCGGAAGTTTGTCGGCTGCTTCTTGGAGGATGAGAAGCAGATTGAACGCCGCCTCACCGAAGAAGGAAGAGATGCCGTTCGCGATCGCCGGGTCGTTCTCGGTCAATCCGGCAAGATTGTTGACCAGAGTCTTGATGCGAAAGGCGTGGAATTTCACACGATCGACGGTCGTTGCCCCCCTGGGTATGAGGGACAGTTGTATCGAAAGACCTAATGCCGACGCATATTTGCGAATATCACCGATAGTGATCTCGTCATCGTCTGACGCCTCCATCTTCGAAATCCGGCTTTGAGTGCAGCCGAGCAGCTTCGCGAGATGGGTCTGTGAAAGGCCCATCGCTCCTCGAAGAGTGATGAGATGATGGATCATGCGACGCCGAGCACATTTTCGCCCGAAATCGTCCACGAATACTTTGTCGTCGGACGTAGCGCGGACCATTGACTCGACGCTTGATGAGTTACCCGTCGCGCGGGTCGAGCGTTCCCGTTTGGCATTGGCCATCGGCCTGTGCCTCTCTAAGTGAAAGGGCGTATTCTCTACTAAACTGGATATCAGCCGACTGGGAGTTCTTATCCCCGATCGTAATCAGGTGGAGGATGTTCGTTGTCTCGTCGGGGTAGACGTAGAGCCTCGTTTCCGCCAGGTTTTTGGCCCCCTTCTGTTTGATCTCGATGGCCCCCAATCCCACGGCTTTGAGAAATCGATGAGCGGCCATCAGTTTCTGAACGGTGCCCCCGATTTGAAGCCGTCGAAGAAGACCTTGAGAGGATAAAGGACAGCGGAAAACTCGTTCGGTCGTTTCTTTTCATACCACTTAAATTGACGATCGAAGGCCTCATTTTTTTGAATAGTCCACATGAGTTGTTATTCCATAACGAGATTTATCCTGAAGTTATCGCTTTTAATATTCAGCCCATATTCCATAACGGAATATAAGTCAAGTCCTACCTCGAAAAGCGGATCGTTCTCCGATCGCCGAGGTTAGGCTCGGCCCGTCATTCCGCGAGGATGGCCAAAACTCTTCGACGTGGAGGGCTGGTCGCGATGGTTGACCGAAATTCCACGATGATCGCGGCCGAACCTCGGTGGCTTTTCGAGCTGACGCAGGATGATTCGCGTCGTCTCGAGTGGGACCCGTTCCTCAAGGAGGCGCGGTTGGTGGGCGGGGCCGAGCGTGCGGGGCTGGATGTCCGAGCCTGGTGCGTGGCCCGGAACGGGCTGGGGATGGAAACGAATTACATCTCGTTCAACCCGCCAGGCGTCTGTGCCGTGGTGACGACCCGGGGACCGTGGCTCTTTCGCTCGTTCTCGGGGTCGTAGAGTCCGGTACCATCGGGTCCAAACACCATTGAGATCGCGGACATGGCCGACATCCGCAGCCCATGGCTTCTCGATCTCAAGGGTGGGTTCTTCGTCGTCATCGGGGTGTTGGCGTCGGGGGTTGTTGCTGTTCGATCATCCGACGTTGAAGGTCGCGTTCCTGCTCGCGATGGCGGTGTGGGGGTTTGCCCGGGCGTATTATTTCGCCTGCTATGTGGTTGAGCGTTACGCCGATCGAGAGTACAAGTTTGCGGGGCTCTGGTCGTTCGCGCGGTATTTGATCGGGCGACGGCGGTCGAGGGCGAAGACGGTGGGGGAGATGCGCGATGCCGGATCGGACGGTCCTTGAACTCTCGGCCGAGGAGCATGCCACGCTGGCGCATCGGGTGATGCGCCGGCAGGGGGCGCTCAGTCTGCGGGTGGCGGCGGTGTTCGCCGTCCTCGTGTTGGGGCTGCCGCTGGTGAATGCCTATTGGCCCGACCTGGCCAATGCCGAGGTTGGCGGGTTCACGGTGACCTGGCTGTTCCTGGGTGTGCTCTTTTATCCGATCACCGTCGCGCTGGCGTTCTATTTCGTCCGCAAGTCCGACAAGATCGAGGCCGAATGCACCGACTGGCGTGCGGTGCTCGCTGACGAGGCGTCGGGCCGGGAGGTCGGGCGATGATGGGTATTTCTTGGATCGCGCTCGCGTTCGTCGTCGCGATGGTCGGTGCGACGGTTGGCCTGGGCTTCTATGCGACCCGAAAGGCGCAGACGGCGTCCGACTTCTTCGTGGCGGGACGGTCGGTGAGCGTCTTCTGGAACGCCTCGGCCATCTCGGGCGAATATCTCTCGGCCGCGTCGTTCATGGGGATCGCCGGCTTGCTGATGAAGTACGGATATGATGCCCTCTGGTATCCCGTCTGTTATGCGACGGGCTACCTCTTCTTGCTCCTGTTCATCGCCGGCCCGCTGCGGCGGTTTGGCGCGTATACGATCCCTGACTTCGCCGAGGGGCGGTTCGACAGCCCGATGTTCCGGCGGATTGCGGTGACGTTCGTGCTGTTCATCGGCTTCTTCTACACGATGCCCCAGATGAAGGGGGCAGGGGTGGTCCTGGGCGCGATCATGAACTGGCCGTACTGGGTCGGGATCGCGGTCGTCGGGGCGGTGATCACGTTCAACGTCGCGTTCGGCGGGATGAAGGGGATCACCTTCGTCCAGGCGTTCCAATATTGGGCCAAGGTGTTTGCGATCTCGGTGCCTGTGTTCGTCCTGATGTCGGTCTACGGGGGATACGGCAAGAACCTCGGGGCGAACTCAGGGCACAAGCAGGGGACGGCCCGCGAGCACGAACTCCCTTATGACCGGCTGCATGACGTCGCCTACATCGGGCAGGACGAAGAGCGGCAGGTCGAACCCTCGGCCCCAGGGCACACGCCCGTTGTGGCCCGCGACGTCCTACTGAAGTTTAAGGGACATGAGGGGTATCCCGCGAATGGCCTCTCATTCTCGCCGATGGACGTCACGCGCCTGGAGTTTCCCAAAGGCGTGACCTTCGACAAGGTCTTGCCCGGACCGTTCGCGAAGGACAGCAAGGGAGAACGACTGCCGTTCCGCGACGATTACGCGCCAGGGCTAAAGGGGAACGAGGGAGGCGATGGCCTCTCGGTCCCTCCCGGCGGCGTTCTCGAAGCCCATCCGTTCGTCAACCACGACGCCCGAACGACGGAACACTACGGGTCGAGGGCGGCGAAGGTTGAGATCAAGGAGCAGACGACCGCCGTCCTCAAGGCCGGTTCTCCCGCGCCGAATGCGCCCGCCGATCGCGCCTGGCTTCGGCCTTTCGGCCCGCTCAGCGCGAAGCACGGCTATCCACTGCTCTATACCTACTCGCTCATCATTGCGTTGATCTGCGGTACGGCGGGGCTGCCGCATATCCTCGTGCGGTTTTACACCAACCCCGACGGCCGCGCTGCGAAGCGAACGACGCTCTGGGTGATGGTGATGCTCGGGTCGTTCTATGTCTTCCCGCCGATCTGGGGCGTGCTCGGCCGGAACGCGATGCCGTGGCTCTACGCGAACGACACGACCGACTCGATTGTGATCAGGCTGCCGACCATCCTCCAGAACAAGCTTCTCGGTGAGATCTTAAGCGGCATCACGGCGGCGGGGGCGTTCGCAGCATTCATGTCGACGTTCTCGGGTCTGCTTGTGAGCATGTCGGGGGCTTTAGCCCATGACATCTACGGCAAGATCCTCCGGCCGAAGTCGTCGCCCGAGGCCCGGATGGCGGCGTTCAAGGTGTCGGCGGTCGCGATCGGGGTCGCGTCGATGGGCCTGGGGCTGCTGGTCGAGACGTTCGATATTGCCAAGATGGTCGGCTGGGCGTTCGCGATCGCGGCGGCGTCTTACTTCCCGCTCTTGCTGCTCGGTGCCTGGTGGAAGGGCCTGACGAAGTATGGCGCGGCAAGCGGAATGCTCGTCGGCGGCTTCGCCTCGCTCGCGGCGATCGTTACCTCAATGCTCCTCGACAAGAAGATCGTCACGATCCCGGTCACGCCGCTCGTCCGGTCGCTCATGGAGCAGCCGGCGATCTGGGGCGTGCCGCTATCAATCGGGATTATGATCGCGGTGTCATTGTTGACGCGATCAAGCCTGCCGCGCGACATCTCGATGAAGATGCTCCGGCTCCACGCGCCCGAGGAGATGGGGCTCTCGAAGAACTACATCGAGCATTGAACGAGAAAAGACGCGGGCGTCAGCGTAGGGCTGACGCCCGCGTGGGGAATTCAGGCCGGGGACGTGAACGAGGTGATCATCGCCGTGAACCGTCCGCTCGCGCCGTGGGGCTTGCTGTTGGAGGGGTGCGACGGGATGAGGTTGATCGTGAGGTCGCCGCTGCCCGCAATCGACTTAAGCGTCCCGGTGCCGGAGACAACGGTGAAGTGATATTGCAACGGCACGGGACTGAATCCCGGCTGCACGGGACCGACGAGATAGACGAGGAGCCGGCCCTTGGACGCGTTGAGCGTGAGCAACCCCTGGGCCTGTCCCGAGGCGACATTTCCCAGACCGACGATCGAGCCGCCGGCGCTGACCTTGCCAAGCCCGTTGACGTTCGACGAGCCGGAGATCTTGATGACCTCGCCGCTGTCGGGGTTGTGTTTGGGCGAGGTGTAGGTGCCGTGGATCGTCACCTGAAGGTTGATCGGGGCCACCGGCAGCAGCGGGACGATGTGCGCCGCCGATAGGCCGCTCAGCGCGTGGGCGGTCAGCAAGAGCTTCGATTCCATGTTCTCGACGACAGGGCGAATGGCCTTCGGATGTCGCATCAATCTGTCCTCTAGGGGTTTACGAAGAGAATTCAGTAAAGGCGACTCAGAGCACCTATTCTGCAAAGTCAGCCTTGTTCTTCTATATTCCCCCGGAGAGATCGGGCTTGCCACCCTTTTCTGGGATTTTCGCGAACTCGTTTGAGTCGGTAGGATGGGCCAGCACCGTTTGAGGGCGAGGACGACCGATCGATTCGGCTCCCCTTCGATCGCCGATATGTTCCCGGAGCCGCTACGTGCGAACCGTCGTCACCCTCGCGCTTTCTCTGTTTATCTTGGGCGTGGCACTTGCCGATTCCCGTTTCAAGAAGGTCTGGCACGACGAGATCTATACCGACGTCATCTCGCGAACCGACAGCGTCAGCTCGATCTGGAACGCCTTGGCGACGGGGACCGACCTGAATCCCCCGCTCAATTACCTTGCGGTCCGGGCCTCTTACGCGGCACTTGGCCCCTCGCCGACGGCCCTGCGCTTGCCCTCAGCGCTGGGATATCTTCTGATGAGTGTGTGCCTTTATGGGTTCGTCGCGAGGAGATATTCCGCCCCTTTCGCCTGGCTGGCGATGCTCTTTCCGATCGCGACCGAGGCGTTCTCCCTGGCCTCGGAGGGGCGACCTTATGGGCTCCTGCTCGGCTTCTCGGCGCTGGCGATGGTCTGCTGGCAGGGCGCGACAGACGGGGCCGGAACCAGGCGGGGGCTATCGCTGATCGGGCTCACGCTCAGCCTCGCCGCCGCCGTCTCGACCCATTATTACGGGACTCTCGCCGTGGTCCCGCTCGCGATCGGCGAGGCCGTCCGGACGGTCGCCCGAAGGCGGGTCGACGTGCCGATCTGGGTCGCGTTCGTCCTCGGGCCGCTCGCCCTGCTCGCGTCGATACCGCTAATGATCGAAGCTCGCAAATATGCCAGCACATTCTGGGCGCAGCCGTCTCTTAAATCTATACCAAAAACGTATCTGTATTTGCTGGAAAAGTCTGCGCCGGTCTTCGTGGCGATGCTCTTCGTGGTGGCGCTTCGGGCTCGCGCGACCAGGCTCGTTGAGGATAATGGGGACGGATTCGGCCCGCACGAGCTGGCCGTCGCTGCGAGTTTCGCGGCGATGCCGTTCCTCGCGGTATCGCTCGCGACCGTCGGCCGGATCGGCTTCACCGAACGCTATGCGGTGTCGAGCGTCATCGGCCTGGCGGTGTTCGTGGCAGTCGTCGCCCGCCGCGCCGTCGACGGCCGGTCTGTCCCCGCGCTCGCGTTGAGCCTCTCCTTGATCGTGTGGACCGTGGGGATGCATGCCGGCCCGATTGGGTCGGCGCTGAGGCGCACCCCGGTGCCGCCCCCCGCCGTGGGTCTCGGCCTCCTGGAGGGCGACCAGAGCGACTTGCCCGTCGCGGTGCCGCACCCGTTCCTCTTCCTCGAAGCGTCGAACACGCTGCCGGAGCCGCTCGCCTCGCGCCTGGTCTTCATGGGCGAAGTTGACGACACGCCGACCCTCGCGCTCCGAATTCTCTCCCGGCTCCACCCGCTCAAGGTCGAAGAGGGGGAGCCATTCCTGGTCTCGCACAAGAGCTTCCTCCTGCTCCTCGACGACGACCGTGATTTCGGCCGAAAGTTCGTCGCCGGCCTGATCCGTGACGGCATCACGATCCGCCTCGTTGCGAGAGACCCTCAAGGTGTCCGGCTCTACAGGGTTGATACGGGACGATAAGCGGGCCTCGGCGAACTCGGGCGAAGGGCCAATGTACTTAAGCATGCATGATAGATTTGTCCGTGGTTATTTTAAGTTTTTTGGCGATGATTACGCCAAAGTTAAACGCACTTAAAGCCAGTTCATTACCATGTCTTAAAAAAACATCAAAATATCTGTCATTGCGATGAATCTTGACGCGAATTATTGCACCAGACGGGTCCGAATCGGCTATTCTATGAATCGTTCGCATTCGTGCGATTCGAACGAATTCGGCCAAGAAGGCCTGACCCTTTCCCCCCAGGGTGTCGTTATGCCATTGCTTGATCTGATGAAAGATGTGACGAAGACGGCGAGGCGACGCCTTGGGTTGTCCCCGATGCGCCGGATGATACGAGAGATTGAGACCCACGGGATCAATCTCGGTACGCTTGACGCAGTCGAGTTGTTCGCCGGCAGGGGCGAGATGCAGACGATCGACTTCATCGGCCGAGTCCGATCGCTCGAAGTCTGGGAACTCGACCCGAAATGCCGGCCGTCGCTCGAGCGGAACCTTCCCGGCGCGGCGATCAAGATCGTTGATACCTACGCAGAGATCGATCGGACTCAAAGCCGGTTCAACCTGGTCTTGATCGATAACTCGACCTTCATCCACGGCGGGCACTGCGAGCACTTCGACCTCCTCCCGGCGGTCTACCGTCTTTTACGGGACCGGGGGATGGTGATCTTCGCCGTGATCCCCCAGATCGACGATGCGGCGGTCCGTCATTTCTCAAACCTGACGAATCCCGAGCATCTTCAAAAGCGCCGGGAATTCTATGGGGTCGACGACCCTCGCGAGGTGCCGATCTCGGTCATGGAACGGACCTATGACCACCACGCCGAGTCGGCCGGGTTCCGCGTCGACTGGACCTTCGTGTGGACTGGCAGCAAGTCGCCGGTGAAACGCCTCGTCCAGTATGTAACGAGGCTGGCCCCGGTTGTGGCCACCTGAGCGGGATCGCCTGCGGTTCGGAGCGGAACGTCAGCGAGATGTGGCCGCTCCTGCCGTGAGGTAGGCTGTTCAAGACGTGCGACGGCGTGAGGTTGATCGCGACCTCGCCGCTGTCGCGCGTCCGCCGGTAGGCCCCGGTCTGGCCGACGATTTCGCACGTGAAGGACGACGGCAGCGGGCTGAAGCTTCCCTGGACAGGCCGTACGTTTCGCTCTTGTTTCATCGAAAAGCACTCCTCAATCCCTTCCGTTCGTTTCGCAACCGCCGGCAGCCTGCCACGGTAAATCCGACGTGTCCACCCGAACCAACCCCGATCGGCTTCGACCGGGGGCCGGGTCTTCTGCGAGGTCGATCAGGAGGTTGCGACGGGTGTGGGAGTGCTGTAGACATTCATCGAGAAGTGGCCACCCGTGACGATCGCGGCCGATGACTTGCCGTGACCCGGCGTGAGATCAAGCGTCAGGTTGCCGCCGCCGGTATCGTGCCGGAACGCCCCTGTGCCGCCCACCACCTTGAACGTGAAGAGGGTCGGCAGGCCGCTTGGCCCGTTCTGGCCCGCGCCAGTGATCTTGAGCGTGACGGTGCCTCGTGCGTCGGAGAGGTAGAGCATCCCGGTCGGCGGGCCAACGGCGATGAAGCCCACCTTGTCAATATGGCCGGTGATCGCCGTGTGTCCGAGGCCGCTCACCCGGCCCGAGCCGAAGAAGTCATACCTCGTGCCGACGTCGGGATTCTTCGTGATCTGGTGGTAAGATCCGTGGGCCGCGCCGTTCAGTTCGAGCGTATGGATCGAGATCGGCGGCAGGGGCATCGGGCTGACCATGGCCACCGGGGCCAATCCACTCAAGGCTTGCGCCGTCAGCAGCAGCTTCGATTCCATCGATTCGAGCACGAGGCGGACCTGTTTGTGGCGTCGCATCGGATATCTCCTCAGTCTGTTGGACCCAAGAGAGCGAAGGGAGGACTCTGGCCTGGGCCATTTGAGCCCGGCGTCCTGGTTTCACGACTGTTTCGGGAGGGTACACCGGCCGTCGTGTCGGGACGCCTCTCCCCCAGGGAAAGCCATCCGAGCGAGGCCGGGATGGCGGGTTACGTCCTGACCCAAACAGACTGGGCCGAAGCGATCGCCTAGGGGATGAAACACCGCGAAATCGCCGAGGTATTGGCCGAGTTCGCGCGTTCCGTCGAAGGAATTCATCGAGTGTCCAGTCAGGGGAAATGTTTGGCCGTTCAGAGCTTTTTCATGACGTTTGGCATCGTTTCCGCTTGCTCGCGGGCGCGAACGATCCGTCTTTTCGACTTGGATCAAATCTGCTAGGCTCGGCACGACGGACACGGTCACCTTTCACGGATGAGGACGACCCACCGATGCGCCTCTTCATCTCCGCCGGCGAGCCGAGCGGCGACGTTCACGCCGCCAACCTGATTCGCTCGATCCGCGAGCGCTGTCCCGACGTCGAAGTCGTTGGATTCGGCGGCCCGCATATGATCGCGGCGGGAGCGACGCTGATCTATCCGCTGGTCGAGCTGGCGGTGATGTGGTTTCTGAGGGTCTTGCTCAATATCCGCACATTCTTCAAGCTCGCCGACCAGGCCGAGGCCTATTTTCGCGACGAACGGCCCGACGCTGTCGTGCTGATCGACTACCCCGGCTTCCACTGGCACATTGCCAAGCGGGCCAAGAAATACGGCATCCCGGTGATCTATTACGTCCCCCCTCAGCTCTGGGCCTGGGCCGGCTGGCGGGTGAAGAAGGTCAAGGCGTCGGTCGACGAAGTCTTGTGCAGCCTCCCCTTCGAACCCGCCTGGTATGCGGCGCGCGGGGTCGAGGGCGCAACCTACGTCGGCCATCCGTTCTTCGACGAGCAGGGCGACCGCCCCGTCGACGCGACGTTCCTCGCCGATCAACGGTCGAACATCAAGCCACTCGTTGCGATCCTTCCCGGCTCTCGGACCCAGGAAGTGACCCGCAACCTGCCGATCATGCTCAAGGCCGCGCGGCTGCTGTCTCAGACCCATCCCGACGTCCGGTTCGTCGTCGCCTGCCTTCACGACCGCCACAAGGACCTCGCCGCCGAGATCGCCGCGAAGGCGGGCGTTGACGGGCTCGACCTGACTCTGCACGCGGGCAAGACGGTCGAACTGATCAAGTCGGCGACCGTCGCCTGGGCCGTCTCGGGCTCGGTCAGCCTGGAACTGATGCTCGAAGCCTTGCCGACGGTCGTGCTCTACAAGGTTAACCGCTTCGACCTGCTCGTTGCCAATCGATTCATCAAGTCGAAATATATCAGCCTCGTGAACCTCCTTGCCGACGCCGAACTCTTTCCTGAATATCTCACCCCGATCGACGTCTCTGACAAGCTCGCCTCCTGGGCCGCCACCTGGATCTCGAAGCCCGAGGAACGCGCCAGGGCCTCTCGGGCACTGGCCGAACTGCGCGACCGCGTAGCGAAGCCGGGCGCGTCAGAGCGCGCAGCCGAGCGGATCGTGGCGGTCGCTTCGAAGTCGATCTCGCACAAGCTCTCAGGGCCGCATTTCGCACAAAACGAGCAATCGGTCGAACGACGAGATGGACGCCCGTCAGCCTGAGTCAATCTTCATCAAGGAAGATGAGCTATGACTATTCGTCCTAAATTTTCATGCGATTGCCGGTTGTAACTCTGGGCCTTGTTGCTCGTCGGACTCTCGACGCCGTTTTTCAGTCGATGGCGTCCTCAATGGGAGCATCATCACTAATATAACCAACTTAACTGTTACTAACAATCATGTTTTTTCCCAACATCTTAATGCCCACATTCCCGAAGACATCATCAAAAGCGTTTTGCCTTTCGATCTCAGTCAACTTGTCCTCCCACAGACCGTGACCCTGAACTCAGTCGGCAAAGACGGCATAGGTCCGCGGCTGATAGCCCAGGTCGTGCCCGAGCCCGCCCTGGTGGTGTTGTTCCTGACGATGATGACCGGGCTTGCGGCATGGTCTCGGTGGAAGCGAGCGGCCAGAGGTGCCCGGCACATTGACCGAATAGATCATCAATTGACGAGATGAGAGGCAACCCGCGTTCGCCGCGGCGGATCGGTTTCCTATGAGTGCTCGACTTGGGTAGAATAGGATGATTCCGAACAGACCACGCGATCCCATACCCGGCGACCGACATGTCCGACAAAGAGCCGACCCACCCCGCCAATCGCTTGGCCGACGAGACCTCTCCGTATCTGCTCCAGCACGCGCACAACCCGGTCGACTGGTATCCCTGGGGGCCTGAGGCCCTCGAACGCGCGAAGGCCGAGGGGAGGCCGATCTTCCTCTCGATCGGCTATTCGGCGTGCCACTGGTGCCACGTCATGGAGCGGGAGAGCTTCGAGAATCCTCAGACGGCCGCCTTGATGAACGAGCACTTCGTCAACATCAAGGTCGACCGCGAGGAACGTCCTGACCTCGACAGCATCTACATGGCGGCCGTGCAGGCGATGACCGGGCACGGTGGCTGGCCGATGTCGGTCTTTCTCACGCCCGATTTGAAGCCCTTCTTCGGCGGGACGTATTATCCACCCACCGACTCACGCGGGATGGCCGGGTTCCCTCGCGTCTTGACGAGCGTGAGCAAGGCGTGGGAAGACCGTCGCGACGAGATTGTCGCCTCGGCCGACGAGATGACTGAGCAACTCGGCGCGATGAGCAATGTGCCCTCGTCAGGCGAGGGTGTGCTCGACGCCAAGCTCCTCGACCGCGCGTCGCAGGCGCTGGCGAGGACGTTCGACGCAACGCACGGCGGCTTCGGATCGGCCCCGAAATTCCCGCACCCGATGGACCTGCGTGTCTTGCTCCGCCAGCACGTCCGCGCCGCGGACCCCTACGCGCTTCAGATGGTCCGGCTGACCCTCGACAAGATGGCCCGGGGCGGGATCTACGACCAGCTCGGCGGCGGGTTCGCTCGCTACTCGACCGACGAGCGCTGGCTCGCCCCGCACTTCGAGAAGATGCTCTATGATAATGCGTTGCTGACCACGGTCTATCTCGAAGCCTACCAGGTCACGCGAGACGCCGAGTATGCCCGGGTCGCCCGCGAGACGCTCGACTACATCCTCGGCCGGATGACCGACCACGACGGGGGCTTCTACTCGACCGAAGACGCCGACAGCGAAGGGGTCGAAGGGAAATTCTACGTCTGGTCGCTCGACGAACTGAACCAGCTCCTCGGGGCCGAGAAGGCGAAGACGTTCGCTTACGTCTATGACGTGACCAAGGCGGGCAACTGGGAAGAGACCAGCATCCTCCACCTCTCGAAGACCCTCCCTCAGGCCGCCGCGCTCCTGGGACGGCCCGAGGCCGAGCTGCGCGCCGAGCTGGCCGAGGGTCGCGCCAAGCTGCTCGAAGCCCGAGAGCTACGCATCCCGCCAGGCAAGGATACGAAGATCCTCACCTCCTGGAACGGGCTGATGCTCGCCCCGCTCGCCGAAGGCTCGCGCATTCTGGGCGAAGAGCGCTACCTTGACGCCGCTCGAAAGGCCGCCGCGTTCCTGCTCGACCGGATGGTGACGCCCGACGGCCGGCTCCTTCACAGCATCCGCGACGGCCGGGCCAAGCTCAACGCCTACCTTGACGACTATGCCAACCTGATCGACGGCCTCACCCGGCTCTACGAGGCGTCCGGCGAGCCGCGCTGGATTGAATCGGCGCTGAAACTCACCGACGTGATGATTGAGGAATTCCTCGATCGCGAGGCAGGGAGTTTCTTCTATACCGGCGTGAACCACGAGGCCCTGATCGCCCGGACGAAAGAACTCTACGACAACGCTACCCCCGCCGCGAACTCGATGGCCGCCACGGCCCTCCTGCGTCTCGGGGTGCTGACCTCCCGCGAAGAGTTGACCGACATCGGCCGCGCCGCGATCGAATCGGTGCGACAGGTGATGGAGAAGGCCCCGACCGCCGCCGGCCAGGCGCTGATCGCACTCGACTTCCTGCTCGCGACCCCCAAGGAGTTTGCCGTCGTGGCCAACCCCGACGACGGCGAGTTTCGCGCGGTCCTCGAAACGATCGCCTCGCGATTCCTACCGCACAAGGTCGTCGCCCCCGCGCGGATCGGTGTCGGAGCCTCGCCCGAGGTTGTCCCGCTGCTCGCCGACCGCCCTGTGAAGGACGGCCGGACGACGATTTATGTATGCGAGCGTATGACATGCCAGGCCCCTGTGGTCGGGGTGGCGGGGTTGATCGGTGCGATGGGGGTTTGAGAGAACCCGGCCCATCTTGGAGGAAACGACGTCCCGCTCCTGCTCAGGGAGCGGGACGAGTTCCCAATTGTCCTGAACCCGGTCTTGCGGTTCGTTTCGGGTGCTGACGTTGTCATGCACCTAGAGCTGGACCCTGCCGTCAGTGCCTTGGCTGCCTGTCGGCAAAAACACCGACCGCTGATGGATCATTGCGAGAAGAACGAGGCACCGATGGAACGTGTTATCGTTCAGCGCGGCGACCTACGTCTTGTCGGAAACCGTATCGATCGAACGAGCGTCGTCGGATGCGGCAGGATGCCGACCAAACAGGGACGCCAGGATCGTGCCGGTTTTCAATTCCATCGGGGCGACGCCAAGCAATCGAGCGAGCCAACTCGACCGGCTCTTGGCCGCGAGACGACCCACCTGACGGTGCCCTACCGATACCTGAAGTTCCAGCCCCGCACGGGCCAGGGACGCCTGGATGGATCGCATCCACGAACGCCGGTCGCCTCGCGAAACCCCCTTGGCGAGGCGGAGCGCCGTCTGAAGGTCCGGCAGGGCGACTTCGATCACACTACCACGGAAGTCGACCTGAAGCGGAGATTCGTCCGCGAGGATCGAGAGTTGGCCGACGATCTCGAGATCGGCGGGCAACACGTCAGCCTTGGACATTGTCGCGTGTCCGGATCTTGATGACGCCGTTCATGCGCCACTTGGCGTGCGTGGCTTCGGGCGAAGCGCTGCTCGGGATCAAGAGTTCGAAGTCCTTAAACTCATAGACGATCTCAGCTCCTCGGCCCGTAAGGCGGTCGTAGAGCCCGATTGCCAGGTCGGGCCAGGTCTTTGTGTCTTGAAGCGTTGATTCGGTTGCCATGAATGGAGCCTCCGGGATCATAGGAACGTGACACATCAATCGGTCAAGTGCAAAGGTAACTTGCACAACGCAGCCCTACTGTATGCGGCAGGACAGTGCCAATGCAGGGTCGCACCACATTTTTCGGGCAGATGATCTTCAGGCAAATCTTAGGCCTAATCCTTGGGGAAGAAGGCCCTCGCTTTTTTTAGGATTTCGCACTCCATGATGAGCCGCTTATTCTCTTTGCGGAGCCGGTCGTATTCCTTACGGAGGTTGGCCTCTCAGACAGGGTCCTGGGGACAGGCGGCGGCGTTTTCAATGACGAGTTTGATGGCGGAGACGTTAAAGACGAGCGAGTACGTGCGTCGAGCCATGAGCGATCTCCTTGGTCCAGCCATTTATGATGGCCGGCGGGGTGGAGCGCCCACTCATTCGCGGGGAAGGTGACTCGCCCGCCCTGAAGCATCACATCATGTCCTCAAATTGAGAAAATCCCGATTCGAAGGCGGAACCTGGCAGGGCCGATTTACGATCATGTTTGGGTCGAAAGCCAGGATTGACATCGATCATCGCCCTTGTGTCATCCCGACTCGGCTTCGATGCCCTTGACTCGACCGAACGAATTTTTCCTGTGCCTTTTGGACACCCGACCCCATGAAAGAAGTTCTAACAAGATGCGTGCATTCAGTAATTGCCGCACATTCCCCAAATTGCGCAAATCACTCAGAATAAAGACTTTTAGAGCAACCCGACCGTCGCCTGCGTCGTCTTTGACCGAGCGAACCCAATCTGGTCCCCTCCCCACCTCGTGGGGGAGGGCTAGGGTGGGGGGGCATGCCACGCGGCCTTCGACCGAGCGAACCCAACCGACATCGCTCGATCATTGCGCCGAGCGAACCCAACCGTTGCCTGCGCCGTCTTTGACCGAGCGAACCCAACTGCCGATTTGGCGGTCTCTTGAAGTCTCGTTGCGACGAGATGTTTTGAAGCCATAAATCTGCAAGTGGCGATAGAATCGGATGTTGCATCGATCATGTCCAGGTGCGCCGACCGAACCCAACTGCCAAAAATGGCTGGCGAACGGTTGGGGCGATGTCGAGGTCGCTGCGAAGTTTCGTTGATGGGGCGGGTCGGTCGTGCTCCAAAAGCGTCTGGGAGCGGGGGCTTCGGGCCGGTTTCCCGGGACCGGCGGCTTGTCCAGAGAGGTAGGCGGGGCTAGGCTTAGGGGAAGGACTTCGGATGTCACGCCCGGGACACGCGCCCCAATAGGCCAGGAGGGACTCCTCGGATGCCACGCAGGAACCTGTTCGCAATCGCGGCCGTCGGTGCCTTGTCGCTGCTCTGCTGGCAGGCCAGCCAGGGGGCCAAGCCTAAGGACGAGACGATGGAACTCTATGGCCTGTTTGTCGACGCCGTCGAGCAGGTCCAGGCGAATTACGTCCGGCCCGTCACCCGCAAAGAGCTGCTTGAAAGCGCGATCAAGGGGATGCTCCAAGACCTTGACCCCCACTCGAACTACCTCAACACCGCCCACTACAAGAGCTTCAAGCGGAGCATTGAGGGCCGGTTCGGCGGGATCGGCATCACGGTCGGGTATGACTCCGAGGCCAATCGGCTCAAGGTGCTTGCGCCGATGGTCGGCACCCCCGCTTATGCGGCGGGAATCATGGCTGGAGACCTGATCCTGGAGATCGACGGCAAGTCGACCGAGGGGATGACCACCGATAAGGCGGTCGACGTGCTCCAGGGCCAGCCGGGTCAGTCGGTCAAGCTCCATGTGCTGCACGAGGGGAACGATAAGGCCGAGACGATTACCGTCAACCGCGCAATTATCGACGTGCCGACCGTGCTGGGAGACCTCCGCAAGGCCAACGATCAGACCGACTTCATGCTCGATAAGGCAAAGAAGATCGGTTATATCAGAATCACCGAATTCCACCAGAACACGCCCAGCGACGTGAAGGCCGCGCTTGACGACCTCAAGGCGCAAGGGGTCAAGGGCCTGATCCTCGACCTCCGGGGAGATCCGGGCGGGCTGCTCACGGCGGCCGTGGAGATCTCTGACCTGTTCCTCGAAAAGGGCGTGATCGTCAGCACCCGGGGCCGGAACACGATCGACCGGACGTATGAGGCGCAGAAGGAAGGGACGTTCCCTGATGTGCCGATGGTCGTCCTCGTCAACGAGAATTCGGCCTCGGCTTCTGAGATCGTCGCCGCCGCCTTGCAAGACCACAAGCGGGCGCAAGTGGTCGGCCAGCGGTCGTTCGGCAAGGGTTCGGTTCAGAACCTGATCGACCTCGAAGACGGTAACAGCGTGCTCAAACTCACGGTGGCGACTTACTGGCGGCCGTCGGGTAAGAACATCCACCGATTCAAGGATGCCAAGGAGACCGACGACTGGGGCGTCTCTCCCGACAAGGGCCTTGAAGTGAAGCTCACCCCCTCCGAGCACTACGCCTGGGCCATCAGCCGACGCGACCGCGACCTCCTCAGCGGCAAGGCCGCCGCCGCGCTTCAGGCCAAAGAGAACCCGGATAAGAAGGACGAAAAGAAGGAAGAGCCGAAGGCCAAGCCCGAAGCCAAGCCCGAGGCCAAACCGGCCGCCAAGGCCAAGAACGAGCCGCGCCCGTTCAAAGATCGCCAGCTCGATAAGGCGCTCGAAGTGCTCCGGGCCAAGATCAGTTGAATCGGCCATTTCCAGGATGAGAGTTCGCCGCCGTGTCGCCCTTGAAGTCGTCCCCACCGCCCGGTTGGATCGTCGGTCGTCGCGTCTTCGCGATGGCGTTGGCGCTCCTCGCGATGGGAACGGGCAGGGCCGACGCGGCACTCTCGACGACGATTTTCCGACCCTCGCTCTCTGCCCCCAATGAACACTCCATCGCCGAGGCCCACTCGCAAGAGTGTGCCTGCGCGACGAAGTGTCGGGGGCCGTCGTGTTGTTGCGGGCCGAAGTCGCACGCCAAGCCTCAGCCGGATCGGGCCGCCGATTCGCGCCCGTCCAACCCGTGTGTGCGGTCGAGTCCGTGCGGCGAGCCTGGCCTACCAACGGGCCTGCCTTCGGTCGTCTCGATCGATAAGTCGGCGACCTTGTACCGGCCCTCGGCGATCGCGCGTTCGACGGGACGCCTCGTCTGCTTCGCCTGGGAATCGCCGATGATTCCCGTCGTCTTGGCCTGCCGGATCGAACGTCCTCCCGATCTCCGTCAGTCGCGGAACCCCTGATCGTCGATCGCGTCGTCGTCACCCTCAAGGTGGCGTCAGGACGGCAATCGGTTTCCACCCGCGTTGACGGACGATGACATTGTAACCAGACCCGCCACCGCCTCGCGCGGATCGGCGTCGGTCTGGCCTTCGGGAGTTCTTTCGACCATGTCCAGGCGACCAGGTTTCACACTCATTGAATTGCTCGTCGTCATCGCAATCATCGCCGTGCTGATCGCAATGCTATTGCCTGCGGTGCAAGCTGCACGCGAGGCGGCCCGGCGGATCAGTTGCACGAATAACCTTAAACAGATCGGCATCGGTCTCCATAACTATCACGACGTTATCGGGTCGTTCCCTCCCGGGCTGATCTCGAAGCCCGGACCCGACGGCGACAACATCGGGCCAGGTTGGGGCTGGGCCTCGATGATCCTGCCTCAGATCGAACAGTCGACGATCTTTAACGCGATCAATTTTCGCCTGGGGATCGAACACCCGGCCAACCAGACGGCGAGACTGACGAAGATTAACTCGTTTATCTGTCCGTCCGACGCTTCGTTCCAGCCCCAGTTCACGGTCGTCGACGACAGCACGAGCAGCACGTCTCTTGGAACTCCCATCTGCGACGTGGCGTCGTCGAACTATGTCGGCTGCGTCGGCTCGGGAGACCCATCAAGTCTCTATCCCTACAACCCGACCGACAACCCGCCAGGTCGGGACAACGGCAACGGGCTCTTTTATCGCAATCGCGTGGTGCGGATCGCCGACGTCACCGACGGCACGAGTCAGACGCTCGCCGTCGGCGAGAAGAGCCAGAATCTGGCCCGGGCCACATGGACAGGTGCGGTGACGAATGCCGCTGTGCCGATCACCGAGCTGCAAGCCGAGAACGGCCTCTCCCCCGAGAGCGGAGACGCCCTTGTGATCGCCCACACCGGCGAGCTCGACGGGCCAAACTCAAAGCCCGCCCACGCCGACCAGTTCTGGTCGCGCCATCCCGGCGGGGCTCAGTTCTGCTTCGCCGACGGCAGTGTCCGATTCATCAAGGAAAAACGCCCCATCTCCATCCTCCAGGCGCTCGCCACTCGGCAGGGGGGAGAGGTCATTTCATCCGACAGCTATTGATCCGACCCCTTAGGGTGCAAGGTGGCCGAGAATGACGCCTATGGAACGGAGGGCGATGCCGCCGTCGGCCCCCTCGGTCGATCGGGCGGAGATCGTGTTGCGTAGGTTGACCCAGTTTCCTATGTCAGGAGAGACTTCGTGCTCAAGCGTTTTGCGATGATAGCGGGCGTGTTTGCGGTGGTCGGGCTCGCGGGTTTGGCGGGTGCCGCCGACGAGGCCAAGACCACGATCAAGCAGGCGATGACCAAGATCGCCAAGGGCAAGGCCTCGGCGATCCCGTCGCTGAAGACGGCCCTCAACGCCCCCTCGCCCGACTGGAAGAGCATCCAGGCGAACTCGAAGACGGTCGCGACCTGCACCGAGGCGATCGTCGCCCTCAAGCCTTCCAAGGGCGACCAGGCGAATTACACCAAGCTCGCCAAGGCCCTGGCCGCCGACGCCACAGCGCTGAACGTGTCGGCGGAGAAGGAAGACCTCGCCGGTGCCAAGGCGGCGTTTGGCAAGATTGGCGGATCGTGCATGGGTTGCCACAACGCCCACCGGGGCAAATAACGCCGATCGTCGTCCGTCCCGCCTACGCCTCGAATGGCCCTTTGCTGGGCCTTTCGGGGCCTTCTGCGTTCGGGAGATAGGCGGTGTACTTGTCGGGGCGGCCATACGCCTTCTCGATCGGATACTTCAGAGCCGCCGCCGCGACCTTGCCGTCGAGCGCCTCGGCCAGATCGATCCCGGTGACATCCGCGATCCGCAGGATCAGCCAGAGGCAGTCGGCCAGCTCGTCGGCGACCTCACGCTTTTGCGCCGGGTCGTCGAGCCGGGCGCGGATCTCGTCGTCCCGCCGGTAGCGGAAGTGCTCAAACAGCTCTCCAACCTCGCAGACGAGGGCGATGCCCAGGTCTTTCGGGGTGTGAAACTGCTCCCAGTCCCGCTCCCGGCTGAAGGCGAGGACAAGGTCTTTCAATTGCCGGATGGTCGCCGAGTCGTCGCGGAGCATGGGCAGGGCCTCGGAAGATGGGGACTGCGCAGACGCCGTTGTCACCCGGGGCGGGTCTATGGTGCAATGGGGTTTTCCTCGCGAACCCCCGGTCGAACCATGTCGGTCCTCCTCCTGGCGATCGAAACCACCTGCGACGAGACCGGCGCGGCCGTGCTCGAAGGGCCGAGCCCGCCCGAGATCGGGGTGCCGATCATCCGGTCGAGCGTGATCTCGTCACAGATCGACCTCCACCAGCGATTTGGCGGGGTCGTTCCCGAGATCGCCGCGCGGGCGCATGTCCGGCAGATCTTGCCAGTGATCGACGAGGCGCTCAAGCGGGCCGGGGTTGGGCTGGGCGAGATCGGGGCCATCGCGGTGGCGACAAGGCCGGGGCTGGTCGGGGCGCTGATCGTCGGGCTGACAGCCGCCAAATCGCTCGCCCTCGCTCTCGACGTTCCGCTGATCGCCGTTGACCACCTCGAAGCGCACCTCTACGCCTGCCAGCTCGCCTTCCCTGACCGCGAGGTCTATCCGTGCGTCGGCCTGGTTGTTTCGGGAGGCCACACGAGCCTCTTTGCCTGCCGAGGCCCGCTCGCCGTCGAGCCGCTCGGGGGGACGATCGACGACGCGGCGGGCGAGGCGTTTGATAAGGTGTCCTCCATGCTCGGGCTCGGCTATCCGGGCGGCCCGGCGATCGAGCGCGTGGCGGAGTCGGGCAATCCCAAAGCGTTCGCCTTCCCCCGGTCGTTCCTGCATGACGATCGCCTCGCGTTCAGCTTCTCGGGCCTCAAGACGGCCGTACTCTACGCCCTGAAGGGTCAGGACGCCCGAGGCGACTCTGGACCGCCCCCGCCCGGAGTCGTCGCCGACCTCGCCGCGAGCTTCCAGCAGGCCGTGGTCGACATCCTCGTCTCCAAGGCCCGGCAGGCGCTCAGGCAGACGGGAATGCGTCGGCTGGGAATCGGCGGAGGGGTCGCGGCCAACGGCCGTCTCCGCGACGGTCTGGCGGCGATGGCGGCGAAAGACGGCGTCGAACTCTTCATCCCGCCCCTCTCGCTCTGCACCGACAATGCCGCGATGGCCGGGATTGCCCTCATCAAGCTCGCGGCGGGGCAGGTGGCCGACCTCGATATCGACGTCACGCCTGGACTGGTCCGACCGGGCCGAAAGAACGGGTAGGCCCGCCTTCCCTCCGGGCGGCCCGCGTCCACAATGAAAAGGTGACGCCTTCGCGTCGATGTCCGCGAATGTCCGGAGACGGGATGACGATGCCGACCGAAGGCTGGGATTGGGGCGGGATACGAGGGATCATCCTTGACGCCGTCGGAACTCTTATTGAGCCGACGCCTCCCGTCGCCCAGGTCTATACCGACGCGGCGTTTCGGCAGGGTCTCGTCGTCGAGACGTCCGAGGTGAAGCGGCGGTTCCATCAGTACTTCCGGGTCGACGAGGTCGACGAGCAGCTCGGACCGCTCGCGACCGATGAGGCGACCGAATATCGGCGATGGCGTCGGATCGTCAGCAACGTTCTGCCCGACCTCCCCGAGCCAGACCGGGCGTTTGCCGAACTCTGGGACCACTTCGGCCGCTCGACGGCCTGGAGGGCGTTCGACGACGTCGGCCCCGCCATCAATGCCATCCGCGAGGCGGGGCTAGACTTCGTGATCGCGTCCAACTTCGATGGGCGGCTCCGAGCGGTCGTCGCCGCCCTGCCCGCGCTGGCGGGTTGCGAAGATCGGCTCGTGATCTCGTCGGAAGTCGGCTTCCGCAAGCCCCATCCCGCCTTCTATGGGGTCGCCTGCGAGAGGATGGGGATTCCGCCCGATCGCGTCCTTTGCGTCGGGGACGACCCGGAAAACGACGTCCGAGGCCCCGAGCGTGCGGGCCTGCTCGGGCTCCTGATCGACCGAGAGGGCAAGGGGCCGGCGGATGGCGTGATGTTGCCCAGCCTTACCGAACTGATCCGAAATCTGTCCGGGTCCGAGGTTGGGCGTCGATCCTGACGAAGCTCTTCCGGCGTCATCATTGGACGCGACGACGGGAATCTGCCGATAAGAATCGATGTCGCGACTCGGCTTGTCGGTTTTGACCCATTCGTTTACGATTCGCGGTCAATTCCGGGCAGGTCGGTGCCGTGTGGGCAGGAGGCCCTCGGCGGGGATTAAACCCTCGACGAAGGGGCCGAACCGGGCTGCATTCGCCCCGGTCATCGTCCGTTCCTTTCAGGGAAGAAAGGATGCCGCGCGTGGTCGCCACGGTTGATCAACTCGCCGCACTCGTCCACGGCCGTGTCGTCGGCGACGGCAGCGTCGCTATCCATTCCGCGCGGCCCGTTGACGAGGCCGGTCCGGGTGATATCACCTTCGTCGAGAGCGAGCGGTACGCCAAGCAGTTGCGCACCTCGCCCGCCTCGGCCGCGATCGTCGGCCCCCACTTCAAGATGATGTACGTGGGTGCGGCTGATCCTTCCATCTCGATGATCGAGGTCGACGACCCGATCACCGCCTTCCTCGCGGTCCGCACTCACCTGGTTGCCACCGGCAAGCCGCGATGGGTTGGCGTCCACGAGCGAGCTTACGTCGCCCCGGACGCCCAGATCGGCGTCGATGTCGCTGTCTATCCGCTCGCTTACGTCGGTGACGGCGCGATCGTTGGCGACGGTTGCACGATCCACCCCGGCGCGGTCGTCGGCGAAGGGTGTCGGCTCGGTCGGGGCGTGGTCCTCCATCCGAACGTGGTGCTCTACCCCGACGTCGTGCTCGGAGACCGCGTCGAGGTCCACGCGGGCACCGTCCTCGGCGGCGACGGCTTCAAGTACCACCTCGTCGAAGGGCGTCACGTCAAGGTCCCGCATACGGGACGGGTTGAGGTCGGCGACGACGTCGAGATCGGCTCGAACTGCGCGATCGATCGCGCCACCTTCGAGACGACCCGGATCGGCGAGGGGACGAAGATCGACAACCTCGTCATGATCGGCCACAACAACCAGATCGGCCGTCACAACATCCTCTGCGGCCAGGTCGGCATCGCCGGGAGCTGCAAGACGGGCGACTACGTCATCATGGCCGGCCAGGCCGGGATCAAAGACCATACCGAGATCGGCGACAAGTCGATCGTCGGTGCCCAGGCGGGCGTACACCGCAACATCCCGGCGGGCCAGAACGTGCTCGGGTCGCCCGCGATCCCTGTCCGCGAGCAGCGGCGGATCTTCCAGATGATCGCCCGCCTCCCCGATATGCACAAGCACCTCCGCGAACTCGCGGCGCAGGTTGCCATCCTCACCGCGACGTTCCCTTCAACCGGCCACGACTCGGACGACGACCCCACGGGCTATTGACGGACGTCCCGTATCTCGGAGCAGACCGACGGTGTCGACCCTCTCGACGAAGACGAACCGGACTCGACTGATCTCCGCCGCCCCCACGCAGACGATCGGCTTGCTCGCCGGCAGTGGGCGGTTCCCGATCCTCTTCGCCGAGGCGGCAAGGCGGCAGGGCCTGAAGGTCGCGTGCGTCGGCATCCGGAACGAAGCGCCCGAGGTCCTCGCCGAGCTTTGCGACTCTTACCAGGTCGTCGGAGTGACCAAGCTCGGCGGGATGATCCGCGCCTTCAAGAGGCAGGGGACGCGTCGGGTCGTCATGGCGGGGAAGGTGACGAAGAACGTCATGTACACCCCCATGCGGGTCGTCCGCCTCTGGCCAGACTACCGGATGTTCAGGATGTGGTACGGTACGCTCCGCGCCGACAAGCGAGACGACTCGATCCTGCTCGGCGTGATCGCTGAGTTTGAGAGGGACGGGATGTCGTTCGCATCGGCCCTCGACTATTGCCCGGAGCTTCTCGTGAAGAAGGGAATCCTCACCCGCCGCAGGCCGAGCGACTCTGAGTGGAAAGACGTCGCGTTCGGCTGGAGCCTGGCCAAGGAAATGGGCCGGCTTGACGTCGGCCAGTCGGTCGCCGTCAAGGAGCGCGCCGCGATCGCTGTTGAGGCTATCGAAGGGACCGACCGCTGCATCGAGCGCGCCGGCGTGCTCTGCCGGGCTGGGGGCTGGACGCTCGTCAAGGTCGCCAAGCCGCAGCAAGATATGCGATTTGACGTGCCGACTGTCGGCGTCTCGACCATCGAAAACCTCCACAAGGCCGGCGCGAGGGTCCTGGCGATCGAGGCCGACAAGACGATCGTCATCGACCAGCCCGACGTGATCGCGCTCGCCGACCGCTACGGCCTCGCGATCGTCGCCCTCGAACCGGGCCAGATGATCGACGCCTGAGACGATTGGGCTCGCCTGGAACACGATGTGCGACGGATCGACATCCATGTGGACGCCCGGTCGGGTGTCCGCCATAATGGCAGCCTGGCACAGCCGGCGACCTGGCCTCACCACAACGACCCGACGCGACCGCACCGCCATGATGCTCACCTTGAAGTCTCAAGACGACCTCCAAGCCTGTCGCGCCCAGCTCCGCGAGCGTGGGCTCGATTTCAGCGACCCCAAGCGGCTTGGCCTCTGGCGGCTGCCCTATAAGATTCGCTATCGGGTCGACCTGCCGAACGCCGACGTCCTCAAGAGCTGGGACGTGGCGAACGCGCTCCGTCTCATCGAGGCGAACGTGCCCGACAAGGACGGCCCGATCCTCGACATGGGCTGCTTCAATTCCGAGATCCTCTACGCACTTCACAACCTCGGCTACCGACACGTTCACGGCTGCGATCTGAACCCGCTCTGCCGATGGATGCCCTACTGGAACAAGATCGCCTATCGCGCCGCCGACCTCACGAAGACCCCATATCCCGACCGCGAATTCGCCGCGATCACCTGCATGTCGGTCGTCGAACACGGCGTCCCGCTCGACGCCCTGGCCGATGAGGTGAAGCGCCTGCTCCGTCCCGGCGGCCTCTTCGTCTTCACGACCGACTATGACGCGAGCGGGGCCTCGCACGAGATCGACCCCCAGTTCCGCGTGTTCGGTCAGACCTGGACGATCTTCAACCCCGAGAGTCTCAACGCCCTCGTCGATCGCTTCCTCTCGCGAGGCTTCACCTACCTCGACTCCGCCTCGATGGACGGCCAGCACGCCGAGAAGCCTGTCCACTGGAACGGGCAGGATTACACCTTCGTCATGGCCGCCCTCCGCGCTCCCGGTTGATCAGTCGGGCGTTCATGAACGGTGGCTTCGATGGGGAATCCGACTGCAGGTCGTCACTCTCCTCTATCGATCCAGCTCGCAAGCGCGATCGGATCAGCGGCCCCCCCTTCGATCTTGAGCATCCGCGATGCGTCGGCCGAGCGATAGGCCCGCAGGGGCCAGGCTGTGTCGAAGTTCGCGGGGACGCGGGAGATCCAGATCGGGTCGGGGGCCGAGAGCGCGGCGGCGGCCTTGAGACCGCCGAACTGGAGGACGCCCGGGAGGTCGAGGGCAGGGGGGATCACGGCCGAACCGTCGCCGTAATCGAAGCCATCGAGGTCGATCGCGGTGCGGGCAAGGCCGCTCAGGGCCGGTCGAGCCAGCAGGGCCAGCGGACCGGCCTGACCGACGGCGATCAGGCTCACTTCGCGGAGGTCGGGACGGGTGCGGACCCACGACAGCACGGTCGCGAGGTCCTGCGCGTGTTCGGCGGCGATCGTCTTGTTATAGGTCTCGGTGTGGGCGACCGTTGGCCGATGCGTGGCGGGCGAACGCGGGTCGATCGACTCGCCGACGAAGAGCGGGTCGAAGCCGATCACCGACTGGCCGCGATCGAGCAGCGCCTTGATCAGCGGGATCAGCTTGCCGTCGGGGCCGAGAAGGTCGGCCTTGCCGCGTGGGGTGAGGACGATCGTTGATCGGCCGGTCGGGTTCTTGGGGGTCAGCCGGACGATAGGGACGCGGTCGCCGGTCGAGATCCGGGAGACGGTGAGATGCACGATCGAAATCCCCTCGCGATGCGAGCGGCGGACTTCGGTGGTGGTGAGGTCAAAGGCAGCCGGCTCGACCAGGCCGACGCGGACCTTGAGTGCGGCAAGGAGCAGCCCCCGCGACGCTTCCCAGGCGACGGCGTTCGTCCCGGGGGCCAGCGAGTCGAGCGAGCGGCCCATCAGCCCGATGAGGTCGGTTTCGAGCTGGGCGGGAGTCTTCTGATCGGTGGGCGCGGGATGGTCCTTGCCGAACGTCCAGAGGGTCTCAGGGGCCTCGGGCTTGACGGTCTCCTCGCGGGTTGAGGCCGAGTCTTCAATGCCAACGAGCCAACGACCCATGAACGCATACACGGCGTTTCGGGTCGTCTGATTGTAGTTGTGCTCGAATTCGTACTTGTCGGCCGAGACGCGGTCCGTCGCCCCGAGCAGCGCGTAGACTTTCCTGAGCGTGGGATATTCAACGCTCATCGTCATATCGGTCCAGTCGTTCGCCCCCACGATCTTGAGCGGTCTGGGGGCGGTAAGCGCGGCGATCTCGACGTTGTCGGTGCCGATCCGCAGCCCCGCGCAATTCTCGCAGACACAACCCCCCTGCATCTTGTGCGAGACCATGACGACCGGCGCTGAGACTTTGATCCGGCCGTCGATCGCCGTGAGGATAAACGTCTGCGTCCCACCCCCTGATTCGCCTGTGGAGCCGACCCGCGCGGGGTCAACGTCCGGCAGCGTTACCGCCCAGTCCAGGGCACGGATGCTGTTCCAGGTCTGCAAGGTGAACAGGCTCAGGCCCCAACGCCTCAAACGATCGTTCAGAAATTCATGTCCGAATAATTTGCTGTCGTTGTAGCCGACCATGTCATACATAAACACGACACAACCCAGACGCTTGGCCCACCAGATGCACCGCGACTGCACGTCGGGGTTGACCCGGCCGTCTTTCCAGTGTCCGTGCGGGCAGAGCACGAGCGGGAGCCTGCCGGGCTTGCCCTTGGGCCGATAGAGGTTGCCGCTCAGGGTGAAGCCGGGGAGCGTTTCGAGGACGACTTTCTCGATCGTGTAGCCGTCGCGGTCGAGCTTGCCAAACACCTGGGGATGGAGGTCGGTCTTGGGGAACATCGGCCAGAGTCCGAGCGAGACGAGCAATTGCGTCCGCACAATCTCAGCGCGATCGAGCCATGCCTGTCGGGTGGTCGGTGGCTGGAAATTGGCACCTTGATCGCGGGTGCGGGCGACGGTCCGTCGCGGGTCGCCCACGGGCTCAATCGAGTCGAGCCGAGCACGGACCAGGTCGAGCACAGGTCCGAGATCAGCCTTCGGATCGGTCGTGAACGCGAGCAGAGCGGGGCAGGGGATCGGCCCCGGCTCTGCCCCCTTCGTGTCCTTCGACTCGACCTTTGCCCGCTTCGGCTCGGCCATTTTCAAGACGAGCGGGGCCTTGGAGTCGAACGCGACCTTGCCAATCACACGCCACGACGGCTTGGCTTCATCCCCTGCCGACTTTGGCGAGAGGGTGAGCGTCTTGCCGACGACTCCGAGCGACCACGCCGACTTCGCGGGAGACCACGCCAGGATCGTGTATTCGCCGGGCCTGGGCAGCGTAAAGCCCGTAGCGAAGCCCGGAATATCGCTCGCGGTCGCGATCATGATCGCGGCGGGCTCATTGGCGCGAGACGTCGACATCATCCACGCGAGGAGCAGGACGAGGCAGGCCACCGACGCGCGGGGCAGGGCGGGGGTCGTCATGGCGAGGTCAACCCTTCAAGGGGTGGTGAAGGCGAGCGGATCGGGCGGGCGTCTCTTGGCTGGATGGTATAGCCGCCGGTGGGGGAATGCGAGCGAAAACCGCTCTCAGCCTCGGACCATGTCTGGACGAGCAGTCAGGGCCATCACTCGAAGTTCTCTCAACACAGAGCGGATCGGAACAGGTCGAAGGCGATCAATGCGATCCAGGACCATCCGAGTCCTCGGCCGAGCCATTCGAGACCGTCGGCTGGAGATTTCCAACGTCCCGCCAGGAACAGCAGCGACCAGGCACCCAAGACCGTGCCTTTCGGGAAACCCGCGCAGAAGCGGACGGAATCGAAGAGAAACCTAGGGTTCAAAAGGCCGAGAAATCCGGAGGTTGAGTCCATCAGCGTGTCGATTGCGACGCGAGCGATGCCGTAACCCACTCCCAGGGCCGAGGCCGCGATCGCCGCCGTTCCTCGTCCCGGCCACCGCTTGCCAGAGAGGCGGAAGGGCATGCGAAGCGCGGCCAGGCCCAATCCTGCGGTGATGACGATCAAGGCCGCTTCGAAGTCGCTCCCCACCCGCAAGGTCGGCCGCGCAACGGTTCGGACCAGCGGACACCATCGATGCTCGAGGCTCTCCACCATATTGCGGTTGAAGTAGTCGGAAGCCCCGCGATCGTTATGGATCACGACGGCCGCGACGGCTCCGAGCAGGATGATGAGGAACAGGGAACGCGCCAAGCCCGTCCGGATCATGTGAGCACCCCGTCACAGAACGGAGGGATTTGGAGGCGGATGACGTTGGGAATCATCCACAGGAGCTGCCAGCCGATCCAGCAACATCCGAGGAGCCGTCCCAGGCGATCGATCCATCCGCCGTCGGCTCTCCATCGGCCGCTCAGGGCCAGAACGAACCAGGCACCGGCGACGGCTGGTCCGACCCTCGCGGACATCGTGATCCAGGATTGGTGAAAGGAGAACGCTTTGATGATCGGATCTTGGAAGGTAAAACGCGTCAGTTCTTGCGTGATTCCCGCGACCAACGCCACCGCTGCGACGCCGCACGCGACATGGCCCGGCCGTCGCGCGAGTCGACTTCGATGGGGATGCACGCCTCGATATTGAATGATTAGCAGAGCGATCATCCACCAGGCCGCGAGGAACGACCACGCCCCATAAGTGGTTTCGATCGTCCGAAGCACCCCTGCGTTTTGAAAACCCGGACCGGCGAGCGCGGCCTGATAGGGCCGAAACATCGCCATCCCCGCACCGGTGGCTGCGATCAAGATCATCAGATCGGCCAGAGTGAATCGTCGCGTCGAGATTCGAGCATGCGACATGGCGGATACCGATCTCGTTGTTGGCTCAACGAACAGAGACGAGGGCCAGCGCCAATGACCTCAGACGGGTCTCAGCCGTGTCGGAGCGGGACATGAAGACGACGGGGGCCGTCGTCCCTTTGAGCACCCCGCCGAATCGGCAGTCGGCCGTATACATGATCGCCTTGACGGTCAGGTTGGCGGAGGCGAGGTCAGGGAAGAGCATCACATCGGCCGCGCCAACGACCGGGCCGCTAATCCGCTTCTTGTCGGCGGCGTCGGCCGCATAGGCGAGGTCGAACGAGAGCGGGCCCTGCACGCGACAGTCGGGAAACTCCCCGGTCTCGTTGCGTCTCTGAAGCTCGGCCGCGTGCATTGTGTCGAGCATCCCTGGGCTGACCGCCTCAGTCGCGGCCATCACGGCGACTCTCGGGCTCGGCTCGCCCAGCGCGTGGGCCAGTTCGACCGCGCCCCGCAGGATGTCGATCTTCGTCGGCAGTTTCGGCTGGACGCAGACCCCCGTGTCGGCAAGGAGGAACCTCCGCGAGTGGGCCGTGATCTCCATGAAGACGACCTGGCAGACCACCCGGCCGATCCGCAGGCCAAACTCCGGGTCTGATATCGAACTCAACAGCGTCGGCGTGCTGACCTTCCCTTTCATCAAGATCGAGGCGCGTCCCGATCGGACGCTTTCCACAGCGGCGGGGGCGACGACGTCGGGTTCAACGTCGAGGATCGAGAACCCGCGAAGGTCGATCCCGGACTCGTCGGCAATCGCGCGGACCTCACGTTCGGGGCCGACGACAAGGGGCGAAATCCAGCCGCGATCGCGGGCCTCGCTGAGGGCTGAGAGAACCGTGAGATCGGCACCGCCCGCCACGGCGACGACGGACCCGGAGGCCCGATCGTCGGCGAGGCGGAAGAGATCATCAAAGCTCATGAGCGGCATTAGCGGGTGAGCGCCTTGTAACGAATACGGTGCGGCTGGTCGGCCTCGATCCCGAGTCGTTCCTTGCGCTGGCTCTCATAGGTCTGATAATTGCCGTCGCACCAGATCACCTTGCTGTCACCCTCGAATGCGAGGATGTGAGTGGCGACCCGGTCAAGGAACCACCGGTCGTGGCTGATGACCACCGCACATCCGGAGAAGTCGAGCAGGGCCTCTTCGAGGGCGCGAAGCATGTCGATATCGAGGTCGTTCGTCGGTTCGTCGAGCAGCAGGAGATTGCCGCCGCTCTTGAGCAGCTTCGCGAGGTGAACGCGGTTCCGCTCGCCTCCCGAGAGCTGCCCGACCTTCTTCTCCTGGTCCGGCCCCTTGAAATTGAACGACGCCACATACGCCCGCGCAGGCACCTTTCGCTTGCCGAGGATGACCTGGTCGACGCCGCCGGTGATCTCCTGGAAGATCGTGTTGTCGGCGTTGAGGGTGTCGCGGTTCTGGTCGACATACGAGCTGACCACGGTGTCGCCAACGCGGAGCAGCCCGCCATCGGGTTGTTCCTGGCCGACGATCATCCGGAACAGAGTTGTCTTGCCCGCCCCGTTTGGCCCGACGATGCCGACGATCCCGCCCGGCGGCAGCCGGAACGTCATGTCCTCGAACAAGAGCCGGTCGCCGTACCCCTTCTTCACCCCCTGCGAATCGACGACGAGGTCACCCAGGTGCGGGCCATTGGGGATCTGAAGCACCATGCCCTCGTCGCGCTTCTCGTTCTCCTGCGACGCGAGCTGTTCATAGCGCTGGATACGTGCGCGGTTCTTGGCCACCCGGGCGCGGGGGGCCAGCCGCACCCATTCGAGCTCTCGGGCGAGCGTCTTGCGGCGGGTGCTCTCGGTCTTCTCTTCCTTGGCGAGTCGGTCCGCCTTCTGTTCGAGCCACGAGCTGTAATTGCCCTGCCAGGGGATGCCCTGGCCGCGGTCGAGTTCGAGAATCCAGCCCGCGACGTTATCGAGGAAGTAGCGGTCGTGGGTCACGGCGACGACCGTCCCCGCATAATCCTTCAGATGCCGTTCGAGCCAGGCGACCGACTCCGCGTCAAGGTGGTTCGTCGGCTCATCAAGGAGGAGCACGTCGGGCCGTTCGAGCAAGACCTTGCAGAGAGCGACTCGTCGTCGCTCGCCACCGGAAAGGGTGCTCACGTCGGCATCGCCTGGTGGAAGTTGCATCGCGTCCATCG
Source organism: Isosphaeraceae bacterium (assembly GCA_025356435.1). GTDB lineage: Bacteria > Planctomycetota > Planctomycetia > Isosphaerales > Isosphaeraceae > CAMFLR01. The sequence goes on along the minus strand of JANXSY010000112.1, from coordinate 15,252 downwards.
CGATCTCGACGCGTCGGTCGAGGTCCCACGCGTCGCTCGCCTCGATCGCGTCTTGGACCTTCGCCTGTTCGTCGAGCAGCTTCTCCATCTCGTCGGGTTCAAGCGGCTCGCAGAGCCGGGCGTTGATCTCGTCGTAGCGGGTGAGCAAGGCTCGGGTCTTGGCGACCGCCTTCTCGACGTTCCCCCGCACGTCGAGCGTTGGGTCGAGCGTCGGCTCTTGAGGCACATATCCGATGGTCGTGCCCGGATGCGGCCGAGCGGTGCCGATGAAGTCTTTATCGACCCCGGCCATGACCTTCAGGAGCGTGCTCTTGCCCGACCCGTTCCCGCCGAGGACGCCGATCTTGGCTCCGGGATAGAACGACAGCCAGATGTCCTTGAGGACTTCCTTTTTGCCGTAAGCCTTGGAGAGTTTTTCGATAGTGAAGATATATTGCGGAGGCATATCCCGATCCAATCCCTGGCCGATGGAAACGTACCCCCCGCCCTCCCGGCCGACGCGCCGGGGATCGCTGAGGGACGCCGATAGCCTCCAGTAGACCTCATCTCGTCGCCCGCGTGTAGCCCAAGAGGACGGACGAAGGCGGTCAGACCCCGGGAGTGTCGTTGCCGAATCCGGGGAGCAAGCCCGGCGGGCACGGGACACGACGGTTTTCCGGAGCCTCGTTTTGATCCGGGCGATCGTCGATCGCGGTTCAAACCGATGGATCAAACCTTCTTGTCCACCGACACGCGACGCGCAACGTTCGGGAGCGGATATCCGACCGCCTGAGTCGCGGATGCCTTCTTGAAGGCAGGCAGGATCGAGACGCCCGCCTTACCAATGATCGCCACGACGTTGCCGCGCGTGCCGTTAACCGGATTGTTGAAGTGGTCGAGCAGGCCCGCTGAGATCAGGGTAAATCGCAGCGACGGGGAGTGCGAGATCGAGTTCTTCGTCTTGAGCATGACGCTGTGGGAGACGGCGACATACACCGCCGATGTGATCGGGTTCACCACGTCGTCCTTGAGGCGTACTCGTCGGCGGGCACACACTCGCGTTTCTTGAGACGGATCGCGTCTCCCAGCAAACGACGCAACTTCTTGGCGAACGCCGGCCAGTTCAGTCCGGGACGACCGTACTTGTCCACCGTCTTCAACTCACGCAGCAGATGCACCAGGCAAGTCTGCCGGCGCGTGCAGACCACCGCGTTGTAAGCCCCCCAGAAGTCGGTGACTAATGTTCCAGCGAACTCGTCTTTGAAGAACTCCGCCAACGCCGGACTTCCCCGACTCCGATCGATCATAAAGTAGGTCAGGTCCGTCGTGGTGAAGCACCACAACCAGTGAGTCTTGCCGTTGACTCGCCAACCGGTCTCGTCGGCGTGCAGCACGGCCGAGTCCAACGCCTCGGTCTGGATCGCCAGATACCATGCGAAGAGGATCGCCTGAAGCCGGTACCACATCTGGATCAGGCCACCAGGAGTCACCTTGAGCGTCAGATGGTGGTTGAACACAGAGACAATTTGCGAGAGCGTGTTTCCTAGTCCGTAATGCAGCCAGGCCGAAAGCACCAGCGTGCGGTTGCCAAGCGTAGCGCCGGGAAGTGCTGCGGTGACGATCGGCTCGACGGCCTTTTGGCAATGCGGGCACCAGTCGCGATGGATGGTGTGCTCGGTGACGACCGGTGTGATCTTCTCGGGAATGTCCTCGGTGATCCGCGTCCGCGACTGACGGGTTCGAGTCAGCGTTCCATGACAGTCAGGACAGGATGGGAGGCGATGATCGACGTGGTCATTGATGACCTCGGGCGTGGGCCGTCGCGAGCCGAGATGTCCGTCTTTGCGACCGGGACGTTTGCGACGGCCATCAGTCTTGGGCTTGAGATACGGTGGGATCATCGCCGGGGGAGTCGTTGGCGTGACACCGGGTGATGCCAGTGTCCTGGCCAGCTTCTGAGCGAAGGTTAGAAGGGCGAAGACGACAGCTTCCTCGCCTTGGCGAAAGATCTCCGGAGCCTGCTGCTCGGTGAGCGCGGGTCCGAGAATCACGGGAGTGGCTAGGGTTTGGTCCGTCATCGCCTGAGCTCAAAGGGGTGAGCAAAGATCAATAACGTAACAACGGCTTCTAAAGCAAGGTGCTTGTCCCCTGCAAACGGCTAAAGTCTTACCAAGTCCGTACATTGCGGGTGCGGCGGGCGCGGATTGAGGACATGGTCGTCATCATTGACGACCTCTGGTGTGGAACGCTTAGGATAAATGCAGGCAAGACTTTTGATTGAGGATGTGTATCATGAAAATATCGTGGTTGCAACCATTTAAATTCGCCTTGCCCACGAGCAAGCGGTAACGCAGAAACTGGCGGAAAATCAAGATGCTTCGCCGCATCCTAGAGGCCAGAGTTATGCCATTTTGCTGCCGTCAGGCGCCTTTGCCTGTCGGTCGCCGCCGCACTAGGGACATCACAAAAGGGAATAAATCAGCAGCGGACCGGGAATGTTTCCGTCGGGGATGCGCCGCCTCTAGTTTCTCCGGCGGCCGGGGTTTCTCCCTTCGCCGTCTGCAATCCGACCAGCATCTTCATCAGGCTCTGCGGGTCCACTGGCTTGACCATGTGGTGATCGAACCCAGCTTCATGTGAGCGGCGGCGGTCGTCGTCTTGTCCCCAGCCGGTCACGGCGATCATGACGATACCCTTGCCCCACGACTGCTCACGGATACGGCGGCACGCCTCGTACCCGTTCAACCTTGGCAAGCCGATGTCGAGCAGTATCACGTCGGGCCGGAACTCCCCGGCCATGTCCACGGCCTCTTGCCCATCGTAGGCCGTGCGGGTGTCATTGCCCATGATGCGGAGCATTTTCGAGAGGATGTTGGCTCCGTCTCGAGAGTCGTCCACAACGAGGATGCGGTGCGATGACGTGACGGATTGTTCGACTTCACCGCCCAACTCTTGCGGTTTCGACGCATCGACCACGACCGGCAATCGCACGACGAACTCACTGCCCTTGCCCAGCCCCTCGCTCTTGGCCTCGACCCTACCGCCGTGCATCTCCACCAGCCGCTTCACCAGAGACAGCCCGATCCCTAACCCGCCCTGCGACTTCTCCAGCGACCGATCCACTTGCGTGAACATCTCGAAGATGTACGGCAACTGGTCGGCGGCGATGCCGATGCCGTTGTCCTTCACCGTCACGATGACATCGGCCCCGTCACGTTCGACATTCAGAAGGATGTGACCATCCCGGTTGCCATACTTGGCAGCATTGTTCAACAGGTTCAGGAACACTTGTGCCAGCCGAGTCATGTCGGCATCAACAATGAGCGGTTGTTCCGGGAGCGTGACGGTGAGTTCATGGCCCATCTGCTCGATCAGCGGCCGGCTGGATTCCAGGGCACTGTTCAGGACCGCCGCGAATGGGACTCGTTCCTTGCGGATTTCAAGCTTGCCCCGGCTGATGCGGCTCACGTCCATCAAGTCATCGATCAGGCGCACCATCTGCGTCAGTTGGCTTTCCATTATCGAGCGGGCCTGCTCAATGGTCTCCGCCTGCCCACCCGCCAGCTTCATCAGTTGCAAGCCGTTACGGATGGGGGCCAGCGGGTTGCGGAGTTCGTGGGCAAGGGTGGCCAAAAACTCGTCTTTGCGTCGGTCGGCCTCGGACAACTCGGCAGTGAATTGCCGCAACCTTTCTTCGTCGCGCTTTCGCTCTGTGATATCTGTGTGAACACCAACCCATTCGCGGATCGTCTTATCTACATTCAAAATCGGCACTGCACGGATCGAACAGACCCGCCATTCACCGTCGCGGCGACGAACGCGGTGCTCGAAGATGAAGACGCGTTTCTCAGTGACTGCTCTTTTCCACTCGTTGACGGTTAATTGAGCGTCTTCCGGGTGGACCGCATTTGACCAACCGTAGCCTTGGTACTCGTCAAGACTTTGGCCGGTGAAGTCGCCCCATCCCCGTTGTTCGCCTTCCATTAATCCGTCGGCGTTATTCGTCCAGATCAGATCGCTGACGGCCGCAGTCGCCGCGCGGTAGCGTTCATCGCTGTCGCTCAGCGCTTTCTCGGCTTGCTTGCGCTGAGTCACGTCCAGATTCGTCCCGACCACCCATTCGGTTTGCCCGGCCTCGTTCGTGCGGACGGTGTCTACCGCTTCGATGTGGCGGCACTCACCATCGTTCCGCCGCCGAATGCGAAATTGCCGATGACTGTTTCCGAGTTGCCGCACAGAGTTCTGCAGAATCTCTTCCTGTTCTTGCAAGTCTTCAGGCAAGACGGCTTCGGTCCAGTCACGGTAATGCACGAGCCCATCTGGCGTGGGGTCAATGCCGTAGATTTGGAACATCACGGCATCCCAGCGAACCGCGCTGGTGTAGACGTTCCATTCCCAGATGCCAACGACGGTCGCTTCGGTGGCGAGCCGCATCCGTTGCTCGCTGTCACGCAGTGCTTGTTCCGCCTGCTTTCGCTCGGTGATATCGGTCGCTACGCCCAACACCTGCGATGGCCTGCCGTCCGTGGTCCGTGAGAAGACGACGTCCCGGCTGGCGAACCACAGCCAGCGGCCATCGACGTGTCGGATCCGGTACTCGGTCGAGGCCAGTTCGCCGTTGGGGGAAGAGCCAATCCGCTTTAAATGGTCCTGAACGGCGGGAAGATCGTCCGGGTGCATGTAGTTCTGCAGGAACCGCTCGTCCGCAAGAATCAGCTCTGGTTCCACGCCAAGTGCGGTGTAGACCCTCTGATTGATGAAGGTCGCCCGGCCATTTTCCAGATTGAAGACGTAGACCAACCCCGGCGAGGCGTCGAGGATGCGTTGGACGAACTGCTCCCGCTCCCGAAGTTGCTCCTCGGCTCGCTTGCGTTCGGTGATGTCACGGGACACGGCCAGGAGTCGCACGACTTGCCCGTTCACAGGATTGCGAACGGCGCTGACAGTGACATCCCACCATCGGGGCGTTCCCTTAGCCGTGGAGCGGAAGGCTTGAAACGAGTATGACGTCCCCTCCAAGGCACTGGTCATGGCTCGCTGGATTTCCGGCTCAAGGTCGGCGGGCCACATTTTCGGCCATGGCTGTCCGCACAGAGGCCCGAAGTCGTCAATCTCCATCGCACACAGGCCGGGGGCGTTCATGAGCAACAGCCGCCCGTCCGTGTCGAGCACTTTGACGCAATCATCGCTGCCATCCATCAAGCTGCGGTTGAAATTTTCGCTCACCCGTAAATCGCTGGCCATTGCCCACCGCTCGGCCGCGTTCTCGACGGCTCGCGTCAGGCTCTCGGCCAGCATCCAACTTTTGCCGAGGTAGTCTTGCGCCCCGGCCCGCAGCACCGCCCGGCCGTGTTCGAGTCCGGCACTTCCCGTCAGCACCACCACTGGACAAGTCGTCGCTCCATCCGGGCCGACGAGGGCTGCCAGCACCTCCAAGGCGTCCATGTCAGGCAGGTTGTAATCGAGCACAACGCAGTCCGGGGACGCGTTGAGAACGGCCCGTACCCCGGCCGCCCCGGTCTCGGCCTCAACGAACTGATACCGTCGGTCCGACCCCTTGAGCAGCAGCTTTCGGATTTCGGCACGGTCTTCTGGGCTGTCGTCAATGACGACGACCTTCCAAACGTCACTTCTCATGGGTGTCCCCCTTCGCCCGCAGGCAGGACAGTCCGGCTCAGCCAGTAGGTCAGCAGATCGATGAGAATTGTGAGGTGGTCTTGGTAGCGGACCGGCTTGACGTGGTAGGCATTGGCCCCGGCGGCGTAGCAGAAGGCGACATCCTTTGGATTGGCCGAGGTAGAAAGGACCACCACCGGGACGGACTTCAGCGCAGGATCGATTTTGATCTCCGCAAGCGCGTCTCGACCGTCGGTCCCAGGGGTGTTCAGGTCCATCAGCACAAGCGTCGGGTGGGTCGAGACCTGCGCACGCAGAACCGTCAGCCCATCTCCGCCGGTGGCCGCCCGTAACAACTTGGCCGGGAACCCGGCCTGCTTGACGGCTTCCTGCACGGTGTCGTAGTCCTCGTCCGAGTCCTCGACGATGACGAGGACGAGGCAGGGCTCTTGGGTTGTTGGCATGTCAGGTTTCCTCCCGGCACGGCAGGGTGAAGTAGAACGTCGTGCCCTCGCCCGGGGTCGAGTCGAGCCACACCCGACCGTGGTGCCGTTCGACCAGCCTCTGCACGATGGTCAGACCGGCCCCGGTACCGCCGCCGTACTCGTCCCGGCCGTGCAGCCGCTTGAACATCTTGAACACCTGCCCGAAGTGTTTCGGGCTGATACCAATGCCGTTGTCCCTGATGTAGTAGATAACGTGACAGGCCGACCCCTCGGGGCACCTGGGCCGGGGATGGTCCTCGTCTGGGTGAATATACCCGACCTCGATACGCTTGTCCGCTTTGTCGCTGTACTTCAGCGCATTCGACAGCAGGTTGACAAAGATTTCCCGGCACCGCACCCGGTCGCATTCGGCGTACGGCAGGGGGCGGGGGACGGCGAACTCCGTTGGCCCTTCGGCCCGCCGGGCGCCCACCATCTCGAGAGCCTCACCCAGCACCTCGTTCAGGTCCGTCTCCTCGGTTTGAAGTGCCGCCCGGCCAACGCGAGAGAAATGCAGGAGCGAGTCGAGCAGGCTGTCCATACGCAAGGTCAGCCGCATCAGCCTGTCGAGCTTCCGGCGGTGTTCCTCGTCCACGATGGCCGCGTCTTCGAGCAACTGGTGGGCGTATTTGTGAATCCCGCGCAGCGGTTCCTTCAGGTCGTGGCTGGCGACGTAGGCGAAGGCGTCCAGTTCCTCGTTAGACTGGGTCAGGTCGGCGTTTAGGTCGGCGAGCCGCTCGGACCGGCTCACAACCAGTTCCATCACCAGCATCCGCAGCCGGGCGGCGGCGTCGAGTTCCACCGCGAGCCACGGCAGGGATCGCTCGCGAACCGACTCCTGGAACAACTCGAAACTCGCCCGCGGGGTGAGGCGAGGCCCATGAGGGCCGGGGACAGTCAGCTTCTCGTGCGGGTTACCGCCCCAGTTGACCGTCTGGTTGGTTTCGGGCCGGAACCAGAGCATCAGGTTGCGGTGAGTGCGGGACAGCGGCACGGCCAGCAGCCCACTCGCCACGGCCGAGAACGCGGCGGCCGGCGGGTAGTCTCGGACGAGCGAGTCGGTGGCGTACAGCGGACGGGTCGGGGAGACGAACTCCGGGCGGTGGTTCAGCCATTCGCCGAGCCTCTTCAACTCGGCATCCGAGGGGGTGGTCCCCACCCGCCACCAGCGGCCGCTGTGGAACAGCGCCGCGCCGCCCGCGTCCACCGCGTCGAGCAGCGTCGGCATACCGTCGGTCATCGCCGCCAGGCCGCTCTCTTGCGCCGCCTGGGCGACAAGCTGGTGGTGAACGCCGTCGAGCTTCAGGCGGTAGACGAGGTGTTCGCGGCCCTCGGCCGCCTGGTGTTGCAGGGAGACCACCTGGGCGAGGAACTCGCACGCCGCCCGCACTTGATACGGCACGTGCTTCGGCCCAGCGTAGTGGTGGCCGTTGATGAAGCCCCACAGTTCCCCGCCGCTGCGGATTGCCAGGGTGAGCGCGGCCGTCACCTTCATGTTCTTCAGGTACTCTGTGTACATGACCGACGCCCCGCGCAGGGCGCAGTAGGTCATGTTGAGCGGCCGGCCGGTGTCCGGGTTGGTGAGCGGGACGAGTTCCGCCAGGTCACCCGACGCGTCTGGCAGCGGACGCACCCAGACGTGTTTGAACATCTCGCGGCATGGTTTGGGGACGTCCTCGGCCGGGTAGTGCAGCCCGAGCCAAGGGTCAAGGTCGGCCCGCTTGCTCTCGGCGAACACCTCGCCGTGGCCGTCGGCGTGGAACTTGTAAACCATCACCCGGTCGAGGCCGGTGAGGGACCGGAACTCGTCGGCGGTCAGGTCGCAGAACTCCCGGAGTGTGTTCGCGGTTTGGAGCCGGGCGACGGTCTTCTTGACGAGCGCGTAATAGTCCGGCTCGCCAGCCCCGGTGCGTCCGGTGGCCTCGAACTCGACCACCACGACGCCATCGACGGTGTGCGCGGTCACGTCCAACGGCGGCACGTCATTCCGGGCCGGAAGGGTAAACACATAGAGCGGGTTGCGGTCGGTCGGCTCGATCGCCAGGAACGTTTTCAGGCTGGATTCCCCGTCCGATCCGATGGCGACGCGGACGGACTTGTTCAGGAGCGTCTCCGCCGGGTGGCCGAGCAGCCGGTCGGTGTTCTCGCTCGCCTGGAGGATCGTGAGATCCGTCGGCCGTAGGACGAGCAGGGCCCCGTGCGCCAGCACACACCCCGGCGTCTGCACCGGCTCGCTATCGCAGTTGGTGATGGTGACGCCGTGCCGCTTGATACTGTAGGGATGGCCGTCCCAAGGTGGTGGGGTAGGCAGTAGCGTGGTATCGGTCATGAATATTCCCACGCCAGTGGAACGTCGCAAAGGCGACTCCGGCGTGTATCGACGTTATCCTTACTTAGCTTGCACCACAAGGGATTGAACTTTGGACGGCTCGTCCAGGGCGGCGTTGCGCATCCAGAAATGCTGATAGCTCATGATCCTGCGGAGGCCCTCAGAGATGGCGTCAAAGGCCACCGCCGTCGATCTCAAGGTCTGCCCGAGCTTCACACGACGGGCCCAGTCACGCAACGCCGAATGGCCGTTGTCGATGTTGTTCGTCGTCCCGCGGGCACCGCTGCAATTTACTGGGAAGTCCCAACTTGCTCATTGTCAACATCTCATCAAGCCCTTCTCGCCACGAGCCCGGCCAATCGCGTTGGAGCAAGGGTCGCGTATAGCTCGATCTGGGCCTTTCCCTCCATCGCGTTGGGCTTGAATGTCGTCTTGAATGTGGATTTCGGCTGGTTGTGCGGACCCTCGGGAAGAGGTGGCCCAACACGTTGCGGAGCTTAGGGTGTGCTGTCGCCGAAAACCTGGTCGTTCGCCTTCCTCAACGTCTTCGAGCCGTCGATCACGAACAACCGCCGCCGCTGGAGGTTGACCACCGTCCTTGACCTTACGATCCTACCAGAGGGGACGGATCGGGTCGGAATCTGTCGGACGCTGGCGACGGACCAACGAAAAAGCCCCGGATTCTGACGGGTCGTAACCCGTTGGAATCCGAGGCTTTAGACGTGTCCCGCCGGTCTCTGACGGGGCCTGTCGCGACTAGCGGCGTCCGGACTCGAACCGGAGACCTGCGGATTATGAGACCGCCGCTCTAACCAGCTGAGCTACGCCGCCGCGTGTTTGTGACGATAGAGTGATCGCCACGTACAGGGGCGCAATATTATCACCCGTGACCGCCGAATTCAAGGGCTTGGCCGACTTCGTCAGGCGGGGATGGGAGCCGTCAGGGAGACATCGATGGGGTGAGGGGTGTCGAGGTGATCGCCGATCCGTGCTCGCGGGGCAACTGGACGGCGAACTGCGTCCCCTCGCCGACGCGGCTGGCGACGGAGATCGTGCCGCCGATCGATTGGACCAGGTGCTTCACGATCGAGAGGCCCAGGCCCGTTCCGCCGAGTTCACGGCTCCGCGCCTTGTCGACGCGATAGAAGCGTTCGAAGACGCGGGCCAGGTCGTCGCGAGGGATGCCGATCCCGGAGTCGGCGACCTCGATCGAGACGCTCTGTGCTGTCAACGAGCAGGCGATTCGGACCCAGCCCCGCTCGGGCGTGTATTTCACGGCGTTGTCGATCAGGTTGTCGAGGATCTGACGGACCGCCTCCTCGTCGGCGACGATGACGGTCGTGTCGTCGAGCGGGCCGAAGTCAAGGTCGAGCGCCAGGCCCTTGGCCTCGGCGCGGCCGCGAACCGACTCGACACATTTGCGGATCAGAGGTGCGAGGGCGAGCGGCTCGTGGTCGAAAATCCCTTCGCCCGAGTCGAGCCGGGCCAGGCTGAGCAGGTCCATAATCAGCTGGTTCAACCGCTCGGCCTGCTCCTCGATCCGGTGGAGGAAGCGGACGTTGACCTCCTCGTCGCGGAGCGCCCAGTCGAGCAGGGTCTCGGTATAGGCCTTGATCGAGGCGAGCGGGGTTTTCAACTCGTGCGAGACGTTGGCGACGAAGTCTTCCCTCATTCGTTCGAGGCGGCGGAGGTCGCTCACGTCGTGGAAGACCAGGATCGCCCCGCCCTGAGGAGAACCGGGGAGGGGTGTGCCGTGGACTGCGAGTGTCTTGGCGTGGGGCTTCGGGAACGGCTCTCGGCTCGCGAGGTTAATCTCGCCGCTAAAGTTGTCGGCGCTGCCGAGGGTTGCCTCGACGGCCTCTTGAAGCTGCGGGCTGCGGATCAGTTCGAGGAGGAAGCGGCCGACCGAGCGGGCGTCGAGACCGAAGAGGGCGTCGGCGCTGGCGTTGGCGAAGAGGAGTCGGCGGCGAGAGTCAATCGCGATCACCCCCTCGGCCATCCCTCCCAGCACAACGCGAAGCTGCTGACCGTCGCGTTCGAGCTTGGCGATCCGACTCTCGATCGTCGGCGCGACTTCATTGAACCGGCGTGCCAGCCGACCCACCGGCCCGAGTGATCTCGTGCGGACGGGCCTGACGTGACGGCCCGCCTCCATCTCGGTCAGCCGACGCGTGAGGGCGTTCACCACGGCCAGCCATCGGCCGAGGATCAGCACGATCGCCCCCAAGGCACCCACGCCGACCGTCCAGCCCGCCCATTCCGGCATTTCCACCCTATCCTGTGCGAAACAAACGGGTTGACTGCCCTCGCAACGCGAGCCTAATTTACTCCAGTTCGAAGGAAAAAAACAGCGTCGCCTTGATGCCAATATTTATAGGTGGGTCGCGTCGCGAACTCGGCCATCACGACTTGACATCAACGACTTCTCCTTCCGCGCAAGTCGATTAGCCCGCTGGATCAAGTCTGGGACGAATCGCACGAAACCGCCGCAAAAGAGGAAGACTCATGATGCATTTCGGGGTGGCCGGCTCAGTCTGAAAAGACAGCATCGCAGACAGCGAAGAATGTCCGCAGGTGTTTGACATCAACTTCGTCTCCATTGCTTCACGGCTTCGGCATCTTCTTTTCGCAAGTCTTGCAGATGTCAGCATGACCTGCTGCCATGGCGACGGCGAGGCTAGGGTAGTCCTTGCGGTGCCCCTCCGTCATCCGGTCGAGCGAGGGGCAATTCGGCAAGTGGACCTTGTGCCGGTCGGTGTTGACGACGACGGGGAAGATCGACGGGTCGGCCGGCTCGGCAGGTGCGACGGGCTTCAGCGCGGTGTGGAGCGTGACGACCTCTGGGGTCGACGCGACAGGCCCTGGCGCGTGATTTTCACGCCAGATCGTGCTGAGGCCGATTCCAGCCGCGAGGGTGAGCGTGACGAGGGTCAGCGCGATGGCGAGCCGGGGCCTGGTCTTCGCGACTGGTTTATGATGGAGCCAGTCTTCGAGGGCCTGGGCCATCGCCCTCGCGCTGGAGAAGCGGTCTTCGGGGTTGAGCGCCAGGGCCTTCATGCAGATCCGGTCGAGTTCTCTCGGGATCGTCCGATCGACCGAATGAGGCGCGGGTGGGGGGAGCTTGCGGTCGAATTTCCAGTACGGGGTGTTGCTCGGCACGTCGCTGGGTCGTCGGCCGCAGATGAGTTCGTAGAGGATCACGCCGAGGCTGTAGATGTCGCTCCGGCCGTCGGCGGCGTTGGCCCGGCCGGCGGCCTGCTCGGGACTCATATAGGCGGGGGTTCCGAGCACGGTTCCCTCACCGGTCAATTCCGAGGGCTCGTCGAAGCGTCGGGCGAGGCCGAAGTCGGTGAGGTGGGGGCGGTCGTCGTCGTCGACGATGACGTTGGCGGGTTTGAGATCTCGGTGCGAGATGCCCCGGCGGTGGGCGTGGTCGAGGGCCTCGGCGAGGTCTCGGACGAGCGCGATCGAGGAACGCAGGTCGAGCGAGTGGGCGTCGCGGATCTGCGAGAGGGTCCGGCCCCGCACGATCTGATAGGCGATCCAGAGCCGTCCGTCGTCCTGGCCTGCGTCGTGAAGGCCGACGATGAACGGGTGTTCGAGCCTCGCCGCCGCGCGGGCTTCGCGGAGGAAGCGTTCGATCGCCTTGGCGTCGAGCTTCGTCGGCTTAAGAACTTTCAGCGCGACGTCGCGGTCGAGTCGGGGGTCGTAAGCCTTGAAGACGTCACCATATCCGCCGCCGCCGATCCATTCCAAGACCTTGAATCGGCCGATCTGTTCGGTGGGGAGCTTGTCACTAGGCCGAGACGTCGGGGCGTCAGGAGATGCCCAGGAGTCGGGACGCGATGAGACCGCGCCGGTCTCATCCGAGGAGGGCATCACGCCGTCAGGCCGTTCGAGCGGGCTGGCGCAAGAGGGGCAATAGGCCGGGGGACTCGCATCGTCCCCGTCCGACGTCTCGACGCTCGCCAGGCAATAGGCGCAGACGAGACGGGTGGGTATGGGCATGGCGTCCGACTCCCTGATGACTCCTCCGCACACTTCGCGAGGAGGCCGGGGGAAGAGTAGAACGCGAATCTCGGAAGTGCAATTATGCCGGTTGTGGTCGGCGTCCTGGCCTGTTCACGTTCGATATTTGCGGAGCATCTGAAGGGCGTGCGCCATGTCGTCGGGCAGGGGGGCGGTCAGGTCGAGCGGATCGCCGGTGAGCGGGTGGGTCAGGTGCAAGGCGTGGGCGTGGAGGGCCTGACGAGCGATGATCACGCGGTCGGCGTCGGCGACATTGGAGCCCGCGAGGTCTCCGAGCGTGAGGTGGGGGCGCCCGGAGTACATCTTGTCCGAGAGGATCGGGTGGCCGATGTGGGTGAGGTGAACGCGGATCTGGTGGGTCCGGCCGGTCTTGGGCCGGCAGCGCACCAGGGCGAAGCCGTGGAATCGTTCGAGCACCTCATAGAAAGTGACCGACTCCTTGCCACCGTCGGCCTCAAGGCGGACCGCCATCTTCTCGCGGTTGGTGGGGTGAGGGCCGATCCTCTGATCGATCGTGTCGCGGTCGCGGTCGGGTGCCCCGTAGACGAGGGCGATGTATTCCTTCTGGATGGTCCGCTCGGCAAACTGACGGGCCAGCGCGGCGTGGGCGAGGTTCTCCTTGGCGACGATCAGGAGGCCCGAGGTGTCGCGATCGAGGCGGTGGACGATCCCGGGACGGTTCTCGCCGCCGACGGTCGAAAGGGTGTCGAAGTGGAACTGGAGGGCGTTGACGAGCGTGCCGGTCCAGTTGCCCTTCGCCGGGTGGGTGACGAGCCCGGCGGGCTTGATGACGACGACGAAGGCGGGGTCTTCGTAGGCGATCGTGAGCGGGATATCCTCGGCGATCGGCGGGTCGTCAGATAGCTCGGGGAGCCAGACCCGGATCACGTCGCCCTGGTGGACCTTCGCTGACGGCTTAGTCGTCAGGCCGTTGATGAGGACGGCCTCGGCGTCGATCACCTTCTGGATCACGCTCCGCGAATAGTCGGGGTATCGATGCGAGAGGTAGGCATCGATCCGCTTGCCGACCATCCGGGGCTTGACGACGAACTCAATTGGTGTGGACGAGAGTTGGGGGGGCATCGATGCGTCTCTTGATCTCTCGCCCAACACCGTGAAGTCGTCAGGTTCGATCAGGGCTTCGCTGCGGGTTTGAACGGGTCGACCGGCAATTCGGGCTTGGCGACGGGAGCGGCGGGCTTGATTTCGGCCGGTTTCGGCGATTCGATCGCCTTGGGCATCTTGTCCTTGCCGATCGGCTTCGCAGGGCCGGGAAGGTCCGGCGGCGGGGCGATGTCGAGCGGGCCGGGGCCGGCGGGGGTGTCGCTGAAGCCGGGTAGGGGGGGCAGGACCGAGATCGGGCCGGTGGGCACGGTCGGGCCGTTGAGGGCCGGATGACCAGCGGGAAGGCCGCCGAGGCCTGCCGGCAGCCCGTTCGGGTCTTTCGGCAAACCGCCGATGCCGGGAGAAGTCGGGGGCGTGTAGCTGTAAAGCTGCTTGTAGAAGGCGATGACGTCGGGGTCTTCGAGCTGCGTCACCAGCTTCTCGGCCTGTTTGGCCTCAGGGGTGCCGGGCCAGCCGGAGATGACGGCTTTGTATCGCAAGACCGCGTCGGACAGCTCGTTACGGGCCTCAAGGGTGCGGGCCGCGCCGAAGTTTGCGGCCAGGGCCTCGGAGGAATCCTTGGGGGCTTCCTTGGCGATCAGGTCAAAAAGGTCGAGGGCCTTCCTGAGTTCGGGGCCGGCCTTTTCTCGCTCGTTCGGTAGGCCGCGAACGGCGTCGTTGAAGTAGTTGGACGCGGCCTGGAGGCGGGCGGCAAGCGCGACTTCAGACTTCGGGAATTCGTCGGCGATCTCGACCCTCTGGCCGGGCGTCGTGGCGAGAGCCAGTTCAGTCCAGGCGCGACCGGTCGCCGAGCGTCCGCCTGAGAGGCCGCTGAGAAGGGTAGTGATAATGGCGAACACCGCGACTACGCCCGCGACCAGGAACCAGAAGCGCGGACCCTGCTCGATCCCTCGGCGGAGCCACTTGGCCAGGATCGTCAGATCCTCTTCGGGATTGTGGATGACCGTCGGCGTCTCGTGCGGTAACTCGTGCTTGACCGCCTCGCGCGATTCCTCTTTCATCGTTCCATCCCGTGTCTGACGAGCGAAGCCGGCTCTGGTCGGGTTCGAAAGCGGGGCGTGAGGCGACCGTGCGCCCCTCTTGATCTCGAACTGTTGACGATCCCCTCGCGCATCTTACAGGCAGATCTCACTTATGGTCAAGCACGGCTGGCCCGCCCCGGAGACGACGAAGGGCCGGACCCCCTCTCGGTGGCCCGGCCCTCGCGTCAGGATCGGTCTATCGTCGGCTTATCGCTTGAACTGGATCTGCTCGTTCAAGGGGACGACGGCAACCCTGTGCTTGACGACGATCGTCTTGCCGGGGTGGTAGATATCTCGGGTGAAGACGCGGCCGGGGAGGGTGAAGACGCCGTGGCCCCGGAAGGGATAACGGCTGGAGTAGTGGGCCTTGGGGATCTCGTAGTGAAGGCCGTTGGAGTGGCGGCCGAAGTGCGTGACCAGGACGTTGGTGTTGATCGAGCTGTTGCCAGTCGAATGGCCGCCGACGCCGTGGAGCTTGCGGTTGACGTAGCCCGAGCCCGGCAGGAACTGGTTGATCACGATCCCGACCGGGAGCGGCTGGTAGCCCGCGGGGCTCTTGAACTGGTCGAGCGTGGGCACCAGACGTTCGCCGTTGGGCGGGGGGAAGTTGGTGAGCTGCTGGAACCCCAACGGGACCGAGTTGCCGAGGAAGCCGCCACCGCCGCCG